>NZ_JALLIO010000011.1:0-125058 GCF_023242305.1 Curtobacterium sp. MWU13-2055
GCCGGTGACCGTGAGGCTCCACGCGCCGGTCGAAGCGTTCGCGGTGGTCTCCTGGCTCCCGATCGACACCTTCGCGCCCTTGGTGGCGGTACCGGACACGACCGCGCTCTTGGCGATGTTGTCAACGGAGTCGACCTTCGCCGTCAACGCGACGTTGGTCAGCGGCCGGGTGACCTGGATGGATCGGCTCGCGGAGAACACGGGATCTCCCATGGGTGTGTTCCCACCCGTGAAGAAGTAGACGGTTTTCGTCTCCCCGGCCGCCCAGCCCCAGTAGTTGTATCGAGACCCGTTGCTGCCGATCCAGCTCCCGGTGTGGTGGGGATTTGAGCTCAAGCTCACGACGAGATCGCATTGATATACGTCGCCTTGGCAATTAGGAGTGCCGTAGACCGTGAAACCACCGGCATCAAGGTTTCGCGCGCCGTAGTTGGTGGGTGGCGTAACCGTGAAGGCGTCGATCTGGTTGCCCGGTGACGACGTTCCGGGCACGGCGGAAGCGGCGGCGGGACCGAAGGACAGCCCGCTCACGATGGTGGCGACAGCGAGACCCGCTGCGCCGAAGGACTTCAGGGCGGTGGTCGCCCTCTTCTTGCTTGACATGTGCATCTTTCAGGACGGGCCGCTCACGCGGCGCTCGGGAGGATGTCCATGCAGCGGCTCGTGCCGCACATGATGTGCCAATACTAGCATGTGAAATATTCACAGAACGATCCGGCCTGCTGATAAGCGCGACCTGGGAGTTGAGTGGGATCGACGCAACTTCGGCCTCCCGGAGTTGACGCCAACCGAGTCCTGAGTAGAGTTGAGTCCATCGGACGCAAGTCCAACGACTTACCTCGAGCAAGAAGGAGCACCACACATGGGACGTGCAGTAGGCATCGACCTCGGAACCACCAACTCGGTCGTCAGCGTTCTCGAGGGTGGCGAGCCCACCGTCATCGCGAACGCCGAGGGCCTCCGCACCACGCCGTCGATCGTCGCCTTCACCAAGGACGGCGAGGTCCTGGTCGGCGAGACCGCCAAGCGCCAGGCCGTGACGAACGTCGACCGCACCATCGCGTCGGTCAAGCGTCACGTCGGCACCGACTGGACCACCGAGATCGACGGCAAGAAGTACACGCCGCAAGAGATCTCGGCCCGCACCCTCGGCAAGCTCAAGCGCGACGCCGAGCAGTACCTCGGTGAAGACGTCACCGACGCGGTCATCACCGTGCCGGCGTACTTCAACGACGCCGAGCGCCAGGCCACGAAGGACGCCGGTGAGATCGCCGGCCTCAACGTCCTGCGCATCATCAACGAGCCGACCGCTGCTGCACTGGCGTACGGCCTCGACAAGGGCAAGGAAGACGAGCTCATCCTGGTCTTCGACCTCGGTGGCGGCACGTTCGACGTCTCCCTGCTCGAGGTGGGCAAGGACGACGACTTCTCGACGATCCAGGTCCGTGCGACCTCCGGTGACAACCGCCTCGGTGGCGACGACTGGGACCAGCGCATCGTCGACTACCTGATCAAGAAGTTCAAGGACGAGCACGGCGTCGACCTGTCCACGGACAAGATCGCCAAGCAGCGCCTGAAGGAAGCGGCTGAGCAGGCCAAGAAGGAGCTGTCGTCGCAGATGTCGGCGAACATCCAGCTGCCGTACCTGACGCTCACGGCCGAGGGCCCGCTCAACCTCGACGAGACCATCTCGCGCGCACAGTTCGAGCAGATGACCTCCGACCTGCTCGACCGCACCAAGAAGCCGTTCAACGACGTGATCAAGGAAGCCGGTGTCTCGGTCAACGACATCGCGCACGTGGTACTCGTCGGTGGCTCGACCCGCATGCCCGCCGTGGCCGAGGTCGTCAAGCAGCTCACCGGTGGCAAGTCCCCGAACCAGGGCGTCAACCCGGACGAGGTCGTCGCCGTCGGCGCGGCACTGCAGGCGGGTGTTCTGAAGGGCGAGCGCAAGGACGTCCTGCTCATCGACGTCACGCCGCTGTCGCTCGGCATCGAGACCAAGGGTGGCCTGATGACGAAGCTCATCGACCGCAACACCGCGATCCCGACCAAGCGGAGCGAGACCTTCACGACCGCTGACGACAACCAGCCGTCGGTCGCGATCCAGGTCTTCCAGGGCGAGCGCGAGTTCACCCGCGACAACAAGCCGCTCGGCACGTTCGAGCTCACCGGCATCGCGCCGGCTCCCCGTGGCGTCCCGCAGGTCGAGGTCACCTTCGACATCGACGCCAACGGCATCGTGCACGTGTCCGCCAAGGACAAGGGCACCGGCAAGGAGCAGTCGATGGTCATCTCCGGCGGCTCGTCGCTGCCGAAGGAGGACATCGAGCGCATGGTCCGCGAAGCCGAGGAGCACGCGGCCGAGGACAAGGCCCGTCGGGAGGCAAACGAGCGTCGCAACCAGGCCGAGCAGCTCGTCTACTCGATCGAGAAGCTCATCAAGGAGAACGACGACAAGCTCCCCGAGGACGTCAAGTCCGAGGTGCAGGCCGACGTCGACGCGCTCAAGTCCGCGCTCGCGGGCGAGGACGAGGACGCCGTGAAGACGGCCTTCGACAAGCTCAACGAGTCGCAGGGCAAGCTCGGCCAGGCCATCTACAGCCAGCAGGACGCAGCAGCCGGTGCAGCCGGTGGCGAGCAGCCCGCGGGTGAGCAGCCGGCGGACGACGAGGACATCGTCGACGCCGAGGTCGTGGACGACGAGGACGACAAGGACAAGAAGTAACGATGACGGATCCCAAGGACAACGTGCCGAACGAGGAAGACCCTCAGGTCGAGGGCGACGCCACGAACGCGGCCGAGCCCGAGGACCTCATCGAGGCGGAGGGGCCCGACGTCGAAGTACCGACGGACGGCCCCGCCGCCGGTGGCCCGGCAACGGACGCGGCGAACGACCTCTCCCCGGAGGACCAGGCCCTGCTCGACGACGCCGCCCGCGGTATCCAGGAGGACAAGCTGTCCGACACGGACCGTGACCTCGTCGCCGAGATGCGGGCGGACATGCTCCGCGCGCAGGCCGAGCTGGTGAACTTCCGGAAGCGCGTCGAGCGCGACCGTGAGGCGAACCGCGAGGTCGCCATCGCCGAAGTGGTGCGGGCTCTGCTGCCGGCGCTCGACGACCTCACCCGGGCCGAGGCCCACGGTGACCTCGCCGAGGGCCCGATGCAGGTGATCGGCCAGAAGATCCGCGGGGGCTTCGACAAGTTCAAGCTCGTGCAGATCGGCGAGAAGGGTGAAGCCTTCGACCCGAACATCCACGAGGCGATCGTCCAGCTCCCGACCCCGGGTGCCACCGGCCAGACCGTGGCGGACGTCGTCGAGCCGGGCTACAAGCTCGGTGAGCGCGTCCTGCGTGCGGCCAAGGTCGCGGTGGCGGTCCCGGCCTGAGCCGGAACGGAAGGTAGGTACCAGTGGCCAGTCAGGACTGGTTCGACAAGGACTTCTACAAGGTCCTCGGAGTGTCGAAGGACGCGTCGGAGGCCGAGCTGAAGAAGACCTACCGGAAGCTCGCGCGGCAGTTCCACCCGGACTCCAACCCGGGTGACGCCGCGGCGGAGAACCGCTTCAAGGAGATCAGCGAGGCCTACTCGGTGCTCTCCGACAAGGAGCAGCGCCAGGAGTACGACCAGGTCCGCGCCATGGGCTCCGGCGCCCGCTTCACGGCGGGCGGCGGGGGCCAGGGCGGCGGCTTCGAGGACGTCTTCGGCGGGATGTTCGGGCAGCAGCAGGGCGGGGGCGGACAGCGCGTCCGCTTCGGCCAGGGCGGCCCGGGCGGTGCGGGCGGCTTCGAGGACATCCTCGGCGGGATGTTCGGCGGCGGTGGTGGCTTCGGCCAGACCTCCGGCGGCTACCGCGGCTTCGGTGGACCGACGAAGGGTCGCGACGTCACGGCGTCGACCACGCTCGACTTCACCACGGCGATCGCCGGCGACACCGTCAAGCTGTCGCAGGGCAACGGTCGACCGGTGAACGTCCGCATCCCCGCGGGGGTCGCGGACGGCCAGAAGATCCGGCTCCGCGGTCGGGGCGAACCCTCGCCCGACGGCGGCGAGGCCGGTGACCTGGTGGTCGCCGTCTCGGTCCGCAAGCACCCGGTCTTCGAGCGCGATGGTCTGAACCTGCGGGTGGACGTCCCCGTGACGTTCGTCGAGGCAGCCCTCGGCGCGACGATCGAGGTCCCGACGCTCGGCGGTTCGCCCGTCAAGCTGAAGGTCGCTCCCGGCACGCCGTCGGGTCGCGTCCTGCGCGTCAAGGGCCGTGGCGTCGCGACGAAGAACGGCACGGGCGACCTGCTCGCGACCGTCCAGGTCGCGGTGCCGTCGCACCTGTCGGACAAGCAGCGTGAGGCCGTCGAGGCACTCGCCGAGGCGCTTCCCGACGAGAACCCGCGCGAGGACCTCCTCGCCAAGGCGCGTGACTAGCGTCACGCAACCACAGCAGTAAACCGGCCTGGAGGCGGGGTGCGGCTTCCTGACGGACGCTCGCCGGGCCTCCAGGCTGGTTTTCACCACCACGCGAACGACGGAAGGAACACGCCATGACCGACATGGACGAGAACTCGCCCGTCTTCGCGATCGCGGTCGCCGCGGAGCTGTCCGAGATGCACCCGCAGACGCTGCGGCAGTACGACCGGCTCGGCCTGGTCGTGCCCGGCCGGACCCGCGGCGGTTCCCGCCGCTACTCGATGCGCGACGTCGCGCAGCTGCGCGAGATCGCGCGCCTCGGCTCCGAGGGGGTGTCGCTGGAGGGGATCCGGCGCGTGCTCGACCTGGAGAACGAGAACAAGGACCTGCGCGACCGGGTGCGCGAGCTCGAGACCGCGTTGGCCGACCAGCTCATCAACCGGCCGGGCGCGCGCGTGTTCGCGGCGACGACGACGGGTGCCGCGGTGTCGCTGCGGGCCGGTGCGCGGCCGCAGCGGAACACGCAGATCGTGTTGTACCGCGGGCCGCGCTGACCCTCGGCGTGCGACGATGCCCCGGACCGATCGGTCCGGGGCATCGTCGTGTCAGCGGGACGTCACCGGGTGTTCGCGTGGACGGTGAACAGCGACGTCGTGAACTCCGATCCGGAGACCGACACCGCGAACTTGAAGTCGAACTTCGTCGCGCCGCGCGAGACGGCCCGTTCGAAGCTCCAGGTGCCCTCGTCGCTGACCGTCACCGGGTCCGCCACGATCTGGTTGCCCGAGGCGTTGAGCACGAGGAGCGTCGCCCCGGCGGGACCGGTGCCCTCGAAGGTGTTCACCTCGCCCGGGTCGACGGCCCGGGTGCTGGTCTCGATGGGCGCGAAGCCCTGGTTGGCGGCGATGCTGAACAGCTCGGACGGCTCCGGCCCCTGGTCGCCCTTGGTCTGCTCGATGATGAACTCGAAGCTCGTCGCACCGTTGGTCACGACCCGGTCGAACGACCAGTTGCCCGCGTCGTCGACCTGGTGCTCGCCGGCGACGATCTGCGTGCCCGAGGCGTTCAGGACGCGGAAGGTCGCGCCGGGTTCACCGGTTCCGGAGATGTGGTTCGACACCCCGGGGGTGACGGTCTGCGGACCCGAGAGTCGGACCGCGGTCAGACGGCCGGTCTCGCCGGGGTTGATCGTGACCTCGGCGGTGGTGGTGTTGGCGCCCTTCGAACCCTGGACGACCCGCAGGACGTGCTCAGCGCGGTCGAGGTCCTCCGTGTCGACGAACCAGCGGCCGGTGGGCAGGACGCCCTCGGCGCTGCGACCGACGACACGCTCGCCGTCCGCGGTCACCTCGACCACGTGGATGGCCGACCCTGCTTCGCCACTGCCGGACATCGCGACCGAGCCGCCGCTGTGTGCGTCGCCGTCCCCCGGGGTGGTGAGGCTGACCGCGGTGCCGTAGTCGACCTCGCGCGTCACCTCGTGCTCGGTGTCGCGGGCCCCGTCGATGAACTGCGCAGCCGTGACCGCGATCACACCGCCGGCGTCAGGTGCCGGGATGGTGGTCTCCCAGTCGCCGCTGCGGCCGGCCGTGACCGACTCGCCCAGCTGCTTCCCCGCGGCGTCGTACAGCCGGACCTCGGCACCGGCCTGCGCCGTGCCGCTCGCCGTCACCGGAGCCGTCAGGTCGCCGGGGGTGAACGCCGCCTCGAACGTCAGCGGCGCGGTGGTCAGCGTCACCTCGAGTTCGGTCGACCCGGTCCGCTCCGTGCCCTCGTACTGCTCGAGTGCGATGGTGCTCGTGCCGAGCGGGAGGTTCGTGACGCGTGCCGTCCACTGCCCGTGCTCGTCGACCGCCTGCGGGTTCCGGCCGTCGATGAGGACGGTCGCGTCCGGCGTCCCCGTGCCGGAGATCTGGGCGCTCCGCGTCGAGACGTCGGTCGAGTCGACGCGGGCGCTGAAGTTCGGCGTGAAGTCCTCGGTGTTCGGCAGCCGGTCGGCGACGTTCTGGGACTGCAGGCGCATGACGCGGTCGGTGTTGAACAGGCCGAGGAAGCCACGGTTGTAGGTCGACTGCAGACCGGTGCCGATCGGGTTGTTCGAGCCGGTGTTCGCCGCGGTGCGGAACCGCTGCTTCGCCTCGCCGTCGACGCAGGTCTCGAGCGTGACCGGCGAGTAGCTCGTGATCGAGGCCGTCGCCGCCGTGAGGCACAGGTCCGGATCGGAGAGCGGCCGGACGGTGGTGACCGCCCCGGGGGCGGGGATGCTCCACCGGACGGCGGCAGCCCGCGCCGCGGCGAGGGTGTTCGCCCGGTTCGCCGGGATCTCCGCGCCGGCCGGTGCCGCCGACGGTGCACTGAACGTCGGGATCGACGCGTCACCGGCGAAGGCCGAGGTCTCGGTCACGAGGGGGCCGACCAGGGTTCGGCCCGACTCGTCCGCTGCCGCCGCGTTCGCCGGGGAGAGCCCGGCGGTCGCAGCGATCGTCAGGGCGGTCAGGCCGGTGGCGGTGAGTGCCACGCTCCTGCGGGGGTGTCTCTTCATCGATGTGTCTCTCTCGTCTCTGAGGGCGGACGGGCAGGCCCGTCGGTGTCCGGAGGGTCCGGATGGCACGCAACATATCAGGCGTGAAAACCCATCGCCTATCCGACAACGCGAGATACAGAATGTGCCTCGTATGCTGGAATACCAACGAGTGGACAGTGTGCGGGGAGCGCCGTAGGGTCGCGCCTGCAGGGGTGAGTGACCGCCCCGCCGAGGGAGTGAACGTGGTGGATGACCAGAGGGGCCCGGCCGGACGGCTCCGTCGCCGGACACTGTTCGCGGCGGCGGCCGGTGGCGTCGGACTGACCGCGGTGGTCGCACTGCGGCGTCCGGCTGCGACCGAGGCAGCTGACGACGTCGGCACCGATGCCCTGCAGGCTTCGGTCGATGCCGTGCCCTCCGGAGGGGACTTCGTCGTGGACCGCGCCTGGAGACGCTCGCGGAGCCTCGTGCTCCGGCGGCCGCTCCGGATGCGGTTCACCGGTACCGGTGCGATCACGATGGTGACGGACGCGACCGCGATCGTGATCGAGGCGTCCGACGTCGAGATCGTCGACGCCGTGGTCACGGGGACCGGTGCCGACACCGGCGGCGCCGGACACGGCATCGCGGTCGTGGGGAATCGAGGGGCGCCCTTGCGCGGCATCACGGTGCGTCGCGGCCGCTTCCACGACATCCCGCACGACGGCGTGCACCTCGAGTACTGCGACCGGTTCCGGGTCACCGGCACGACCATGGAACGGTTGGGCTACGCCGGCATCGTCGGTGTCGGAGTCGTGGACGGCCTGATCGACGGCAACGCAGTTCGGGACGTCCGACAACCCGGCGACCGGGTGAACTCCTACGGCATCACCCTCACGCGTGATGCGCGGTGGGACCCGGCGCACGCTCGGCGATCGGCGCGGGTCCGCGTGACGGGCAACCGCATCACCGACGTCCCCGAGTGGGAGGGCATCGACACCCACGCGGGTGAGGACATCCAGATCCGTGGCAACGTCGTGTCGGGGTGCCGGGTCGGCATCGCCGCCGTGCCGTCGAAGGACCCGCACGACCGCGAACAGACGAGCGTCGCTCCGATCGGCATCGTGATCACGGGCAACACCGTGACCAGGTCGTCCGACCTCGCACCGGGTTCCGCGATCGTCGTGAGCGGGGCGGGGACGACCGTCGGCTCCACCCGGCCGCGCGCGACGGGGACCGTGTCGGACAACGTCCTGACGGGTGGCGGTGGTGCTCCGGGCGAGGGTGGCATCCTCCTGAAGCTGACCCGAGGCATGACCATCGACGGGAACCGGATCGAGGCGAGCGTCGACAACGGCGTCTGTCTCGCCCACTCGAACGCGGCCGTCACGATCCGTGGGAACCGGGTGGTCGGTGTCGGTGGGGCCGGGGTCGGGGTGAACGTGCCTGCCGGCGCGAACGACGGAGCGATCACGGGGAACCACTTCGACTCCGCGCGGCGTGCGCTCGTCGTCGCGGTCCGCTTCGGGAGCGCTGACAACCACTTCGCCGTCCGGGGCAACACCTGGGGGACGGCACGGGTCCGGATCGCGAGTGGCGGGGCGAGGGTGACGACGGGCTGACGCCGAGGTGCGGGGTCAGGGCGCCGACGTACGGGGCCCGGAGCCGCAGCACCCCCGAGGCTGCTGGGCCTCGGGGGTGCTGTCGTCGTGGTGCTGTCGTCGTGGTGCGTGGTGCGTGGTGCGTGGTGCGTGGTGCGTGGTGCGTGGTGTGCTCAGCTCGCGGCGAGGGAGAAGGTGCCGGACTTCTTCGCGGTGCCGTTGACGGTCTGCTCGATCACGATGTCGAGCTTGGTGGCGCCCTTGGACACGACGCGGTCGAAGGACCAGGTGCCGTCGTCGGCGACCGGGTGCGTACCCGGGACGATCTGCGTGCCGCTGGGGTTCAGGACACGGAACGTGGCGCCGGGGGTGGCGGTGCCCGTGATGTGGTTCGAGATGCCGGGGACCACGGTCTTCGTCGTCACCGTGACCTCGCGCTCGGTGGCGGCGGCGAGGGAGAAGGTGCCGGACTTCGTCGCGGTGCCGTTGACGGTCTGTTCGATCACGATGTCGAGCTTGGTGGCGCCCTTGGACACGACGCGGTCGAAGGACCAGGTGCCGTCGTCGGCGACCCGGTGCGTACCCGGGACGATCTGCGTGCCGCTGGGGTTCAGGACACGGAACGTGGCACCGGGGGTGGCGGTGCCCGTGATGTGGTTCGAGATGCCGGGGACGACGGTCTTCGTCGTCACCGTGACCGGAACGGTCTCCTGCACCTCGGCGGTGAACGCGATGTCCCGCATGGCGGAGGTGCGGCCGTCGGCGGTCGTCTGCGTGAAGGCGAGGGTGTAGCCGTCGTGGGCGGAGAGGTCGGCAGTGGCCCGCCAGGTGGCGATGCCCGACCGGGCAGCCTTCGCCGTGGTGGTGAACAGCGGCTTGCCGTCCTGGTCGGTCGCTGTGATCGTCGCGCCCGCCTCGGCCGTGCCCGAGAACGCACGCTGACCGGGCACGTAGGTGTTCGTGTCCTGGACGCCGTCGACCTCGAGCAGGCGCGGGAGGGCCACGCGCTCGGAGACGCCGCTGTACTGCTGGCCGTTGAACGCGAGCGTGACCAGGTCGAGCTGCTTGCCGGTGGACTCCTTGCCGATGGTGAAGGACCACCCGCCGTCGTCGCCCGGGTAGCCCGCGACGACGCGGTCGCCGTCGAGCACCCAGATGCCGTTCGTCTTCTGACGCTCGCCGATCACCTGGACCCGGCCGTCCGGGTGCACGTGCACGTCGCGGACGACCGGCGGCGGGGTGGTGCGGTCTTCGCCGAGCGGGCCGAGGTCGACCGCGGTCGTCGCGGACGGCACAGCGCCGGACTTCGCGACGAGCAGCACGGTCTCGCCGACGCGGTCCGCGGGGACCAGGATGCTGAAGCTCCCGTTGGCCGGTGTGGTCGACGCGATCGGAGTGCCGTCCTCGGTCTGCACCTCGACCGCCGTCGCGCGTGTGTGGATGGAGCCGCGGAGCAGGTACTCACCGCTCAGCCGACGGTCGAGGGCGCGCAGGACCGGGGCGGGTGCAGCGGACGACTCGAAGGCGACGTGGTCGATCGACGTCGTGCGACCATCCGTCGTCGTCTGGCGGAAGGTGATGTCGTAGGTGGCGTCCGGCGCGAGAGCAGTGCTCGCCGTCCACGAACCGAGCGCTCCGCGTGCCGGACCGGCCGAGGTGGTGAACAGCACGGCACCCGAGGCGTCGGTCGCGGTGATCGTCGCGCCGGCCGTCGCCGAGCCGGTGAAACGGTTGGTTCCCGGTGTGAACCGGTTCGTCTCGCGGAGACCGTCGACCTGCAGCGTGCGCGGCATCGCGATGCGCTCGGTCCTGGACGATCGGCCGTCGGGAGCGCGGTGGACGCGCACCAGGTCGAGCTGTGCGTCCTTGTGGCGGTCCTGCGCGAACAGTTGGAACAGGCCGCCGTCGCCGATCGATCGGTCGACGATCTCGTCGCCGACGAGCAGGTAGACGTCGTCGCCGCCCGCGGTGCCCATCACCGACGACGACCCGACCGTCGTGTTCGTGATCGAGAGGACGCGCGGTGCGGCGAGTGCGGCGTCGACCGGGATGTCGTCGACGGGCGAGGCGGTGACCGCGGACGAAGTCGAGGGCGTCGTGGCCGGGGCGGCCGTGGCGGCGAGGGGAACGGCGAGACCGGCGCCGAGGGTGGCGACGAGGACCGTGCAGGTGAGCGCCGTCGCGCGGAAGGGGGAGGGTGCCATGAGGACTCCTGATGTGGGGGAGTTGTCAGGATATCCATATGTTGTATATCAACCTGCAGGTATGTCGAGCGACAGGAAAACGGATGTCGGGTCGGTACGCTGACGCGGTGCCAGACTTCGCCGACCTCTTCCGCCGCCGCGACGACTCCGCCCCGGATCTCATCGCGATCGACGGCACCGACCGGTTCCTCATCGACGAGGCGCCGAACGTGCACGGCGATGCACTGCGACAGCCCGGTGAGGTCGCCGTCGTCGACGATCGGCTCGGGGTCCTGACGCTCGGACTCATCACCCAGTACGGCGCTTCGGACATCCGGGTCGTGCAGGACTCGCTCGTGGGGGAGCGGGCCCTCGAAGCGAACGCCGGCACGTTCGGGCTGCGCGGCTTCCACCACCCCGACTCGCTCGAGGATGCCTTCCGCGACGTCCGGCTCGTCGTGCTGCGGTTGTCGAAGTCGCACGACCGGCTCGACGAGATCGCCCGAGCAGTTGCTCGGTTCGCCGCTCCCGACGTCGTGCTGCTGTGCGGCGGCAACGTGAAGTACATGCACGTGTCGCAGAACGACGTGCTGCGCCGCTCGTTCGGCGAGGTCACGGCGTCGCGGGGACGGGGGAAGTCACGGCTGCTCATCGCGCAGGATCCGCTGCGCGCCCAGGCGAACCGCGCGGCCGCGACCAACCCGTGGCCTCGCTCGGTGCACGTCGACGACCTCGGGATGACCCTCGTCGCACACGGTGGGGTGTTCGCCGGCGCCTCGCTCGACCAGGGCACCCGGGTGCTGCTCGAAGCGATGGACGGTGCCGTGCCGACCGCGCGGACCGTCGTCGACCTCGGCTCCGGCAACGGCGTCATCGCAGCGGCGATCGCGCTGCGTCGACCGAACGTCCAGGTCGTCGCGACCGACGTGTCCCGGATCGCGGTGGCCTCGACGCGGGCCACGGCTGAGGCGAACGGCGTCGCGGACCGGGTGACGGCACTGCGAACCGACGCCGGCGACGAGCTCGCAGCCGGGTCCGCCCAGCTGGTGCTCTGCAACCCGCCGTTCCACGCGGACACCACGGTGACCACCGACGCGGCCGAAGCGATGTTCCGGAACGCGGCCACGATCCTCCAGTCCGGCGGTGAACTGTGGTGTGTCTGGAACTCGCACCTGCGGTACCGGTCGGTGCTGGAACGTGTCGTCGGGCCGACCCGGCAGATCACGCGCACCGACCGGTTCACGGTCACCGCGTCGCGTCGGAGCGATCGAGCGTGACGTCGATGCCGACGACCTCGACCTTGCCGCCCCGCGTGGAGCGCCCGGCCCAGGACTGGTAAGCCGCCGTTCGGGAGTCGTCGGTCGGAGACATGTAAAATACCGAATATGTCCCGACTCAAGATCGCGCTCGCGGTCACCGCCGTCTCCCTGCTCGGCATCACGTACGCCGTGAACGCGCCCACTGCATCCGCTGTGGGCGATCCGCACGAGACCTCGATCCGGCACTCGGACGACGGCTCCTCGACGCGCGTCCTGGTGCACGGGATCGGCACGGCGGCCGCAGCCGCCGAGCTCGAGGGCAGGAAGTACACCCACAGCGACCTGCAGCCGGCCGCGCGGTTCGTCGCGCGCGGTCAGGACATCAGGGTGGACGTGCCCGCGGGTGCCCCGGCGATGGAGGTCGCCATCGGGCTGATGGGTCCGTACGCCGCGCACAACGACGGTCGCGAGGTCGGGTACCACCGCACGGCGCTCTCGGCGGGGACGAACGTCGTCACCGCACCCCACGACGGCATGGTCTCGCTGGTCAGCACCGCTGCTGCTGGGCACGTGACGGCCACGCTCACCGGCGGCACCGCCGTCCCCGTCTTCGTCCGCGGCGAATCCACGAACGCGTCGTTCGCGGAGCAGATGCGTCGGTTCGGCGACGCGCCGTTCGTCGAGGTCGTCGCGGAGCGGATGTTCGGCGACTTCCAGAAGCCGAAGACCGGGGCCGCGATCGCAGCCGATGACCTCGAGGCGCGGACGGCGAACTGGGATCGGGTCGTGGAGCTGACGAACGCCACGTACGGATTGGTCGACGGAGCGGTCGGCTCGTCCCGGAAGCACCCGCACCGGATCCACATCGTCTCGCCCGACACGGGCGCAGGCTTCGCCAACGCGACGAGCACCCGCATCATGTTCCAGGTCGACACCGGCGCCGCCAGGGAGCTGTTCGCCGAGGCACCTGCTGCGCAGTGGGCCCTGTGGCACGAGATCGGCCACACCTACGAAGCGCCGATCAACCTGTTCCCGGGGACGTCGGAGACCGTCACCAACCTGTCCTCCCTCGCCGTCCAGGACGGTCTGGGCTTCGGGAGCCGGTGGGACGAGAGCGTCCGGGACTTCGAGGCGTACTTCGCGTCGGACGATCGCGACTGGCTCACCGCGCACGATCGGATCCGACTGCTCGCATGGGAGCAGCTCCGACGAGCGTTCGGCGACGGCTACATGCCTCGTTTCTTCCAGGCGCTGCGGGTCGAGGCGGCGTTGACGAACCTCAACGTCCTCACCACCGAGGACAAGCACGCGCTCTTCGTCCGGACGGCATCGCGCATCGCGGACCGGAACCTGGAGCCGTTCTACGACGCCCTCGGGTTCCCCATGTCGGACGCCACCCGGTCGACCATCGCGGTGTACCCCGATCTCGACCAGCGCATCTGGGACAACGTCGACTCCCGGGAACGGGTCATCGAGCACGAGATCCCGGCCTACGACCCACCCGTCGGGGTGGTGAGCGACTCCGTACCGGACGTGCCGCTCGGTCGCTGGAACCTGCCGGCACCCGCGGTCGGCGGGCTCGGGACCGTCAGCGGGCGGGGCACGGCGACCGCTGCGGGGGCCATCGGCATCGCGGACACGGTCGGAGCCGGAGCCGCGCAGCTGGCCGTGGTGCTCCGGAGCTCGAGCGGCAGCGAGGACGCGATCGTCGTCCGGGCGGACTCCGTCGGCGGGAACGCGGTCCTCGCACGGGGGCAGGGGAACCGGGTGGTCGGGTCCCTGGCCGTCGACGGTGCGGAGGAGCGGTTGCGCTGGCGGGCGGTCACCTCGTACAAGTCGCACACGTCGTGGGCGGAGCGGGACTACCTGACGATCGCGCACCTGGACACGGACGGCTCCGAGATCGCCGCTGCTTCGGTCCGAGGCGATCAGACCGGTGCGGTGCTCAACGACGTCTTCGGGGACCGCCCCTACCGAGACGGGCAGTTCCTGCTCGTCGCGCACCAGGAACCGGCGTTGCTCGCGGCGTACCATGACAGCGCATCAGTCCAGGACGGCGGCGTCCCGCAGGCCTTCCGGCTCGTGGACGGCCGACTCGAGCCGATCGACCGCGAGGACGTCCCGGGTTGGCAGCCCATCCGGCCGGCCGAGTCGCCGGCGACGGATCTGAACCGAGGTGCGGACACTGCGGTACCGACGACGCTCTCGGTCCACGCCCGGATCACCCGCATCTCGGGAACCGTGACCGTGACGGCGCCCGAGGGGACGACGTTCGCCGCTGGCCAGACGACACTCCCCGGCTCCTACCGGGCTCCCGGCGGCACGTGGACGTCCAGCGCGAACCTGGTGCTGCGTGGCGGCGTGCGGAGTGCCGACGGCACGACGATGACGTACGGACTGGCGACGGGTTCCGGGTTCCGGCAGGAGCCGGGTGCTCTGTTGCGGTGGTCGCCGGTGATCAGCACACCGGCAGACGCCCGGCCCGGCGACTCGGCGCTCGGCATCCTCGCGACCGGCAACGCCGAGTGACGCGGCACGCAGGCTGAGCGCCGCCGCGCACACGCCACACGCAGGCTGAGCGCCGCCGCGCACACGCCGCGCACACGCCGCGCCACCGACGGACGAAGGGCGGCCGCGCACCGCGCGACCGCCCTTCGTGGGAACTGCTGACTACTCCGGGACGTAGTCGAACGTGTCGGGGTCCGGACCCGTTCGGTGGCCCTTGTCGAGGGTCGTGATGTCCGTCATGTCCTCGTCGGAGAGCTCGAAGTCGAAGATCGCGAAGTTCTCCTCGACGCGGGCACGCGTGACCGACTTCGGGAACACGATGTCGCCGCGCTGGATGTGCCAGCGGAGGACGACCTGCGCCGGGCTCTTGCCCGTGGCGCCGGCGATGCGGGTGATGGTCTCGTCGTCGAGCACGAGGCCCTGGGCGATCGGGGACCACGCCTCGGTCGCGATGCCGAGCTCGCTGTTCACGG
The DNA here is from genome assembly GCF_023242305.1 of Curtobacterium sp. MWU13-2055. NCBI lineage: Bacteria > Bacillati > Actinomycetota > Actinomycetes > Micrococcales > Microbacteriaceae > Curtobacterium > Curtobacterium sp. MWU13-2055. The sequence goes on from NZ_JALLIO010000011.1 coordinate 14,934, forward strand.
CGCGGAGCTCGTCCTGGGCCAGGTACGGGTGCACCTCGATCTGGTTCACGGCCGGCGGGACGTCCGTCTCGGCACGCAGGCGGCGCAGGTGGTGCGCCTGGAAGTTGCTGACGCCGATCGAGCGGGAGGTGCCGGCGGCGTAGAGCTCCTCGAGCGCCTTCCACGTCGGCACGAAGTCCGAGACGGTGGGCAGCGGCCAGTGGATGAGGAACAGGTCGGTGTAGCCGCCGAGCAGGTCGGCCGACTTCTTGCCGTTCTCGGCAGCTGCCGAAGGGTCGTGGAAGCCGTTGTTGAGCTTCGAGGTGACGAAGATCTCGTCACGCGGGATGCCGGACGACGCGATGGCCTCGCCGACCTCCTTCTCGTTGCCGTACATCTCGGCGGTGTCGATGTGGCGGTAGCCGACCTCGAGCGCCGTGAGCGTCGCTTCCTTGGTCGACGAAGGGTCGATCTGGAAGACGCCGAAGCCGAGCTGCGGGATGGTCTTGCCGTCGTTCAGGGTGATGTTCGGAACGGTCATGGTGCCATGCAACCAAACGACCCCCAGCAGCCATTCCGGCAACGTCCAGGATCGGGCACCCCGGGCGCGCCCCTCAGGACAGCGCAGCGGCGATGTACGCCTGCAGCGCCTGGCCGTAGGCGATCGCGGGGACCTCGGACGCGAAGCTGCGGTCAGCACCGCCGATCGTCGCGGTGACCGTGTAGACGATCCGGCCGTTCACCGACACCCGGGTCAACCCGATGAACGACGGCCCGAGGAGCTCACGCAACTGGTCCTCACGCGGCAGCCACAGCGACTCCGACGCGGTCACGGAGTCGAGCGCCCACTCGGTCGTCCCGTTGAAGCCCAGGATCGTGCCGGTGGGGGAGTCGTGTCGTTCGACGGTCATCTCGGACACGGTGTAGACGTCCTCGTCCACCTCGGGCTTGTCGATGACGAACCGGTCGCCCGTCTCGGGGTGCCAGCGCAGGCCGGCGTCGCGGAGGGTCCTGGCGAGTGCAACGGTGATCACCTCCCCACCCTGCACGCGCGAGACCGCGCTGTCACCACGAAGTCGCGCTGTCACCACGTAGGTTGCCGAAAGCATCCCGTACTAGCATCGCCGAGCACCCCCACGCGCGAGCGCCACCCGATCGCGCGCGCGACGTGACGACGCCCGGGCAACCGGTGCCGCGCCTCCAGGCCGACCAACCGGCCACGGGGCGGGCCGCCGGCCGGCGTCCCGACCGAGGCGACGGACACCCCGTCCGCCGAAGAGAAGGACCCGCATGACCCTCGAACGCGAGGAACTCCGCGACGGCTGGACCGTGACCATGGCCGGAGGAACCGGCGCGCCGGACGGCGTCGCGGGACGCAGCATCCCGGCGACGGTGCCGGGGCAGGTGCACACCGACCTGGAGCGCGAGGGCCTGCTGCCGGACCCGACCTTCCACCTGAACGAGCAGGCGGCGAAGTGGGTCGGCCGGGCCGACTGGGCCTACCGCACCGCGGTCGACGTCGACCCGCGGGGCCACGAACGTGTCGACCTGGTCTGCGACGGCCTGGACACGGTGTCCGAACTGAGCCTGGACGGCGTCGTCGTGGGCACGACCCGGAACATGCACCGGCGCTACCGCTTCGACGCGCGCGTGCAGACCGGGTCCGGCGCGACGACGAAGGACCTCGAGATCCTGTTCGAGTCGCCGTACCGCGAGGCCGGCCGGGTCGCCGCGAAGGCCGGCAGCATGCCGGGCCCGTACGACGAGCCGTTCCCGTACATCCGCAAGAACGCCTCGAACTTCGGCTGGGACTGGGGGCTCACCGCCGTCACGAGCGGTCCCTGGCGACCGGTCGCGATCGAGCGGTGGTCGACCGCGCGGCTGCGCGAGGTCCGCCCGCTCGTCGACGTCGAGGCCGGCGAGGGCGTGCTCGACGCCCACATCACCGTCGAGCGCTCCGGCCTGAACGACCTGGACCAGGACGGCGAGGACGACGACCTGGTGCTCGTCGTGACCGTGAGTGGTCTCAAGGAGGACGGCACGCCGACGCGGCAGCGGTCGCGGGCGCAGCTGACGCCGAAGGACGACGAGACCGTCGTCACGGTGCGCGTGCCCGAGGCGCTGCGCTGGTGGCCCCGCGGCTACGGTGCGCAGGCGCAGTACGACGTGGTCGTGGAGCTGCAGACGGTCGACGGCGAGGTGCTCGACCGCGACACGTTCCGCACCGGCTTCCGGTCGACGCGGATCGACACGCAGGTCGACGACATGGGTCGTCCCTTCGGCATCCACGTCAACGGGACGCTGATCGACGTGCGCGGGGTGAACTGGATCCCCGACGACGTGATCATCTCCCGCGTCGACCGCGCGCGCCTGCAGTCCCGTCTGACCGCGGCGGCGTCGCTCGGCACGAACCTCGTGCGCGTGTGGGGCGGCGGCGTGTACGAGTCACGCGACTTCTACGAGGTCTGCGACGAACTCGGCCTGCTCGTCTGGCAGGACTTCCCGTTCGCGTGCTCGGCGTACCCCGAGGTCGAACCGATCCGCAGCGAGGTCATCGCCGAGGCGCGGGACAACGTCGCCCGCCTCGCCCGGCACCCGTCGCTCGTGCTGTGGAACGGCAACAACGAGAACATCTGGCTGCACGACGTGGACGGCTGGGCGGACTCGCTCGGTGACCGCGGCTGGGGCCTCGACTACTACCTCGACCTGCTGCCGACGATCGTCGACGCGGTCGACCCGTCGCGCTTCTACACCGTGGCCTCGCCGTGGTCGGGCGCCGAGTCGCTGCCCGCGAACGACGTCGACCACGAGACGCACCACTCGTGGGACGCCTGGAACCGCCTGCCCGACACCGCCTACCGCGGATCCGTGCCGCGGTTCGTGTCCGAGTTCGGCTGGCAGGCGCCGCCCGCCTGGCGGACGCTGCGGGACGGGGTCGCGGACGAGGTGCTGTCGCAGGACGCACCCGGGGTCGTGCACCACCAGAAGGCTGCCGACGGGATGGGCAAGCTGGCCCGCGGCATCGAGCCCCGGTTCGGCACGGGGCCCTTCTCGTTCGATGCGTGGCACTACCTGACGCAGCTGCAGCAGGCTCGGGCCATCGCGACGGGCGTCGAGCACTGGCGCACCCACTGGCCGCGCAACACGGGCGTGGTGATGTGGCAGCTCAACGACCTGTGGCCGGTGTCGTCGTGGTCGGCGATCGACTCGGCGGGGCGGCTGAAGCCGCTCGCGCACGAGCTGCGTCGGTTGTACGACGACGTCCTGCTGACGATCCGTCCCGTGTCGCGGGTGGCGGTCGCGCCGTCCGCCGTCTCCGGGCCGGCTGCGTCGCCGGCGTCGTCGCCCGTCTCACCGGTCTCCGGAGCGGTCGCGCCCGCCTCGCCGGTCGCGTCCGGTGCGGATCGGACGGGAGGCCCGGATCACCCCGGCCGCTCGGCCTCCGCCGGCGAGACGGCTGATCTGGGCGACGTGGCGGACACCCTGTCCCTCGGCGTCTCGCCCGGTGCGTTCGGGTCCTCGCCCGTCGAGGTCGCCGTCCGGTCCACGCGCGGCGGCCACGACAGCGTGGTGCGCGTGCGACGGGTCACCACGGCCGGCACGATCCTGGCCGAGGCGTCGTTGCCCGTCCGGTTGTCGTCCGCCGGGGTCGCCGTCGTCGCCCTGCCCGAGTCCGTCGGCGTGGTCGACGACCCCGCGCGGGAGCTCATCGTGGCGGACATGGACTGGCGTCGGGCGGTCTGGACACCGGGCCCCGACGTCGACGTGCGGTGGGAACCCGCGCGGTACCGCACTGCGTTCACGCCCGTCGACGGCGGGCTCGACCTGACCGTCGAGGCCGAGACGGTCGTCCGCGACCTGCTCGTGCAGCCCGACCGGGTGACCGCGTCCGGGGTGGTGGACCGCGGGTTCATGACCCTGCTGCCCGGGGAGCGGGTGACCTTCCGGCTCACCGGTGTGACCGAGGCCGACATCCCGGCGCTCCGTGCCGAACCCGTCCTGTGGAGCCTGGACCGGGCGCTGTCGACCGGCTAGCGGCGATCAGCGCGCTCGAGCGGGTGCGCTTCCCTGTGCGAACGGTGTCCGTTCCGGTCCCCGGCCTGGGCATCGGGGAGCGGGAGAGTTACGATGGGGGGAACACGGACTTCCGCCGCGTGGGTCGAAGAAGACCTGCGGACGGCGACCAGTTCCAGATCAAGGAGTCATGATGCTCGGAAACCTCGGCGGCGTACACCTGCTGATCATCCTCGGGATCGTCATCCTGCTGTTCGGCGCGACGAAGCTCCCGGCGCTCGCCAAGGGCCTCGGGCAGTCGATCAACATCTTCAAGAAGGAGATGACCGACGACGAGAAGAAGGCTCAGGCAGGCGACACCACGGTGCAGAACACCGCGGCCCCGACCAGCACCGTGCCGAACGCTCCCGCCGAGCCCGCTGCCGGTCCGATCCTGAACCCCGGCCCGAGCGCGCAGCCGAACACCGACTCCCGGCGCTAGAACACCAGCTCAGGACACCCAGCCCCGTCCTGTCGGCAGCCCCCGCGACCACTCCGGTCGCGGGGGCTTCGTCGTGCGGGGCGCGCAGCGGTCCGAGGGGGCGCAGGATGAGCACATGACCACTGCTGCACCCCGCGCGACCGCGCCGCTCCGGGACGACCGGCGCACCGTGCTCGTGGTGGCGATCCTGTCGTCGTTCGTCGTCGGGCTCGACTCGAGCGTGGTCAACGTGGCGCTCCCCGCGATCCGGCAGGAGCTCGGCGGCGGACTCGTCGTGCAGCAGTGGACCGTCGACGCGTACCTGGTGACGCTCGGCTCGCTCATCCTCGTCGCCGGATCACTGTCGGACGTGTTCGGTCGGGTCCGGATCATCACGTGGGGGCTCGTCGTGTTCGGGATCGCCTCGGTCGCGTGTGCGATCGCCCCGACGGGGGAGTTCCTGATCGTCTCGCGGGCGTTCCAGGGTGTCGGCGGCGCCCTGGTGACCCCGAGCGCGCTCGCCCTCATCGTGGCGGCGTTCCGCGGGGCCGCGCAGTCGAAGGCGATCGGCACGTGGACCGCCTGGTCGAGCGCGTCGACGATCCTCGGACCCGTGGTCGGCGGGATGGTGGTCGACAGCATCGGCTGGCGGTGGATCTTCGTGCTGACCGCCGTCCCGATCGCCGTGACGATCCCGCTCGTGCTGCGGATCACCGGTGACGTACACCCCGCGATCCGACCGCGCATCGACGTGGTCGGCGCCGTGCTGGCGGTCGTCGGGGTCGGTGGGGCGGTGCTCGGGCTCATCGAGCAGGAGCGGCTCGGGTGGGGTGCCCCGGTGGTGGTCACCGCGCTCGTGCTCGGTGCCCTGGCGCTCGGGGCGTTCGTGCCGTGGGAGCTCCACGTGACCCGGACGACCGGTTCGCCGCTGGTGCCGCTCGCGTTGTTCCGGGCCCGCAACTTCGCGGTGGGCAACCTCGCCACCCTGTCGATCTACGGCGCCCTGAGCATGGTCTTCTTCGTGGTCACCCTGTTCCTGCAGGAGGTCTGGGGGTTCCCCGCCTGGCTCGCCGGCCTGGCGACGCTGCCCCCGACGGTGGTCCTGCTGCTGGTGTCCTCGGCCGTGGGTGGGTTGGCGGGACGGTTCGGGCCGCGCTGGTTCATGGCCGCGGGCCCGGCGGTGGCAGCGGTCGGTGCGCTCCTGATGCTGCTGGTCGGTGCGCAGCCGGACGGCTACTGGGTCGCGGTGTTCCCCGGGCTCGTGCTCATCGGGTTCGGGATCGCGCTCATGGTGACACCGCTGACCAGTGCCGTGCTCGGATCCGTTCCGCAGTCCGAGGCGGGCGTCGGGTCGGCCGTGAACAACGCGATCGCGCGGATCGCCGGCCTGGTGATGGTCGCGCTCGCGGGCGTGGTCCTCGGCGGCGAGATGAGCGTCGCCGGCCTGCACCGGGCGGTCGTCGTGATGGCGGTCCTCCTGCTGGCCGGCGCGGTCGTCAGCGCCGTCGGGATCCGGAATCTCCCGGCGCCGACGTAAGTTGAGTGCAGTAGACTCAAGTACAACACCACCGCAACGAAAGGACGGAACGCATGGCGAACCTCCAGGGTGCTCCTGACTCGCAAGAGCGACAGAAGACCGCCCTCGAGCAGTACGGCGTCGACCTGACGGCGATCGCTCGCAGCGGCAAGCTCGACCCGGTCATCGGACGCGACTCCGAGATCCGACGCGTCAGCCAGGTGCTCACCCGCCGCACCAAGAACAACCCCGTGCTCATCGGCGAGCCCGGCGTCGGCAAGACCGCCGTCGTCGAGGGGCTCGCACAGCGCATCGTCGCCGGGGACGTCGCCGACTCACTGAAGGACAAGCGGCTCGTCTCGCTCGACATCTCCTCGCTCATCGCGGGCGCGAAGTACCGCGGCGAGTTCGAGGAGCGCCTCAAGGCCGTGCTCAAGGAGATCAACGACTCCGACGGCCAGGTCATCACGTTCATCGACGAGCTGCACACGCTGATGGGTGCCGGCGGCGGCGAAGGGTCCGTCGCGGCCTCGAACATGCTCAAGCCGATGCTCGCGCGCGGCGAACTGCGGCTCATCGGGGCGACGACGCTCGACGAGTACCGCGAGTACATCGAGAAGGACGCCGCCCTCGAGCGCCGCTTCCAGCAGGTCTACGTGGGGGAGCCCAGCGTCGAGGACGCCGTGGCGATCCTCCGCGGGCTCAAGGAGCGCTACGAAGCGCACCACAAGGTCACGATCAACGACTCCGCGCTCGTCGCCGCGGCCAGCCTGTCGAACCGGTACATCTCCGGTCGGCAGCTGCCTGACAAGGCGATCGACCTGATCGACGAGGCCGCCAGCCGGCTCCGCATGGAGATCGACTCCAGCCCGGTCGAGATCGACGAACTGAAGCGGAACGTCGACCGGCTGCGTGTCGAGGAGTTCGCGCTCAAGCAGGAGAAGGACGACGCCTCGAAGGCCCGGCTCGAGACCCTGCGGAACGAGCTGCGCACGCGCGAGGAACGACTGGGCGAGCTCGAGCAGCGCTGGCAGGCCGAGCGGGCGAGCCTGAACCGCATCGGTGAGCTGAAGCAGCAGCTCGACGACCTGAACATGCGCAGCCAGCGTGCCCAGCGCGAAGCCGACTACGCGACGGTGTCGCGCCTGGAGTACGCCGAGAAGCCCCGGATCGCAGCGGAGCTCGCGGCTGCTGAGCAGGCCGAGTCCGCCGACCGCATGGTGAACGACAGCGTTACCGACGAGGACATCGCCGCCGTCATCGCGCAGTGGACGGGCATCCCGCTCGGCCGGTTGCTGCAGGGCGAGACCGAGAAGCTCCTGCACCTGGAGAACGAGCTCGGCCGCCGGATCATCGGACAGCGCACCGCCGTGAACACCGTGTCCGAGGCCGTCCGCCGCACCCGCGCCGGCATCTCCGACCCGGACCGTCCGACCGGATCGTTCCTGTTCCTCGGACCGACCGGCGTCGGCAAGACCGAGCTGGCCAAGGCGCTCGCGGAGTTCCTGTTCGACGACGAGAAGGCCCTCGTCCGCATCGACATGAGCGAGTACGGCGAGAAGCACTCGGTCTCGCGGCTGATCGGCGCCCCGCCCGGGTACGTCGGCTACGAGTCCGGCGGGCAGCTCACCGAGGCCGTCCGGCGTCGCCCGTACTCCGTCATCCTGCTCGACGAGATCGAGAAGGCGCACCCCGAGGTGTTCGACGTGCTGCTCCAGGTGCTCGACGACGGCCGGCTGACGGACGGGCAGGGTCGCACGGTCGACTTCCGGAACACGATCCTCGTGCTGACGTCGAACCTCGGCTCGCAGTTCATGACCGACCTGACGCTGACGGACGAGCAGCGCGAGGACGCCGTGCGCGAGCTCGTGCAGCAGGCGTTCCGGCCGGAGTTCATCAACCGGCTCGACGACATCGTGGTGTTCCAGGCCCTGACGGCCGACGACCTCGGCCAGATCGTGTCGCTCTACGTCGACCGGCTCGCCCGTCGCCTGACCGACCGCCGACTCGAGCTCGCGGTCACGCCCGAGGCGCGCGGCTGGCTCGCCGAACGCGGGTACGACCCGCTCTACGGTGCGCGGCCGCTCCGCCGCCTCATGCAGCGGCAGATCGACGACAAGCTGGCGCGGGCGATCCTGTCCGGTGACGTCCGCGACGGCGACACCGTCCGGGTGGACGTCGCCGAGGACGGCGACGGCCTGACCGTCGAGCCGTTCCAGTTGGCGGAGGTCGTCGAGGAGTAGGCGACAGCCGCGCGGAACCAGGTTCCGGACACGACACCGCGGAACGGCGTGGTGCTGTGTCCGGAACCTGGTTCCGGGGTGGGTGGGGTGACCGACGGGAGGCCCGGGCCGGTTCCTGGGACCCGGCACGGGCCTCCCGGGTTGGCTGCAGGGCATGCCTGAGATCCGCGCGATCCGTCGCCTCACCGACACCGTCGAGCACGCGAGCGTGCTCGACAAGGCCGTCGACATCGACCGTTCGGTCGTGAACGCCCTCGCCCGGCCGAAGGCCCTGCGGCAGTTGCTGCACGGTGTGCCGTTCGGGCACCCGCTGCACCCACTCATGGTGCAGGTGCCGCTCGGGGCCTGGATCTCGGCCGCCGTGCTCGACGTGTTCGGCGGGAAGGGCAACGCGAGGGCCGCGAAGACCCTCGTCGGCGTCGGCCTGGTGTCGTCTGGTAGTGCGAGCCTCGCCGGGTACGTGGACTGGTCCGAACTCGACCGCGAACAGCTGCGCACGGGGTGGGTGCACCAAGCCGTCAACTGGGTCGGCATCTCGCTGTACGGCTTGTCGTGGTGGCAGCGCAAGAACGGCAACCACGGCGCCGGCAAGCTGCTCGGGTTCGCCGCGCTCGGTGTCGTGGGGGTGGGCGGGTACCTCGGCGGACACCTGGCCTACCGGCAGCGCGCCGGTGTGAGCGACCACGGCGAGGTGCCGTTCGACGCGTCGCACTGACGGTCACGGCTGGCACGCGCGTTACGGCGACGAAACAGACGACGTCACAGGCTGGGGGCATGGAGCACCTCACCACCGACAGCCTGCCGCTCACCGCCGTTCCCGGCGCCCCGACGGGCGGGTTCCGGGTCCGCATCGACGAGCAGACCGGGGTCGTCCACCTCGACCCAGCGGATGCCGAGGTATATCGCATGTAATGTCCGGATGCGTGTACTCGTGGTGGATGACGAAGCAGCCCTCGCCGACCTCGTCGCGAAGGGCCTGTCGCGGCAGGACATGGCCGTCGACGTCGCCTACCGCGGCGACCACGCCGACGAACTGCTGGCGGTGAACGACTACGACGTCGTGGTGCTCGACCGTGACGTCCCGGGGGTGCACGGCGACGAGGTCGCACGTCGGCTGGCGTCGCGCGGCAGCCTGACCCGCATCCTCATGCTCACCGCGGCGACGACCCTGACGGACCGCGTGCACGGCCTCGAGCTCGGCGCCGACGACTACCTGGCCAAGCCGTTCGAGTACCCCGAGCTCGTCGCCCGCGTCCGGGCGCTCGGCCGCCGCAGCGTCGCCCCGGTCGCGCCCGTGCTCGAACGCGCCGGGATCGTCCTCGACACGAACCGCCGGATGGCCACCCGTGACGGCCGACCGCTCGACCTGACCTCGAAGGAACTCGGGGTGCTCGAAGCGCTCCTGCGAGCCGACGGTCGCATCGTCTCCGCCGAGGAACTGCTCGAGAAGGTCTGGGACATGAACATCGACCCGTTCACCGCTGCCGTACGGGTGACGATGTCGAAGCTCCGCAAGAAGCTCGGCCGCCCCGATCCGATCCGCACGGTCCCGGGCGAGGGCTACGCGCTGTGAGACGGCTCCGGCGGACCTGGAGCATCCGGGCGCGCACCGCCCTGGTGTTCGCGCTCGCGTCGATGGCACTGACCGCTGCGGTGCTCGTGTTCGTCAACGTGACGTCGATCAGCTCCATCTCGACACGGATGCCGGGGTCGGACACCGCGACCGGACCGGCGCTGCCGGCGCCGGTGTCCCCGCAGAGCCCGAGCGAGCCGGATCCGTCGTCCACCGCGCAGGCGCAGAGCACGATGCTCGTCGCCGTCGTGGCGACGCAGCAGTGGCAGTGGTCGGCGGTGGGCATCGCGGGCGCCGGTGTGCTCGCCGGCGGTGTCGGGTGGTTCGTCAGCCGGCGCATGCTCCGGCCGATCGACCGGATCACCGCGACGACGCAGCGGATCTCGGCCTCGAACCTGCACGAACGCATCGGGTTGGGCGGCCCCGACGACGAACTCCGACGCCTGTCCCGGACCGTCGACGACCTGCTCGGCCGCCTGGAGACCGCGTTCGAGAGCCAGCGACGCTTCGTGGCCCACGCCTCGCACGAACTCCGGACCCCGCTGGCCGTCCAACGTGCCGCGATGCAGATCGGGCTGCCCGACGACGCCGGCCCCGACGACGTCCGCCGTACCCGCGACGAGCTGCTCGAGCAGAACCGCCGGACCGAGCGATTGGTGGGGTCGTTGCTCCTGCTCGCCGAGGCCGACCGTGGCCTGGCGGGCGCGACCGAGCCCGTCGACCTGGACGGCACGGTCGACGACGTGGTGAGCGGGGTGGCGGACGCCGTCCACGAGGCGGGCGTGACCCTCACCCGTGCACGCCGCCACGGGCCTCCCGTCGGGGTGCGCGGCGAGCCGACGCTCGTCCGCCAGCTCCTCGTCAACCTGGTCGGGAACGCCGTCGAGTACAACGTGCCCGGTGGGTTCGTGCGCGTGACCACCGACGTGGGCGGGTTCACCGTCGAGAACTCCGGGCCGGTGGTCCCCGACAGCGTCGCGCCGGGTCTGGTCGAGCCGTTCCGACGGTGCCCGGACAGCGCCGCCGCGTACCGGCACAGCGGCCTCGGGCTGTCGATCGTCGCAGCCGTCGCGCAGGCGCACGGATGGCGGCTCTCGATCGCGGCGCGCGACGGCGGTGGGCTGCGGGTACGGGTCGACGTTTCGCCGACGTAACCGTCGGCGTACCCGGCGCGAAACACCGCGCTTGGTGTCCTGGTGGCACGAACACGGAGCGGACCACCGGTCCCGTTCCGTCCACGCCACGAAGGAGACCACCATGACGACCACCACCACCTCGGTCCGCCGCCCGCGCGCGTTCATCGCCGTCGCCGCAGCGGCCCTGCTGCTGCCCGCACTGCTCACCGCGTGCTCGGGGACGCCGAAGGACGACGCCACGACGGCGGCCGGCGGCAAGGACAAGGCGGTCTCGCTGGCCGCGTGCATGCGCGAGAAGGGCTACGACATGCCCGATCCCGCCGGAGCCGACACGACGAGCTCGGTCGGCGTCCCCGAGGGCGTGGACCCCGACCAGTGGCAGAGCGACCTGGCGGCCTGCGCGAAGGGTTCCGGCACGGCGGGCGACGCTGTCGGGTCGGCCGAGTCGATCCCCGGCGGCGCCGAAGCCGCGCGGAAGGCGGCGAAGTGCATCCGCGAGCACGGGTTCGCGGACTACCCCGACGACGACCAGTCGGCGTACGAGCCGTCGGATCCCGACGCGTTCGCCGAGGTGGCGCAGGAGTGCGAGCGCACGGCGTTCGACGGGCTGGGCGCCGAGGCCGGCAAGTGACCCGGTCCCGACCACGGCGGGCGGTGATCGTCGGCGTCGTCCTCGTGGCCGTCCTCGCCGCGGGCATCGGCACCTGGGCGATCGTGGACGTGACGTCCGGTGCGACCAGTGCATCCGCCGCCGACGCTCCGACGAAGGCCCGGACGACCGTCACCGTCGAACGCGGCGACCTGACCGACTCGAAGGTGTTCGCGGGCACCCTCGGCTACGGGTCGGCCACCGGCGTGCCCGGGGCGGCGGAGGGGACGCTGACCTGGCTGCCGAAGCCCGGGCAGGTCCTGCGCCGAGACGACTTCGTGTACGCGGTCGACGAGCGCGGGGTCCGCTCGATGCACGGCACGGTGCCACTCTGGCGGTCGCTCGCACGCGGGCTGCGCGGCACCGACGTGCAGCAGCTCAACGACAACCTGGCGGCGCTCGGGTACGACGTCGCCCAGGACGACACCTTCGGACCGAGGACCCAGCGTGGGGTCGAGCAATGGCAGCGCGACCGGGGCCACCGGGTGACCGGGGTGCTGACGGCCGACGACGTCGTGTTCGTCGACGGTGACGTCCGGGTGGCGTCCGTCGACGGCCAGCTCGGGCAGCCGGCGGCCGAGGAGGGCGGCGACGTCCTGCACGTGACGAGCACGAAGCGCATCGTGGTCGCCACGGTGTCGCAGGCCGACGCCGAACGGCTCGCGGTCGGGACGGAGGTCGCGGTGCGGGTGAACGGCGCCGGCGCCCCGATGGCGGGCGAGGTCACCGACGTCGCACCGGACACGAGCGACGAGGGCAGCACGAAGGTCGACGTGTCCGTCGCGTTCGAGTCGGGCGACCGGAAGCTCCCCGCCGCCGCCTCGGCACAGGTCGACGCGAAGGGAGCGACCGAGCAGGACGTGCTGTCGGTGCCGGTGGCTGCCCTGGTCGCCGGGGCCGGTGGGAAGTACGCCGTCGAGGTGGTCCGGAAGGACGGCACGACGAAACGCGTACCCGTCACGCCCGGCTTCACCGCGGCCGGCCGGGTCGCCGTCACGGGCAACGTGACCGAGGGCGACCGTGTGGTGGTGCCGGGATGAGCGCGCAGCCCACCGACGGCCGGGTGCTCGCCCTCCGGGACGTCGTGAAGGCCTACGGCGACGTCGGCGCCCTCCGCGGGGTCTCGCTCGACATCGGAGCGGGCGAACTCGTCGCGGTCGTCGGGCCGTCGGGTTCCGGCAAGTCGACGATGCTCAACGTCATCGGCACCCTGGACCGCCCCACGTCCGGCACCGTGACGATCGCCGGCAACGACGTGGACACCATGACCGACGACGAACTGTCCCTGCTCCGGGCCGACCACATCGGGTTCGTGTTCCAGCACTTCCACCTGCAGGACGGGGCGACCGCCACCGAGAACGTCGCGGACGGCCTGCTCTACGCGGGGACGAGCCGACGGGAGCGACACCGACGCGCGGTCGACGCCCTCCGTCGCGTCGGGCTGGGGCATCGTCTGGACCACCGGCCGAACCAGCTGTCGGGCGGCGAGAAGCAACGGGTGGCGATCGCCCGGGCACTGGTCGGGGAGCCGACGATCCTGCTCGCCGACGAGCCGACCGGTGCCCTCGACACGGCGTCCGGGGCGGCGATCCTCGCGCTGCTGCGTGAACTCAACGCCGGCGGGACGACGGTGGTCGTCATCACGCACGACCTCGAGCTCGCCGCGTCGCTGCCGCGCCGGGTGCGGATGCGCGACGGCCAGGTGCAGCACGACTCCGGGACGGACGGCGGCACCGTCCCCGCCGCCGCGCTCGCCTCCGCGATCCGGGGTGCTGCGTGAACGCCCGGCGCCGCCTCCGGTCTGCGGTCACCGCGGGCGAGCTGCTGCGGCTCGGACTCTTCGGGCTCCGGACCCGGCCGACGCGCGTGGTCCTGTCGGCGCTCGGCATCGCGATCGGCATCGCCGCGATGATCGCCGTCGTCGGGATCTCGTCGTCGAGCAAGGCGGAGCTCGACCGGGTGCTCGACGCGCTCGGCACCAACGTCCTGACGATCACGCAGGCCGACGGCATCGGCGACGTGCCGCCGCTCCCGTCGACGGCGCTCGACTCCGCGCGTCGTCAGGACGACGTCGAGGCGGCGGCTGCCGTGGGCGCGGTCCCCGAGGCCGCCGTGTACCGCAGCCCGTACATCCCGGCCGCGGAGAGCAAGGGCATCGGGGTGATGACCGCGTGGGGCGACGTGCCGGAGGTGCTCGGTGCCGGACTCGCCGACGGCCGCTGGCTGGACCCCGCCGCGGACGCACCACCCCAGATGGTGCTGGGAGCGGACGCCGCAGCGGCACTCGGCATCGACCGGGTCCGTGCCGACAGCCGCGTCTGGACCGGCGGGCAGTGGGTGCAGGTGGTCGGGATACTGGAGCCGATCGCGCTCGCCGACGACCTGGACAGCCAGGTCTTCGTCCCCGAGGAGCTCGGCCGGCAGCTCGGCTCCGACGGGGCGCCGACCGCCGTCTACACCCGGGTCGACCCGACGCGCGTGGCACCGGCTCGCGACGTCCTGGCGAACGCGATCCGCCCCGGAGCGCCGCAGGACGTCGGCGTGACCCGACCGTCCGACGCGCTCGCCGCGAAGGACGCCACCGACGACTCGTTCACCGGGTTGCTCGTCGGCATCGGCGGCGTGGCCCTGCTCGTCGGCGGCATCGGCGTCGCGAACACGATGGTGATCACCGTGCTGGAACGTCGTGCCGAGGTCGGGGTGCGGCGAGCCCTCGGAGCGCGGCGGCGGAACATCCGCGACCAGTTCCTCGTCGAGTCGCTGCTGCTGTCGTTCCTGGGCGGGGTGGCCGGTGTGGTGATCGGGGTCGGGGTGACGGTCGCCTTCGCCCTGGCGCAGGGGTGGCCGGTGGCGATCCCGCTGTGGGCCGTCGGCGGCGGGCTCGGCGCGACCGTCGTGATCGGCGGTGCGTCCGGGTGGTACCCGGCAGCGCGCGCAGCGCGCATCCCACCGACGTCCGCCCTGGCGGCCGTCTGAGGCCGTGGTGGTGATCCGGGAGGCCCGGTGCCGGTCTGCGGGACCGGCACCGGGCCTCCCGGTCGTTCCGTCCACCCCGTCGACGCGAATCGCAGATCATGGCTGGTCATGACCAGTCGTGTCAAGCATTGGCGACGATCTGTTCGCCATCCGTGATCCCCCGGAAACACGCGGATCGAACCCGCTCACAGGGACCGATCCAACGGTTGACAAGGGCTCTCGGAAGGTCTTCTATTGCGAATACGCAACGACCTTTCATAAAGGCCGGACCAAGGGAGTCAACGTGACACGCACGCGTTTCGCCGCACTCGGTGCGCTCGGCCTGGCGGCCGCGCTCGCCCTCACCGGGTGCTCCGCCGGAAGCAACGGAGCTTCCGACGGTGGCACGAAGGCCATCGGCACACCCGATGGCAAGGGCAAGACCATCACCGTCTGGATGATGAACGGCGACCTGAGCGACAAGGTCCTCGACGCAGCTCAGAAGCAGTTCACGAAGGACACCGGGGCGAAGGTGAAGATCCAGACCCAGCAGTGGGACGGGATCACCACGAAGCTCACCACGGCGCTCGCCCAGGACGACGCCCCGGACGTGGTCGACCTCGGCAACACCCAGGTGCCGGTCTACGCAGCGGCCGGCGGTCTCATGGACCTCACGCCGTACCGCGACGAGCTCAAGGACGGCCAGACCTGGCTCACCGGGCTCGAGGGGCCGGCCACGGTGGACGACAAGCTCTACGGTGCTCCGCTGTTCGCGGGCAACCGCGCCGTCGTCTACAACAAGAAGGTCTGGAAGGATGCCGGCGTCACCGACGTGCCGACCACCTACGACGAGCTCACCGCCGACCTGGACAAGGTCAAGGCCGCCAACACGGCAAGCGACTTCTCCGCCTTCTACATGCCCGGCCAGTACTGGTACGGCGGGCTGCAGTGGGTCTGGGACGCCGGCGGCGAGATCGCCTCCGACAAGGACGGCAAGTGGACCGGGAAGCTCGACTCGGCCGATGCGGTCAAGGGTCTGACAGCGTGGAAGACGTTCCAGAACGACTACTCCGCGAAGTCGACGCAGGACATCAACACCGACAAGCCCTCGCAGAGCGACGTCTTCGCGCAGGGCAACACCTCGGCGTTCCTCGGCTCGGCGTGGGAGATCGGTTCGATCACCACCGCGAAGCCGGCGCTCGCCGACCAGATCGGCACGTTCCCGATGCCCTCGCAGACGGACGGCAAGACGCAGCCGGTGTTCCTCGGCGGCTCCGACCTGGGGATCCCGGCGAAGGCCGCCAACCAGGACCTCGCGCTGTACTACCTGAAGATCCTGACCTCGAAGGAGTTCCAGCAGGACCAGGTGTTCGGTGTGGACGGCTGGGAGCCGAACTCGACCGAGCTGCTCGACGCCGTGGCCGACGACGTCGACACCCTGCACAAGCCGTACTTCGCGGCAGCGGGCACGAGCCGTCCGACCCCGGCGACGCCGGGCTGGGCGACCATCGAGGGCGACGCGTCGTTCCAGTCGATGTTCGCGGACATCGCCACCGGGCGGAAGTCGCCTGAGCAGGCCGCCGAGGGCTTCTCGAAGCACCTCACGACCGCGCTGAACGCGCAGCAGTAGTCGATGACCTCCACTGCAGAGCAGGCGACCGGTTCGGAGCAGTCCGAGCCGGTCGCCGGCGGCGGGGGGACCGGGGGCACGGGCGCCGGGGGCAGCGGCGGTGCCGGGTCGGGGCGGCCGGTTCGTCCCGGCCGCGGTGCGCGTCGTCGGTCGGCGGTGGCGTCGCGCGCTCCGCTCGTCCTGCTGGCGCCCGCGGCGATCCTGCTGCTCGCGCTCGTCGTCTACCCGCTCGTCCGGCTCGTCGTCATCTCGTTCCAGGACTACGGGCTCCGGGCGATCTTCACCGGGGAAGCCGGGTTCGCCGGGGTCTCGAACTACACGAACGTCCTGACCGACGCGTCGTTCTGGCCGGTCATCCTGCGCACCGTCCTGGTCACCGGGGCGATGGTGCTCGGCACGATCGTCATCGGGATGGGCGTCGCGCAGCTGCTCACCCGGTTGGGTGTCGCGATGCGCACCGTGGTCAGCGTCGTGCTCGTGCTGGCCTGGGCGATGCCGAACGTCGCCTCGAGCCTGGTGTGGCAGTGGCTGTTCCAGCCCTTCTACGGGGTGCTCAACTGGCTCATCACGCAGCTGCGGGTGTTCGGCGACCACACGCAGGACAACTGGGCGTCGCACCCCGGGCAGGCGTACACGATCGTGCTCACGCTCGTGATCTGGCAGGCCGTGCCGTTCGTCGCCCTGACGCTCTACGCCGCACAGTCCCAGATCGCGCCGGAGTACTACGAGGCCGGGGCGCTCGACGGGGCCTCGACGTGGACGATGTACCGCGCGATCACGCTGCCGGCACTCGCCCCGACGCTGCTCCTGGTGTCGATCCTGTCGGTGATCTGGGACTTCAACGTCTTCAACCAGATCTGGCTGCTCACGAGGGGCGGTCCGGAAGAGGCCACCCTGACGCTCGGCATCTGGACGTTCGTGAAGTCGTTCGTCTCCAACGCGTACGGCCAGGGCGCCGCGATCGCCGTCATCTCGACCGTGATCCTCGGCGCGCTCACCAGCTACTACATCCGCCGGCTCGTCCGCAGCGGGGAGGAGGACCTGTGACCGTCTCGAACGCAGCACCTGGCGCGGGTGTCGCACCAGTTGCTGGTTCCGCGCCTGCGCCGGCGCCCGCGCCCGCTTCCGCGCCCGTGCGGAAGCGGAAGCGGAAGCCGCGCGTGGTGGCGAACACCATCGCGGTGGTGTTCTGCCTGGTGTGGGTGTTCCCGATCTACTGGATGGTGAACACCGCCTTCAAGCCAGCGGACGAGGTCACCACCATGACCCCGATCTGGGCACCACTGCACCCCACGCTCGACAACTTCACCCGCGCGCTCACGCAAGAGGGCTTCCTGGTCTACCTGCGGAACTCGACCATCGTCGTGGTGGCCGCCGTGCTGCTGTCGATCGTGGTCGGGTTCCTGGCGTCGGCGGCGCTGTCGCGGTTCCGGTTCCGCGGGCGGCGGGCGATCCTGGTCGGCATCCTGTTCGTGCAGATGATCCCGTCGGGCGCGCTGCTCATCCCGCTGTTCCTGTCGTTCCAGACGCTCGGTCTGCTCAACAGCTACGTCGGGCTGATCCTGGCGTACGTCGCGAGCGTGCTGCCGTTCTCGATCTGGGTGATGCGCGGGTTCTTCGTAGCTGTACCCGTCGAGATCGAGGAGGCCGCGAAGGTCGACGGGGCCGGCACCTTCCGGATCCTGTGGAGCGTGCTGTTCCCGCTCGTGATGCCGGGAGTCATCGCCACGAGCGTGTTCGCGTTCATCGCGGCGTGGAACGACTACCTGATCGCGTACGTGATGCTCAAGGACCAGGGGATGTACACGCTGCCGGTCTGGCTCGCGGGCTTCTCGACGAACAAGGGCACGGACTTCGGTGGGCTGATGGCGGCGAGCGTGCTGTTCTCGATCCCCGTGGTCGTTTTCTTCCTCATCGTGCAGCGTCGGCTGGTCAGCGGTATGACCGCGGGAGCCGTCAAGGGCTGACGCGCTCGACCGAACACCCCGTCGCACACGCGGCGGGGTGTTCGTGCGTGTGGGGTGTTCGTGCGTGTGGGGTGTTCGTGCGTGTCCCGTCCGTCGAGGTTCCACGACATGCCGCGTGCTGGACGCCGAGGTTCCACGGACGGGCTGTGGGCGCCGCGAGATGCCGAGATTTCGGAACCTCGGGGGAGGGAGCGGGGAGCGGGACGAGTGCGGGTGGTTGTGTTTGTGTGGGTTTGTGGCTTATGGTTCCTGAAACCCACGGGAACGAAGGAGTTCGGGCATGTACGCAACCGAGCGGCACGACGCGATCGCAGCAGCGCTGCAGGACGCCGGCCGGGTCTCCGTCGCCGATCTGGCCGAGCACTTCGACGTCACCACCGAGACCGTGCGCCGTGACCTCGACACCCTCGAGTCCGCCGGGGTCCTGCGCCGCGTGCACGGGGGAGCGGTGCCCATCGGCCGCTCGAGCGTCGTCGAACTCTCCGTCGCCGAGCGCGAGGGGCAGCACGGTTCCGCGAAGTCCGAGATCGCCCGAGCCGCGATGCGCCTGGTGCCCTCGACCTTCACCGGCTCGATCGCGATCGACGCCGGCACCACCTGCGCCGCCGTCGCCGCCGAACTCGCACGCTGGGAGCCCGCCACCGCCGGCGCGACCCTCACCGTCATCACGAACTCCGTCCCGATCGCCGCGACCCTGCAGCACAGCGAGCACGTCGAGCTGCACCTGCTCGGTGGCCGGGTGCGCGGGGTCACGAGCGCCGCCGTCGGGACCGCCACCGTCGAGCAGATCAGCGCCCTGCGGCCCGACATCGCGTTCGTCGGCACGAACGGCCTGTCCGCCGGCTTCGGGCTGAGCACCCCGGACGAGTACGAGGCCGCCGTCAAGGGCGCCTACGTCCTCGCCGCCCGCCGAGCCGTCGTGCTCGCCGACGCCGCGAAGCACGGGGTCGAGGCCCTGATGCGCTTCGCCCGGCTCGACGAGATCGACACCGTGGTCACCGACCAGGAGCCGCCGGCCGACCTCGCCGGCGCCCTGACCGACGCCGACGTCGAGGTCGTCGTCGCATGAGCCGTCGCATCGTCACCGTCACGCCGAACCCGAGCCTCGACCGCACCATCGAGCTCTCCGGCGAACTGCAGCGCGGCGCCGTCCAGCGCGCCACCCGCTCCACCGCGGAGCCCGGCGGCAAGGGCGTCAACGTGTCCCGCGTCGTCGTCGCGAGCGGTGGGGACACCATCGCCGTGCTGCCCGGCGACGAGCTCGACCCTGTGCTGCTCGGGCTCGCCACGCGCGGCATCCCGACCGCCGCCCTGCCGATCGGTGCGCCGCTCCGCTCGAACGTCACCGTGACCGAGCCGACCGGCACCACCACGAAGCTCAACGAGCCCGGTCCCTCGCTCGCCGGTCGGCTGGACGACCTGGCCGACCTGGTCGCCGACACGGCCGCGGCGACCGCCACCGGACCCGCCGCCCGCTGGGTGGTCTTCGCCGGGTCGCTCCCGCCCGGACTGCCCGACGACGCGCTCGCCGTGCTCGTCCGCGCCGTCCGCGCACGCCACGGTGAGGACGTCCGGATCGCGGTCGACTCGTCCGGCGTCCCGTTCACCGCCCTGCTGCAGTCCGGCGAGCGGATCGACCTGGTCAAGCCGAACGCCGAGGAGCTCGCCGAGGTCGTCGGCGGCGACCCCGACACCTACGAGCAGGACCTCGACGCCGCCGTGGCCGCTGCCGAGCGGTTGCGCGACCGGAACGTCGGCTCGGTCCTGCTGACCCTCGGCAGTGCCGGCGCCGTGCTGGTGTCGGACGAGGGTGCCTTCGCCGCCGCAGCACCGCGGATCGTCGCCCGCTCGACGGTCGGCGCGGGAGACTCCTCGCTCGCCGGCTACCTGCTCGCCGAGGTCGCCGGAGCGTCGCCCGAGCAGCGCCTCGCCCAGGCCGTCGCCACCGGCGCCGCGGCCGCTGCCCTGCCCGGCAGCGACGTGCCGTCCATCGACCACACCGACCCGACGGCGATCTCGGTCCGGGTGCTCACCACGCACCCGGCACCCGAGCCCGCCTGACCCCGCCCCAGCTCGAACACCCCCACTCCCCGAACACCTGCACGACCCGCGCGATCAGCGCCATTGCGAAGGAGCAAGCACATGTCCGCAGACTCGAGTCCGCGCCTCATCAGCGCCCAGCTCGTCGGCCTCGACGAGGACCTCGGCGCCACCTCGGCCGACGTCATCCGCGTCCTCGCCGACCGCGTCGCCGCGACCGGCCGCGCCGCCGACGGCCGGGTCCTGGCCGAGGACGCCATCAAGCGCGAGGCCAGCGTCGGCACCGGGGTTCCCGGCGGCATCGCGATCCCGCACGCCCGTTCGGCATCGGTGTCCGAGCCGACCCTGGCGTTCGCGCGTCTCGCCCGGAAGGTGTCGTTCGGCGCCCCGGACGGCGACGCCGACATCGTGTTCATGATCGCCGTGCCCGAAGGGGCCGACAAGGACCACCTGACGGTCCTCTCGACCCTGGCCCGTGCGCTCATCCGCGACGACTTCACCGCCGCCCTGCGCGCCGCAGCCACCCCCGACGAGATCGTCCAGCTCGTCGACCGCGAGGTGAGCGGCGAGGTGTCCGAAGCCGGCGTCGGGAAGGCGAGCAGCGCCTCCAGTCCGACCGCCGCACCCGCGCCGGGCCGCAAGGTCTTCGTCGGCGTCACCGCCTGCCCGACCGGCATCGCGCACACCTACATGGCGGCCGACGCCCTCGTCGCCGCGGCGCAGCGCGCCGGTGCCGAGATGCACATCGAGACCCAGGGGTCCTCGCAGGTCGAGCCCCTTGACCCGGCCCTCATCGCCCGTGCCGACGCCGTCGTGTTCGCGGTCGACGTCGACGTCCGCGACCGCGGTCGCTTCGCCGGCAAGCCGCTCGTTTCCGGACCCGTCAAGCGCGGCGTCGACGAGCCCGACAAGATGATCGCCGAGGCCATCCGTGCCTCGGACGACCCGAACGCCGCACGCGTCCAGGGCGGTGCAGCCGTCGACGGTGCGTCCACCGCCAAGAACGAGCACTTCGGCCAGGCGCTCAAGCGCTGGCTGCTCACCGGCGTCAGCTACATGATCCCGTTCGTCGCGGGCGGCGGGCTCCTCATCGCGCTCGGCTTCCTGCTCGCCGGGTACGGCATCGCGCTCACCCACGGTGACGACGGCGTGAACAACGCGGTATTCGCGCTCCAGCACTACAACCTGGTCGACCTGCCGCCGGAGGGGCTGCGCTACTACCTCGGTGCCGCCGCGTTCCAGATCGGCTCCGTGTCGCTCGGCTTCCTCGTCGCAGCGCTCGCCGGGTACATCGCCTACGCCATGGCCGACCGACCCGGCATTGCGCCCGGCTTCGTCGCCGGTTCCATCGCCGTCTTCATGAACGCCGGGTTCCTCGGCGGCCTGATCGGTGGCCTCATCGCCGGTGCCGCGGCGTACTGGATCGGTCGCATCCCGACCTGGCGCTGGCTGCGTGGCCTGATGCCCGTCGTGATCATCCCGCTGTTCGCCTCGATCATCGCCTCCGGCCTCATGCTGCTCGTGCTCGGTGGACCGATCGCCTGGCTCATGACCCAGCTGACCGAGTTCCTCAACTCGCTGTCCGGCGCCTCGGCGATCCTGCTCGGCATCATCCTCGGCCTGATGATGGCCTTCGACCTCGGCGGCCCGGTCAACAAGGTCGCCTACGCGTTCGCCGTCGCCGGGCTCGGCGCCGGGACCGCCACCAACGTCGTGCCGTTCGAGATCATGGCCGCCGTGATGGCTGCCGGCATGGTGCCGCCGCTCGCCCTGGCACTCGCGTCGACCGTCCTGTACCGCAAGGGCTTCACGAAGCCCGAGCGCGAGAACGGCAAGGCCGCCTGGCTGCTCGGGGCGTCCTTCATCTCCGAGGGCGCGATCCCGTTCGCCGCAGCCGACCCGCTGCGCGTCATCCCGGCGTCGATGGTCGGTGCCGCGGTCACGGGTGCGATCTCGATGGCGGCCGGTGTGACCTCGCGGGCGCCGCACGGTGGGATCTTCGTGTTCTTCGCCATCGGGGACGTCGCGATGTTCATCGTCGCGATCCTGGCCGGCACGATCGTGTCCGCGCTGGTGCTCGTCGGGCTGAAGAAGTTCGTGCGCCGGGCCCCGGCGGCGGACGCCGCCGTGTCCGAGACGGCAGACGACCGCGTGGCCGTCGCCGTGTAGTCGACGTCACCGCGTGACGGAAGGGCGCGCCCCGCTCAGCGGCAACGCGAAGCGTTGCGCGGGGCGCGCCGACCGAGCTTGCGAGGGAGGGGTGCCAGCTGGCACCGGGCCTCCCGTCCGTCCGTGGTCGCGCCCACCCCGCGGGGTTCCGAGATCTCGGAACCTCGGGGGCATGCGGGGCCGTGCGTGGAACCTCGGCGGAAGTGAGCGGCGAGTCGTGGAACCTCGGCGCGCCAGCCAGCCAGCCAGGCAGACAGCAGGCAGCAGCGTCAGGCGGCCATCGCGAGCGCCGACGGGTCGACGGTGCCGGCGACACGGTCGTCGACGTCGCACGGCGCGATCGGCGCAACCGAGGTGTGGGTGATCTTCGGGTGTACCGGGCGACGTTCGGTCTCACCCCGTCCGATGAGGTCCTCGTGCAGCTTCTCTCCCGATCGCAGGCCCGTGAACACGATGTCGGACGGACTCCCCGTCGCGGCGAGCATGCGGCGTGCGATGTCGAGGATCCGTACCGGGGCACCCATGTCGAGGACCAGGACCTCGCCGGGATGGGCGATCGCCGCGGACTGGATCACGAGGTGGCACGCCTCCGGGATGGACATGAAGTACCGGGTGGCGTCCGGGTGGGTGACGGTCAGGGGCCGTCCGGCGCGGATCAACTCCGCGAAGAGCGGGAGCATCGAACCACGGCTGCCGAGGACGTTGCCGAACCGGACGGACACGTAGTCGCGGCCGGTGTCGGCAGCGGTCCAGGCGGTCAACCGCTCGGCGATCCGCTTGGTCGAGCCGAGCACGCTCGTCGGGTTCGCAGCCTTGTCCGTCGAGATGTTCACGAGCGTCTGCACCCCGGCTGCCGCGGCGGCGCGCAGGACGTTCAGCGTGCCGAGGACGTTCGTCTTCCAGCCTTCGTCCGGGTACTGCTCGAGCATCGGCAGGTGCTTCAGTGCCGCTGCGTGGAAGACGACGTCGGGACGGCGGTCCATCATGATGTCCCGGATGGCGTCGGCGTCGCGGATGTCGGCGAGGACGACGTTCTTCGTGTCGAGCAGACCGTGCCCGTCCACCGAGACCTGCACCTGCTGCAACGCGGTCTCGTCGCGGTCGAGCATGATGATCTCCGCCGGCTCGAACCGGACGAGCTGCCGGCAGAGCTCACTGCCGATCGAACCGCCGGCGCCCGTGATCAACACGGACCGCCCGCGGATGAAGTCGACGGCGACCTCGAGTTCAGCCGCCGGCTGGCGACCCCCGATGAGTTCGGCGATGTCGAGGCCTTCGAGGCCGGGGATGTGGCGCGTTGGCATGGGGGTCTCCTCCGGGAATTCTCCCCACAGTGTGAACCCTGAGCATGTGAAATGTCAATACGTCATTCGGCGATGTTCGCGGTGATCGCGTCGATGTAGGCGGCGCGGTCCTCGCGCGAGTGCGGCCGCCCCGGGACGCCCGGCCGCTGCTCCCACGGGAACGGCCCGGCCTCGTGCCGGTACTCGATCCCCATCGCCTCGAGCCGCGCGGTGTGCTCGGCCAACCGCCCGCGGAACTCGGCGACGTCGCGCGGCCCGGTGACGTCCGCCGACCAGAGCGCCTCGGCCAGGGCGGCCACCCGCGGGAACAGCTGGTAGTCGAGCTTCCGCGCGGTGTCGACGTGCTCGGTCCACATGTTGCCCTGGCCGCCGATGACGTGGGCGCGCTCGGACTCGGTCAGGCCGGACGGCACCGGGTCGAACCCGAAGACGTCGTCGACCGTCAGCACGATGGACACCGGGATCGGCTCGGTCGCCAGGTCGCTCTGGCGGTAGTCGAGGTAGGCCTGGTCGTCGGGCGACGAGATGACGTCGTGCCCGCGCTTCGCCGCCGTCCGGGCGCCGGTCAGACCACGCCACGACACGATGGTCGCCGAGGGGTCGAGCGTGCCGCCCTCGAGGATCTCGTCCCAGCCGAACGCCTGCCGCCCGTGCGAGGCGACGTGCGCCGCGAGCTGCCCGATGATCCAGGCCTGCAGCTGCTCTTCATCCTCGAGCCCGAGTGAACGCATGCGCTCCTGCGTGCGGGGGTCCTCGACCCACTGCACCTTCGGGCACTCGTCGCCGCCGATGCCGATGTAGCGCGAGGGGAAGAGCGCGATGACCTCGTCGAGGACGTCCTTGAAGAAGTCGACGGTGCTGTCGTCGGCGTTCAGGACGTCGTCGGCGATGCCCCACTCGGTCCAGACCTCCACCGGCGTCTCGGGGTGCACGCCGAGCGACGGGTAGGCGGCCAAGGCGGCACGGACGTGTCCGGGCGTCTCGATCTCGGGGACGACGGTGACGAACCGGTCCGCCGCGTAGGCGACGATCTCGCGGATGTCGTCCTGCGTGTAGTACCCGCCGTGCGGGCGGCCGTCGAACGCTGCGGGGTGCAGCACACCGTCGGCGTCGGGGACGTGCGCGCCCACCTGGGACTCGCGGCGCCAGGACCCGACCTCGGTCAGGCGCGGGTACTTCCGGATCTCGATGCGCCAGCCCTGGTCCTCCGTCAGGTGGAAGTGCAGCCGGTTGATCCGGTGCGCCGCGAGCTGGTCGACGACGCGCATGACCTCGTGCTTGGTGCGGAAGTGCCGCGCGACGTCGAGCATGACGCCGCGCCAGGCGAAGGCGGGGGCGTCCTCGACGATGGTGGACGGGACGGACCATGGCCCGGTGCCGACGCGGCCGCTCCGGTACACGTCGGCGGGCAGCAGTTGGAGGAGCGCCTGGACGCCGTAGAACACGCCGGCGGCCGAGCCGCCCGCGACGTCGACACCGTCGGGTGTGACGGTCAGGCGGAAGGACTCGGCGCGCTCGCCCTCGGGCGACGGCGGACCGGCGGGCAGGGAGGGATCGTCGGTGACGCGCAGCGAGATGACGCCCGTCCGCACCGGCCCGTCGGCGGAGGCCGCCCCGTCGACGGCCACGTCCTCCGCTGCGTCGCGGACCGGCTGGCCGGTCGACGCCCGGAGCGTCTGCTGCAGGTACAGTCGGACCGATTCGCTCGCTGCGTCCGCTGCGATGCGGGTCGACGGGGTGATCTCGAAGGCGCCGGTACCGGGGACGGCGCGGCGCGGTCGTGGGATGAGCATGTCGGAGTCCACCATTCCTCAATGATCTTTCGTAATGTGGAGGCTATGGCCGTGGACGAGACCGTGTCAACGATCCCGAGTGTCGTGGGGACGACGCCGGGCGTGCTCCGACTCATGAACTCCCGCGCCATCCTCGACGAGCTCCTGCGCGACGACGCGTCGCGCACCGTGACCGAGCTCAGCCGCACCGTCGGGCTCTCCCGCCCCACGGTCGAGGCGGCGCTCGCAGACCTGGTCGACGAGGGCTGGGTGACCGAGGCCGAGGCGATCGCCACCCCGAACAAGGCCGGCCGCCGGGCCAAGCGCTTCGCCGCGGACGCCACCGCCGGTTCCGTGCTCGGCGTCGACCTCGGACTGCACGGCATCGTCGGCATCCGCGCCGACCTGCGCGGGAACACCCTCACCCGGGTCGAGGAGCGCTATGCCGACCTCGCCGACGCGGAGCAGGCCTGGACGAGCGTGCAGGACGTCGTCCGCCGCCTGACGGCCGACTCGGAGGCGTCCCCGGTCCTCGCCGCCACGTTCGGCGTCCCCGCCGTCGTCGACCGCGCCGGCGAGATCGACTACACGGTTGCGGTGCCCGAGTGGGTCGAGCGCCGCGTGCCCGGCCGGATCCAGGACCTCTTCCCCGGCATCGCGACGTTCTTCGACAACGACGCCAAGCTCGCCGCCACCGCCGAGGCGATGTGGGGGCGCTTCCGGGGCGTCCAGGACGGCCTGTACCTGGTGATGGGTCGGCAGATCGGTGCGGCCTACGTCATCGACGGGGCGTTGGCGCGCGGGGCGCGCGGTGCGGCTGGCGAGATGGGCGGCCTGGCCTCGACCGGGTGGCCCGGTGCGCCGGCCCGCCTGGAGGCCCGGATCGCGTCCGACACGGACCTCGAGTCGGTCTTCGCCGCGGCCGGGCGCGGGGGCGCAGTGCCGGGTCACGTCGGCGATGGCGTTCCGGATCCGGCGGCGGTCCACGTCGTCCGCGCCTTCGCGGACGACGTGGCACCGGGCGTCGTGCAGCTCGTCACGACGATCGACCCCGAGGTCGTGGTCGTCGGGGGCGAGGTCCTGCCGGCGGCGTCGGTGTTCGCCGAGGCGCTCGCCGCGGTGGTCATGCCCCAGCTCCGGCACCCCGTCGAGATCGTGCCGTCGACGGTGGGTCGCGACGCCGTCGCCCGCGGTGCCCTCGCGCGGTCGCTGACGCACGTGCGGACCTCGCACATGGGACTCGGCTGACGTTCAGGTACCGCGCCGGGTCCTGACAGGGCGCTCAGGGATGCTGGGGGCATGACGACTGCCGTGACCGCCCGTGCCATGACCGTCGCCACCGGCGACTCCACCGCTCCCTCGGACCTCGGCGGACTCTCCGGCCTCGTGCTCCAGATCATCGACGCCCTGGGGGAGTGGGGCGTCGCGCTCATGCTCTTCGTCGAGACGGTGTTCCCGCCGATCCCGTCCGAGCTCATCCTGCCGCTGGCCGGGTTCCTGGCGGGCGCCGGCCAGATGAACCTCGTCCTCGTCCTCGTGCTGGCGACGCTCGGGTCCTACCTCGGGGCGCTGGTGCTCTACTGGCTCGGCGCGAAGATCGGGTTCGAGCGCACCACGCGGTGGTTCGGCAAGCTCCCCCTGGTCGACGAGGACGACTTCCGCAAGGCCGCCGCGTGGTTCCACCGGCACGGCAAGAGCGCGGTGTTCTTCGGCCGTTTCGTCCCGATCGTGCGCAGCCTCATCTCCCTGCCCGCGGGCGCTGACCGCATGCACCTCGGCACGTTCTCGGTGTTCACGATCATCGCGAGCGGGATCTGGAACAGCGCACTCGTGCTGCTCGGTGCCGCGTTCGGCTCGCAGTACGACCGCGTCGAGCAGTACACCGAGTGGATCGACCGGGTGCTCTACGTCGCGATCGCGGTCGTCGTGGTGACGTTCGTGGTCCGGCGGGTGCGACGGTGGCGGGCAGACCGTCGTGCGGACGGAGGCGGCAACGGTGACGGTGCCGCGAGCGGGGGCGCACGAGGTCGTCGTCGCGCCGAGCCCGCCCGCGACTGAGCCCGTCGTCGTCAGGCCTTGGTCAGCGCCGACTCCTTGTGCGCGGCCTGCTTGCCGCTCTTCTCCGACTCGACGATCCAGTACGGATCGTCGTCGGTCGGCTTGAACGTCTGACCGTCGAACTCGAAGTCGCTCGTGCGCTTCCGCACGAGTTTCCCGGTCGTCTTCCCTTGCGAGGTGTTCCAGTGCACCTCGTCACCCTTCGTCAGTGCCATCGCTGTCCTCCTTGCGTGATCGCTCACCCTGGTCGGAGGTCGAACGGTACCCTGATGCATCCGCATGAACACAGGGAAGTACGCCGATCACGATGTCATAACACCCGCCCAAAACGGGAGTCGGACGCGTACCGTTTCTCGTGAGCCAACACGCCGGCAGCAGCCGCGGAACCTGCGGCTCCCGACGGAACGACGGACACCATGACCCTGCTGG
Source organism: Curtobacterium sp. MWU13-2055 (assembly GCF_023242305.1). Taxonomy (NCBI): domain Bacteria; kingdom Bacillati; phylum Actinomycetota; class Actinomycetes; order Micrococcales; family Microbacteriaceae; genus Curtobacterium; species Curtobacterium sp. MWU13-2055. Next base: position 42,828 of record NZ_JALLIO010000011.1, read on the forward strand.
ACGGCTTGCGGACGGAGACGGTCCTGTCGGGCCGGTACCGGCTGGTGAAGCTCATCGGCACGGGTGGCATGGGGACCGTCTACGAAGCCCGCGACGAGCACACCTACCGCGCCGTCGCCGTGAAGCTCTTCGCGACGCCGGACAAGATGACGACGGCTGACCGCGTCCGGCAGGAGCGCGAGATCCGGCTCCTCAGCATGCTGTCGCACCCCGGGCTCATCCCGCTCTACGACGCCGGCACGCACGACTTCCCCGACGGCCCGCACCGGTTCATCGTGATGGAGCTCATCGCCGACACGACGCTGCTCCGCCGGCTGTCCGAGGGGGCCCTGCACAACTACGAGGTGGCCGACCTCGGCGCCCAGCTCGCCGATGCCCTGGCCTACGTGCACTCGCGCGGCATCGTGCACCGGGACGTCAAGCCCGCCAACATCCTGATCAGCGACGAGGGCTCGTCCGGCTTCGCCCGGACCGTGAAGCTCACCGACTTCGGCGTCGCGCACTTCGTCGACGGCTCGCGCCTGACGAACGACGGCACGATCATCGGCACGGCGGCGTACCTGAGCCCCGAGCAGGTCGCCGGTGAGCCGATCAGCTTCGCCACCGACGTGTACTCGCTCGGACTGGTGCTGCTCGAGTCCCTGACCGGCAAGCAGGAGTACTCCGGCACCCTGATCGAGGCGGCACTGGCCCGCCTGCGGCACGACCCCGAGATCCCCGACGACGTCGCCTCGGAGTGGCGTGAACTGCTCAGCCGGATGACCGCCCGCGACCCGGAGCGTCGTCCGACCGCGGTGGCGATCGCGAACGCCCTGCGGGGCGGCTCCACGCAGGTCACCGGACCCGTGCCGCTCGGACCCGAGCGGGTCAAGCACCAGCGCGACCACCGGATGCACCGGGCGGCCCACCGGCACGCGAAGCGCGGGACCTTCTCGGCCGTCCGCCGCTGGCGTCGGCGGAACGTGCTCGTCGGCTCGTTCGCGGCGTTCGGCGTGCTGGTCGCGTGCGGCTCCGCCTACGTCGCGGGCATGCTGCACTGACGTCGCCCGCTCGTCCCGTTCGTCCGTGGTCCCTGGCAGGATGGACAGCATGACCGACCAGCGCTGGATCAAGATCTGCGGCCTGTCGACGCCCGACACCGTGGACGCCGCCGTCGATGCGGGCGCCGACGCGGTCGGGTTCGTCTTCGCCGCGAACAGCCCCCGCACCGTGACGGCCGACCTGGCGAAGGAACTCGTCGAACGGCTGCCGGACGGCATCGACGCCGTCGGCGTCTTCCGCGACCAGAAGATCGACGAGATCGTCGGCATCGCGTCCGAGGTCGGGCTCACCACCCTGCAGCTGCACGGTGGCGAGGCCGCGACCGACTTCGCCCGAGCCCGCGACGCGGGCTTCTTCACGATCCGGGCCCTCGCGGCCGAGGACTACCTGCGTGAGACCGCCGAGCAGCGCGCCTCGTTCGACCACGACTTGCTGTTGCTCGACGCCGCCGTGCCGGGCAGCGGTCGGCTGATCGACCCCGCTGTGATCGAGGGCGGGATCGACGAGGCCTGGATCCTCGCGGGCGGCCTCACCCCCGCCAACGTCGTCGCCGCGGTCGAGGCGCTCGACCCCGACGGTGTCGACGTGTCGAGCGGCGTCGAGTCGGAGCGCGGGGTCAAGGACCCGGCGAAGATCCGCGCCTTCGTCGAGGCCGTCCGCAGCCTGGGCTGACACGGGGTCAGCTGCCGCGCCGTCGGCTGCCGCGGGGTCAGCGCAGGGTCGGGATGAGCTCGGTCAGGAAGGCGTCGGTGTCCTCCCAGCCCTCGACCGCGTGGCACGGCACACCGAGGGCCTTCACCGGGTAGTCGTTGCCCTCGGGATCGAGCCGGTCGCCGACGAAGAGCATGTCGTCGAGCGCGATGCCGGTGATCTCGGCGAGACGCTGCATGCCGTAGGCCTTGTCGATGCCCTTGCGGGTGATGTCGACGCTGGTGGAGCCGCCCGATCGGACCTCGAGGTCGGGGAGCTCCGCCTGCACCCGTCGACGGAGGTCGTCCTTCTTCGCGCCGGTCGGGTCCCACTGCTTCTTGACGTCGACCGGAGCGGCCTGGCCGAGTGCGGAGAACGTGATCTGCGACCCGCGGTCCTCGAGGATGTCACCCCAGGTCTCGGACTCCCAGTAGCCGGCGTCCTTCGCGACGGACTCGACCGCTGCGAGGGCGCGTGCCTTCTGGTCGTCGGTGAGGTCCTCGGCGTACTGCAGGGCCCAGTCGTCGTCGGACCAGCGGTAGTACCGCGTGCCGCACGTCGGCAGGAGGTGCAGGTCGTCGAGGGTCAGGCCGTCGCGGTGGCGGAGCGGGGTGACGAGCTGCTGCTCGAACTGCGTGAAGTTGCCGCCGGAGATGACCGCGACCGGCACGACCTCGAGCAGGGACGCGAAGGTCTCGAGCATGCGGGGGTCGAGGGAGGACTTCGACGGGGCGAGGGTGTCGTCCAGGTCGAAGGCGACGAGGCGGGGCGTGGTCATGCCCCGATCCTGCCAGAGGCCACCGATCACGTGCCGGGTGCTGTGCCCACCGCACGCGACTGCTGCGCGATGTCTGCGGGGTCACGCGGGTCAGGCGCGGTGCGTCGCGGGGACCCGGTCGCGGTCGTACGTGATGTCCGTGTAGCCGTGCGGCGCCGGGTTGCCGTCGTCGTCGAGGTTCACGAACACGACCTCGTCGATGGTGAGGATGCTGCGGTGCGTGAAGAGGTTGCGCGCCTCGGCCCGCATCGTGAGCGAGCTGCGGCCGAAGCGGGTGGCGACGAGGCCGATCTCGACGATGTCGCCCTCCTTCGCCGAGGACACGAACTCGATCTCCGACATGTACTTCGTGACGACCTTGCCGTTGCCGAGCTGGATGATCGCGTAGACCGCGGCCTCCTCGTCGATCCAGCGGAGCAGGCTGCCGCCGAACAGGGTGCCGTTGGCGTTGAGGTCCTCGGGGCGGACCCACTTGCGGGTGTAGAAGTTCATCTCGGGCTGCATGTCACGACATTCTACGCGGCAGCGGGTACGGCAGCGGCCGCGCCCCGGTGGGGACGCGGCCGCGTGCTGGTACCGCTGACTACTCCTTGACGAGCACGACCTCGTCGAGGGGCAGGCGGGTGCGCGGTGCGACCTCGCGCTCGGCCGCCTTCTCGTCGAGCTGCGACGGGTGCGCGACGGTGCCGATGGCCGTCACGGTGAAGGGCAGGAAGCGCTCCGGCAGGTCGAACGCGGCGCGCAGGCCCGCGGCGTCGATGCCCGCCATCTGGTGCACGTGCAGGCCCTCGGCGTGCGCCTGGACGGTGAGAGCCGCGAGCGACTGGCCGAGGTCGTACTGCGCGAAGGGACGCTCGTCGCCGTCCTCGGTCACGGTCTCGAGCACGCCGACGACCAGGGCGCTGGCACGGAAGGCCCAGGCGGCGTTGAAGCCGAGCAGGTTCTCGTTGATCTTGCGGAACGTCTCGGTGCCACGACGGCCCGCGATGAAGCGGCGGGGCTGGAAGTTCATGGCCGACGCGGCCCAGCGGGCGGCCTCGAGGACGGCGTCGAACTGCTCGTCCGAGATCGTCGCGGTCTCGTCGTAGGAACGGGGGCTCCAGCGCTCTTCGAGCAGGGGTACGAGGGGCTGGCTGGAGTCGGTGGACCGGGTGAGGGTGTCGGCGTTCGTCGAGGTCATGGTGCCTGCAACGGTATTCGATGCGAACGCATTTCCGACCTGAGCGACGTCACATGGTGCAAGGATGGACGCGATGGGTGGCGTGTTGACCGGCTTCGCGATCATCGGCGCGATCATCGCCGGTGGGTACGTCGTCGGGCGCATCGGACTGCTCGGCCCGCACGCACAGTTCGTGATGAGTCGCCTCGCGTTCTTCGTGCTCATGCCCTGCCTGCTCTTCCACACCATCGCCTCGGCCGACATCGAGTCGCTGCTGTCCCCGATGCTCTGGGTCTCGCTGCTGAGCGCCGCCGTCGTCGCACTCGGAGCGGCGGCCGTCTTCCGGTTCGTGCTGCGGCGACCGGTCACCACCACGACGGTCGGGGCCCTGGCCGCGAGCTACGTCAACGCGAACAACATCGGCCTGCCGGTCGCCGTGTACGTGCTCGGGCAGGCGACCGCGGTCGTGCCGGTGATCCTGCTGCAGCTCATCGTCATCGCGCCGGTCGCGTTGACGATCCTCGACGCCGCGACCTCGGGCGCCGGCGGCTGGGGACGCCGGATCTCCGGACCGTTCCGGAACCCGATCATCATCGCCTCGCTGGTCGGCCTCGTGTTCTCGGCGACCGGCACCACGCTGCCCGACCCGGTGCTCGAGCCGTTCTCGCTGGTCGGTGCGGCAGCCGTGCCCGTCGTCCTGCTGTCGTTCGGGATGAGCCTGCACGGTGCCGCGCCGTTGCGGGACCCGGCGATCCGGACGGACGTCATCGTGGCGTCGTCGATCAAGCTCGTGGTGATGCCGGCGGTCGCGTACGTGTTCGCACGGTTCGTGTTCGGGCTCGACGACCAGGACGTGTTCGTGCTCACCACCCTGGCGGCGTTGCCGGCGGCACAGAACGTGTTCAACTACGCGCAGCGCTACGACGCGGCGGTCCCGGTCGCCCGCGACGTGGTGCTCATCTCGACGATCGGCTCGGTCCCCGTCCTGGTCGCGATCGCCGCGCTGCTGCACCCGTAGCGCGCCCTGGACGCACCGCGAGGCGGACGGGAGGCCCGTGGCGGGGCCGCCTCGTGCCTCCCGTCCGCCGTGGGGTCGCGTGCACCGCGGATGGTGAGCAGGAATGGTCGGGTCGCGGTCACGGACCCGACCATTGCTGCTCACGAAGCGCATCGGGGGCGCGCGTACGCTGACACCCACGGGGCGGACCCGCCTCGGGACCACGACGGACGGAGACCTCCGATGGACACGATGGCGATGATGAAGAACATGTCGATGACGGACATGCCCATGGAGATGGACATGGACGTGATGCAGGACACGATGATGGCGATGAACGCCGCGTCGATGGCCGCCACGATGTGCTCCGCGAGCGACATGCGCATGGGCGGCGAGATGGCCACGTGCGCCGCGATGTGCTCCAACACGGCGATGATGGCCGACACCGGCATGCGGATGATGATGCGTCCGGCCGGCATGGACCTGCCGAGCATGCAGGCGATGCTCATGGCCGTGATGACGATGGGCACGATGTGTGCTGCCGAGTGCCGGAAGCACATGGACATGGACGAGTCGTGCCGCTACTGCGCCATGGCCTGCGACGAGATGGTCGCGAAGTGCGAGGCGATGCTCGCCTCGATGTCTGCCTGAACCGACGGGCTACGCGCTGCGTGCCGTGGTCTGACGACCGCCGGCGCTGAGGATCTCCGCCACCGGGTGGTGGGCGATCGGGTCGCCGACCGACAGGAAGGCGTCGGCGTCCGCCACCCGGAGCTGGGTCACGCCGCCGTCCAGGAACACCACGACGGCGTCGGCGGGACGGGTCTCGACGACGATGCCGTCGCGCCAGGCGCCGGGGGCCGCGTTCGCCATGACGCGCTGGATGGGAAGGATCGTCGTGCGGGACATGGCTTCACCTGCTCTCGAAGGGGTTCGGTGCAGGAAATCTACGTCGGCGCCGTCACCTGCTCAACGAGGGTGGACGCCGGGCGTAACAGAACGCGTCACGGCCGCGTGACCGCTCAGAAGATCATCGGGCGGTCGTCGTCGAGCGACGTGTCCAGGTCGAGGTCGACCACCACGGGGACGTGGTCGCTCGGGGCGTCGCCCTTCCGCTCGTTGCGGTGGATCGAGGCGTCGGTGACGACGTCGGCGAAGGCCTGCGAGCCCATCACGAAGTCGATGCGCATGCCCTCGTTGCGCGGGAACCGCAGCTGTTTGTAGTCCCAGTAGGTGTAGCCGTCGGGGACGATCGGCCGCACGACGTCCTGCAGGAGCCCCGCTGCCTCGAACGCCCGGAAGGCGTCGCGCTCCGGTTCGCTGACGTGGGTGTGCCCCTCGAACACGCGGACGTCCCACACGTCGGTGTCGAGCGGTGCCACGTTCCAGTCGCCCATCAGCGCGAGCGGGGTCTCCGGCGACGCGGCGATCCACTCGGCGGTGCGGTCAGCCAGCTGCGCGAGCCAGTCGAGCTTGTACGTGTAGTGCGGGTCGCCGACCTCGCGCCCGTTCGGCACGTACAGGCTCCAGAGCCGCACGCCGTCGACGGTGACGCCGATGGCCCGGGCCTCGACGGGCAGGTCCGGCCCCTCGTGCCCCTTGAGGAAGCCGGGCTGGCCGGGGAAGTCGCGGGTCACGTCCTCCATCGGCAGCCGGCTGGCGAACGCGACACCGTTCCACTGGTTCAGGCCGTGCGCCTCGACGTGGTAGCCGGCGTCCTCGAACGCCTGCACCGGGAACTGCTCCGGCTTGCACTTGATCTCCTGCATGCCGAGGACGTCGACGTCCTCGCGCACCAGCCAGTCGACGATCCGCCCCACTCGGGTGCGGACGGAGTTCACGTTCCAGGTCGCCACGCGCATGGCATCGAACCTACCGGGGACGACCGACCCCGCCGTGCAGCGCTCCGCCTGCCGCTCTCGGGCGCAGCGCGGCACGATGGTGTTCGCTGGAAGTCCAGCAAGCGAACGCAGGAGGCACTGATGGCATCGACGACGAACCGCGTCGACGGGACCGTGACGACCGGCACCACGACCGGCACCACCACCACGCAGGTCACGGCCAAGGGCAAGACGATCATCGACGACACCGTCGTCGCCAAGGTCGCGGGCATCGCCGCGCGTGACGTCCCCGGCGTCTACGCCCTCGGCGGGAACGCCTCGCGGGCCTTCGGCGCCATCCGCGACGCGATCGGCTCGAGCGCGCTCGGCCAGGGCGTCCGCGTCGAGGTCGGCGAGACCCAGGTCGCCGTCGACCTGACGATCGTCGTGGACTACCCGATCCCGATGATGGACGTCGCGTCCGCCGTGCGCGCCGCCGTCACGAGCGCCGTCACCGAGCTCGTCGGGCTCGAGGTCACCGAGGTCAACATCGCGATCAACGACGTGAACATCCCGGCACTGAACGGCACCGCCGACGACCTCGACGGCGACGTCCGCGAGGGCCGGGTCCGGTGAACGCCACCGTTGTCGGGATGGGCGTCGGCGCCCTCCTCGCGATCGTCGCGGTGACCCTCGGGTTCTGGGCGTTCGTGGTCGTCGCCGTCTGCATGGCCGTCGGCGGGCTGGTCGCCCGCATCGTCGCCGGTGACGTCGACGTGCGTCGCCTGGTCGACGTGCTGCGCGGACGCCGGAGCTCGTCGTGACCGACGCCGCCGTCGCCACGGTCGGCGACAGCGGCGTCCGGCTCCGCGGCTCCGACCGCATCGGCACGTCGGCGCTCGTCCACACCGCCCAGGCGGTCGCCGCCGAAGCGCTGCGCGTGGCCTTCCGGGAGGTCCGTGCCCGGGTCGCCGACGACGGCCGCGGCGCGCTGGCGGTCGAGATCACCGCCCCGCTCACCCTGCCCGTGCTGGGGAGCCACGCGGTCCCCGACGAACCCGTCGTCACGAGCGCGCACCGGGCCCGCGGCACGATCGCCGAGCGCCTCCGGACCATCACCGGCCGACAGGTGTCCCGGGTGACCGTGACGTTCGCGTCGTCGGTCGTCGACGTCCCGCGGAGGGTCCGGTGACCGCCGTGGACGGCCGGACCGCATCGGCTCCCGAAACCGGCCTCGCACCGTCCACCGAGCACGCCGCTACGTACCGCCGTCTGCTCCGCCGCGAGACCCACGTGTCCCGGTCGGGTGCCGTCGTCATCGCGATGCTCATCACCCTCGTGCTCGCCGCCGCTGCCGTCTTCGCCGGTGCCCTCGTGCTGCTCGACCAGAACGTCCTCGGCGTCGACCCGCGCGCCGTGGTGGACGCCGCCCTCGCCGCGCCGGACGGCCTCGACACCACGCTCGTCGTCGGGATCGCGGCGATCGTCGCCCTCGTCGGCCTGGTGCTCCTGCTGCAGGGGTTCCTGCCGCAGCGGCGTCCGCGCCACGCGATGGCATCCGACCGGCTCGCCGTCGTGGTCGACGACGAGGTGCTCGCCTCCGCCGCGGCACGTGCCGCCCGTTCCGTCACGCGGCTCGGGCCGGATGCCGCCGTCGGCACCGTGGGCCGCCGGACCGTCGAGGTGGTGCTGCGTCCCGCCGCCGGCGTCGACGTTCCCGCAGTGGCCGCGACCGAGGCCGTCGAGCACGAGTTCGCGGGGATCGACGCGCTGCCCGCCCTCGCTGCACGGGTGCGCGTCCAGCCGACCGGACGGGTGGACGGATGAACGCGACCAACCGTGGGCTCGGCCGGGTGGCACTCGTCGTCGTCGGGCTCGTCCTGTTCGTCGCCGGGGTCGGTGCGATCCTGGTGCAGACGGCCCAGGGCCTGCCGCTCGTGGCGTCCTGGTGGCGCACGGCCGGCGACGCACTCGCGGGCCTCGGCACGGACACGTCGCGCGATGACTCCCTGCTGTCGTGGACGTGGGTACTCGGTGGCGGGGTCGTCGTCGGCGTCTTGGCGATCGTGGTGCTGACGACGCTCGGCGGTGGCCGTGCGGGCACCGTCGTCGAGAGCGACGGATCAGCTGACGGCGTGGCCGGTTCGGTGCGCGTCGAGTCCACGGCCGTGCAGCACGCGCTGTCGTCGGCGATCGGGGAGCTGCCGCAGGTGGCCTCGCTCGCCGTCGACGTCTACCGCGTCCGTGGTGGCCGGGCGATCCGGGTGCGGGTCCGTCCGCGCCGGGGTGCCTCACCGCGCGAGGTCACCGAACGGGTCGAGGCCGTCGTGGCCGACCTGGACGCCCTGCTCGGCGAACGCCTGCCGGTCCTGCTCGAGATCGCGCGCGGTGGGGCCGGGTCCTCGCGCCCGGACCGCGTGCACTAGGGCCGTCGTGGTGCGGTCGATCGGCGGGCTGCCGGGGCCGGACTCCGTCGTCCCCGTGCCGCGGGTGGTCGTGGCGGCCGCCCGGGGCCGCGAGGTCGCCCTGGTCTGGCACAACGAGATCGGCGGCACGACGTTCCGGATCGGCCCCGACGAGCACGCCGACGAGTTCGTCAAGGTCCTGCCGCACGCCTACGGCCGGTGGATCGACAACGAGGCCGCGCGACTGGAGTGGGCGTCACGGTACGTGCGGGTGCCCGAGGTGCTCGACCACGGTGCGGACGACGACGGCGTCTGGCTGCACACCCGTGCCGTCCCCGGGTGGAGTGCCGTCGACCCGCGCTGGCACGACGAACCCCGGACCGCGGTGGTCGCGGTCGGTGAGGGGCTCCGCGCGTTCCACGACACCCTGCCGGTGGACGACTGCCCCTTCGCATGGTCGACGGCGGCGCGGCTCGACCGTGCTCGCGCGGCCGGTGCCGACACGGACCGCCTGGGCCCGGAGCCGCCCGGTGACCGCGTCGTGGTGTGCCACGGAGACCCGTGCACGCCGAACACGCTCATCGGTGCCGACGGTCGGTGGAGCGGGCACGTCGACCTGGACGCCACGGGTGTCGCGGACCGTTGGGCGGACCTGGCGGTGGCGACGATGGCGCTGGGGTGGAACTACGGGCCCGGGTGGGAGCCGCTGTTCCACGAGGCGTACGGGGTGCCCGACGACCCGGAGCGGACGGCGTGGTACCGCGCGCTGTGGAACGTCGATGTCGATGACGTCTGACTGCCCAGGGGCGTGCTGTGTCGGCGGAGTCAGATCTTGGGCTTGTTGACGATGGGGTCGTCCCACTCGGGGAAGTCCGGGAAAACGCCGGGGCGGGACCGGTCCGGGAACGTGACGGTCGAGCGTCCGTAGATGGCATCCGAAAGGGCGTTGCCGTCGTTGGTCCAGAACGGCTCGCCGTAGACGGTGATGGGGTTGTCGCCGTTCTCCTGGGCGGTGTACTGGATCTGCCAGCCGTCGCCGGTGGTGGCCCAGACTTCTTCGTCGCCGGTGATGGTGCGGCGTTCGATGGTCCAGCCCTGGTCGGTGAAGTAGTCGAGCATCGGTTGCAGGTCGTGCTGATCGCCGGTGGCGCCGGGGGGTGACCAGAGTCGTCCGCTGCGCATGTAGTAGCTGTTCTTCGTGTCCGCGCCCGGCAGCGGAGCGACGCCGTCCCCGCCGATCAACGGCAGGTCGTCGCCGCCAGCCCACTCCCATTCGCCGTCGTGGACCTGGAGCTGCGCATCCTTGAGGAGCCGTTGCATGTGTTCGTAGTGGTCCCCGAAGGCGTCGAACTCTTGGTGGAGCGACATCTCCGCGACGTCGTCCTGTGTCAGGTCGGCTGCGTCGGTGGGCATCTGGTTTCCTCCTGCCGCGCACCCGGTCAGCAGTCCCAGGGCCAGGACTGCCGTCGCGATGGTGCGGAGCATCTCAGATCTTGGGCTTGTTGACGATGGGGTCGTCCCACTCCGGGAAATCTGGGTACACACCCGGGCGGGACCGGTCGGGAAACGTGACGGTCGAGCGTCCGTAGATGGCATCCGAAAGCGCGTTGCCGTCGTTGGTCCAGAACAGTTCGCTGTAGACCTCGAGGGTGTAGCGGCCGTTCTCTTGAGCGGTGTAGATGAGTTGCCAGCCATCGCCGGTGTACCCCCGGAGCTCGTGGTCGCCCGTGATGTCGCGTTGCTCGATGGTCCACCCCTGATCGGTGAAGTAGTCGAGCATTGGTTTCAGGTCGCGTTGCTCGCCTGCGGCGCCGGGGGGTGACCAGAGCCGTCCGCTGCGCATGTAGTAGCTGTTCTTCGTGTCCGCGCCCGGCAGCGGGGCGACGCCGTCCCCTCCGATCAGCGGCAGGTCGTCGCCGCCGCCCCACTCCCACTCGCCGTCGTGGACCTGGAGCTGGGCATCCTTGAGGAGCCGTTGCATGTGTTCGTAGTGGTCCCCGAAGGCGTCGAACTCTTGGTGGAGCGACATCTCCGCGACGTCGTCCTGTGTCAGGTCGGCTGCGTCGGTGGGCATCTGGTCTCCTCCTGCTGCGCACCCTGACAACAGCCCGAGGGTCAGGGCTGCCGTCGCGATGGTGCGGAGCATCGATTGCATGGTGTTCATCATGGCTTCCCGGTGGCGATGATCTTCGCGATCGTCCGCTGTGAAGTCGCATCGGGGGACAAGTAGCCGACACCGCCGGCTTCCGGGTACATGTCGTGGCCGGTGACCGCTTTCGTGTCCCGGGCGGATTCCGCACTGAACGTGTCCACGTCGGGCAGATCGCGGGGATCGCTGCGCCCGATCCGGCCGAGGATCGCGGTGTGGTCGTTGGCGCCTTCGGTGGCGTAGACACGGCCCACGTTGAGGTGCTCGGGCAGCGTGGTGTCGGTGAACCCGACTGAGCCGTACGTGACGAACGAGTCCACGCGGTGCCGGGTCTGCGCGAGCGCCTCGGCCGCGGTCGTGGAGCCGTACGAGTGCCCGAGGACCGTGACGGACCGCGGTGCTGTGCCGCGGCTGTCGTGGATGCCGTCGAGGAAGGACGCGAGGTTCGCCCCGCCCGCGTGCGCGCGGTCCTGCCGCGGGACCTCGATGACACCCGGGGCGCGGTACCCGAGCCAGGACACGACCGCGAAGGAGTCTTCCGCGGATCCTCTCTGCCCAGCCGCGAAGAGGAGCTCGTTGGCGGCGCGGACCTTCTCACCCATGCTGTCGAGCGTGGTCATCGCACCCGGCACGTTCACGGTCACGTTGGACGCCGTGTCCAGATCGCCGAGGACGACTGCAGCGACGAGGGCCCCGTTCGAGACGCCGAACCCGACCAGCTGTGCGACCGCTGCCGAGGGTGCCTTCAGGCGACCCGCGAGCTGATCAGCACGGTTGAGTCCGTCGCGGAGCGCGATGACCTGCTCCGTGAACTCATCGAGGCTGACCGCCCCGTACGTGTACGCCAACCCCATCAGCCGGTACAGCCGCTCCGGATCCCGCACGGCTGCGGAGAGGACCGCACGGGACGCGATGTCGCGCTGCGCGGCCGGGACCCCGTCGAGCCCCGCGAACTGCAGCTGCGTGGTGAGCGGCAGCGCGCGGACGTCGGCGTCGGTGAATCCGAGTGCAGCCCAGATCGCTGCGACCTCCGCCGGTGTCAGGGAGGGATCGAGCAGCCGCTGCAGCCCGGGTGGGAGCGTCGAGGCCGCGGCAGCGTCGAGCGCGGTGTTCGCCAGGGAGCCCCCGCCGGCAGCACTGAAGGCGTCCGCGATCCGGTCGACCCAGGACGCGTCCTCAGCGTTCTCGGCGAGGTAGTCGCCGAACCCGCTCGGCAGCGTGGCACCGTCGATGGGGACCCAGCTGCAGCGGCTCGTGAACGCGGTCCAGGCGTTGCGCACCCGGACCAGGTCCTGTTCCGTCGAGGAATCCTGTGCTCGGACGGTCGCGCTGAACTGCCGCAGCCTGGTCGGATCAGCACTGCTGCGTCCGCCGGAGCGACCACTGCCGGTGCGCTGGCGGGACTGGGCGCTGAAGGTGGCGGACACCGGTGACGGGCGCTTCGGTGTGCTGGACGGCTTCGGGTCGAAGACCGCGCTGCCCCAGTCGAGCACAGGTTGCATCGGCACGCCACCGGCGATGCGCACGAGCTCACGGTCGGCTTCGCGTCGCTGCCACGCGGCCAGGTCCGCCGATCGCTGCCGTTCCTCGTCCGCCTGCCGTTGCACGATGCGGAGCTGATCGGCCAAGTCCTCGAGCTCCTTCGCCAGCCGGACGCGGTCGGTGGACTCCGTCACACGGGCCGCCTCGAACAGTCGCGAGTACGCCCCGTCGAAGTCGAGCAGCGCGGCCTCTGCGGTGCTCCGTCGCGGTCCGGCGCTGGCTCGCAGCGTCAGCGCCACCTCGACCGCGCAGTCGACCAGCCGGGACGCCGCTGCGTCGTCGAACTCGATCCCCATCGTCCCCCCACCATCCGAACTGGCTGATGGGGGAAACGTAGCATTTCAGCGGTGCAGTGTGAAATTGCAGCAACGCGACTGTGGGGAACGACGAACCGCCGCCCGCGTGAAGCGGACGGCGGTCAGTGTGCGATCGAGTGAGCTAGAAGGCGACGCCCCGCGCGGACATGAACGGCACCGGGTCGGTCGTGGCGCCGTTGATGTGTACCTCGATGTGGCTGTGGCACCCGGTGGACTGGCCGGTCGAGCCGACGAGCGCGATGAGCTGCCCCGCGGAGACCTGCTGGCCGATGCCGACCCGGAAGCCGCCGTTGACGATGTGGCCGTAGGCCGTCTGGACCCCGTTGCCGTGGTTGATGCGGACGTAGTTGCCGTAGCCGCCGTACCAGCCGACGTAGTCGACGGTGCCGGCCGACGCGGCGACGATGGGCGTCGAGCAGCCGCTGGCCAGGTCGGTGCCGTCGTGCTTGATGACGGTGCCGTAGATCGGGTGCACGCGGTAGCCGTACGGGCTGATGACGTAGCCGCTGGCCGGGCGGACCCAGCCCTGACCGCCACCCGAGCCGGCGGAGCCGCCACTGCCCGAGCCGCTGCTGCCGGAGCCGCCACCGCCGCCGGACGATCCGCCGCCGGCGTTCGCTGCTGCCGCTGCCGCCGCGGCCAGTTCTCGGGCGGCACGGGCTTCGGCCTCGCGCGCGGCCTTCGCCTCGGCCGCCTTGCGGACGCGCTCACCCTTGGCGAACTCGGCCTCGGTCCGGACACGGCCGGAGACCAGGGTCGCGAGCTGGGCGTCGAGCCGGGCCTTGTTCGACTGCTGTTCGTCGTACGCGGTCTGCACGGCGTCGGAGGCGGCCTGTGCCTCTTGCATGCGTGCCTCGGCCTTCGCGGCGAGCCGCTCGAGCTCCCCAGCAGCGCGGTCGGCTTGGGCCTCGAGCGACCGGGTGACGCCGGCGTCGACGGCCGCGGCGGCCTGCACCCGTTCGGCCTGTTCGGACAGCTTGCTCAGCGCGCCGAGGTCGTAGAGCAGGTCGCGTGCGTCGTCACCCTTGGTGAGCACCGAGGTCGTGACGTCGGCACCGCCCGAGCGGGCCATCTGCGCGGCGAACTGGCCGGCCTGCGCGGCGCTCTGCTCGGCGACCTTCGCGTGTTCGTCCGCCTTCGCGCGGAGCTTCTGCTCTTCTTCCGCCTTCTTCTGCGAGACGTTCTGTGCCTCGTAGAAGACGTCGCCGAGTTCCTTCGCCTTCGCCTGTGCGGCCTCGACCTTGGCGTCGAGGTCGCTGATGATGCCCTTGATCTCGGTGATCTGCCCCTGCTTCGCGGATTCCTTGCCACGGGCGTTCTTGACCTCGTCCCACGTGGGGTAGGTCACCGCCTGGGCAGTGGGTGCATCGACGACGACCGTGCCGACGAGGCCCGCGAGTGCCAGTCCGGTGACGGCGAGGCGGAGGCGCACGGAGGCACGAGGGGTGCGGTGGCTGGTGGGGCGAGACATCGACCACGAGCCTATACATCCGTACAGAGAAGATCGGACGCCGACGCGCCGCTGTGGACAACTCCTAGAACCCGCGCTCCTGACGGATCTCGTCCGCACTGCCGACCACGTCGCGCCGGAGGACGTCCGCGCCGGAGGTCCCCGCGTAGTCGTAGACGTCGAACCCCGTGCAGTGCGTGATCGTCGCCGGGGCACCGAGGGAGTCCTCGACCGCGGTGGTCCACAGGTCGTGCGACCCGACCACCACGAAGGTCGGGTCGGCGTCCCGGTAGGCCCCGAGGTCGACGAGCCACGGGTACGTGTCGAAGGTGTCGCGGACCTGCAGCAGCTGCACGTTCGTCGCGGAGTACGTGGCGAGGGGCCGCACCGTCCAGAACTGGCCGACCCCGGTGACCGACCGTCCGTCCGCCCAGCGGTCCAGGCAGGACGACGGCGTGTACCGGGCGGTGGCGACGGCGTGCGCGGTGCTCGGTGCGGTGGCGACCCCGGCGGCGAGGACGGCGACGGCGGCGATCGCGACGGTGGCGCGGACCCCGCGGAACGGCCGGTGCACGCGGGTACGGCGGACCGCGGTACGGGTGAGCTCGGCCACCGCGACGAGGGCCAGCAGCGGGGCGGTCACGACGGGCTCGAGGTACCGCGGGGTCTCCGACCCGACGAGGACGACCCCGATCGACGCCGCGACGACGGTCACCAGGGGCAACGCGGTCGCGACGAGCACGGTGCGTGCGGTCCGGACCCGCCAGGCCCACACCGTGCCGCCGACGGTGACGAGCACCCCGACGAACATCAGGAACAGCCCGGCGTCGCCCGCCGCCGTGCCGGCTCGCACGTCGGTCAGCGCCGCGAAGAACTGCAGGGTCTCCACCGCGCGCGACGGCCGGACGTAGGTGGACGGGTCGAGCGACACGAAGGGCTGCAGCGGGATCCGCACCAGGTACCCGAGCAGCGACCCGACCGTCACGGTGCCGGACAGCAGCAGCGCGGGACGCCACGGCACCCGGCGCACCGCCGCCAGCAGCACGAGCGTGACCACCACGGGTGCGGCGGACCACGGCACGTACAGCGGGTTCGACGCGGTCGTGCAGAGCGCCACCAGTCCGAGCACCACGAGCACGACGACCGACGCCCGCCCGACCCGCACGGCGCGGAGCACGAGCACCGCGGTGCCGAGCATCGCCAGCACCACGCCGTAGTAGTACGTCGTGGTCAGCAGCAGGGACGCCAGCTCGAGCGACGTCGCGGTGCCGGACGACTCCGTCAGCACCAGCAGGGTCACGAACGCCACGCTCGCCGCCGACACCGTGATGCGGGCCGCTCGTCCGGCCGACGGCATGAGCTCGTTCGCGGCAGCCCGTACCAGCGCGTACACGGCCAGCAGGACGAGCACCCCGTTCAGCGCCAGGGCCTGCTGCGGGGTACCCGTGACGAGGGCGCAGAGCAGGTAGACCGGCAACTCGGGGAAGAAGAACAGCGCCGGGGACATCGCCCACTCGAACGGCTGCCCGAGCTGCATCGACCGGTGCACCAGGGGCAGCAGCACCGAGTCGCCGTCGTACCAGAGCAAGGCGACCCGTTCCGTGGCGACGACGTGGCGGAGGGCGATGACGGACAGAGCCAGCGCGACCAGGGCGCCCAGGGCCTCCCGTCCGATCGCCCCGGCCACACCGCCGGACCGACGGCCGCCGGACGGAGCCGGCGCCACGGCGGAGCGACGCGGTGCTCGGGGCATGTCCCGGAGCGTACCGAGGGCTGCTCGGGACGACCCCACAGGACGGGGGAGCGCGCTGCGAGTCCGACCGGCTACCCTTGTGCGCTGTGACCGACGCGCGCGAACAGTTGATCCAGTACATCTCCTCCGAAGCGGTGTTCCACGGCGACTTCACCCTGACCAGCGGGAAGAAGGCGACGTACTACATCGACCTGCGGAAGGTCAGCCTGGACCACCGGGTCGCGCCGCTGATCGGGCAGGTCATGACCGAGCTCGTGCAGCAGGTGCCGGATGTCTCGGCCGTCGGCGGACTCACCATGGGTGCCGACCCCATCGCCAGCGCCGTGCTGCACCAGGCCGCCGCACAGGGCCTGACCTACGACGCCTTCGTCGTCCGCAAGGAGCCCAAGGACCACGGCCGCGGCAAGCAGGTCGAGGGCCCTGACCTGAAGGGCAAGCGCGTCGTCGTGCTCGAGGACACCTCCACCACGGGCGGCTCGCCGCTCAAGGCGGCCGAAGCGCTCGAGCGTGAGGGCGCGATCATCGCCGCCGTCGCGGTCGTCGTCGACCGTGACACCGGCGCCAAGGAGACCATCGAGGCAGCCGGGTACCCCTACTTCGCGGCCATCGGGTTGGCTGATCTGGGGCTGACCGCGTGAGCGGGGAGCGTCCGGACGACGCGCGCGACCCCGAGGACACGGCCGGCCCCGCAGCGGCGGCCGACGGTGCCGACGGGGTGGACGGCCAGGAGGCCCGGCGCGCGTCCGACCCGGACGCTCCGTTCCACGGTCTCCGCAGCGCCGCGGACATCTTCGGCGCCCCGCGGGGCGAGGAGGACTGGCCCTCGCGACGGGAGCGCCGCGAGGCCGAGCGCACCGCACGCGAGACGGGCGCACCGTTGCCGGAACCGTTCGAGGCGTCGGTACCCGAAGCCTCGGCCCCCGAGGCGCCGGCGCCCGAGGCGCCCGCCGCGCCTGCTGCTCCGGCGCTGGACGACGGCGCGACGCAGGCCATCTCGATGCCCGAGCAGCTGTCGGCGCCGTCCGAGAGCCCGGACGCCGCCGCCGAGCACGAGCGCTCCACCCTGCACGACCGCATCCCGCCGGCCGCCGTCGTGCCGCCGAACCCCACCGCGCCGCACCCCTCGTCGATCGTGCTGCCCACCGCGCAGACCCACCGCGACGAGCGCGCCGCGGCGTCGCAGGCCATCGAGGACGAACGTCGCCGCGTCGACCCGTTCGGCGAGGGCCGTGCCGACGTCGACTGGCTCGGCCGTGCGACCGGCTCCGGCGCACCCGTCCCGCCCGCCGGACCCGTCGCACACCAGCCGCTCGGCGTCGAGAACGTGCTGCCCCCGTCCGAGGAGCCGCCGAGCTTCACCGACCTGCTCCGGATCGCCGGCGAGGGGTCCGTGCCCACGCAGGGCGCCGGACCGGACCGGCCGTTCGACTGGGCCATCCGCGACGACGAGACCGGCGAGGTCCCGACGACCCTGACCGGCGACTCCTTCGACACGACGGCGTTCGGTGGCGGCGGCTCGTGGTCGTTGGCGGACGAGACCGACGCCGAGGACGAGGTCGTCTCCGGCGAGGTCGACACCCCGGTCGACGGGGTGCCGCAGGCGCTTCGGACGTTCCCGGTGCCCCCGGCGGTGCCGACTGCTGCGGCTGCTGCGGCTGCTGCCGTGCCGCCTGCGGCTGTGCCACCGGGGGCTTCCGTGCCGCCTGCTGCTGTGCCGCCGGCGGTTCCCGGTGCCGGGCCGGTGGCTCCCGCGGAGCCGACCGAGGCCCCGGACGCGACCCGCTCCGCTGCCGAGGGTGACGGGGCGGACGCGGCCACGGGCCTCCCGGACGCCGCGACCACCGCACTGCCGGTCGCCGGGACGCCCTGGTGGTCCGAACCCGACGCGACCGTGCCGCCGACCGCTGCGCCGCCCCTCGTCGAGCCCGCTGCGTCGCCCGCATACCCGGCGCACCTGCCGCCCGCGGTGGGCCAGGACCTGGACGCCGTCCTCGGCCTGCGCCGGGACGACACGGGGGCGCAGCCCACGGCGTTGCCGGCCGCGGCGCCGGACGAGCTGGACCAGTCCGAGTGGGACGGCCGCGAGACCAGCGACACGAGTGCGATCAAGGACCTGTTCGGCACCGAGGCCGTCGGGCAGCTCGGTGGCACGGGCTACGACCCGGAGGACACCGGGACGCGGATGATGCCGGCGGCCGCGATGCCGTCGGCTGCTGCCGGTGCCGGTGCCGGTGCCGGTGCCGGTGCTGCAGGTGCGTCGTCGCCTCCTCCCGCTCCGTCGGGCCAGCCGGTCGAGCGCGACAACTTCATCAACCAGGGTGCGGCGCGCCTGCGGAGCGAGGGCAAGCGCGGCAAGCAGCTGCTCGTCTACGGCTCGATCGCCCTGATCGTCGTGCTCATCGTCCTGGTGTTCCTGCTGTCGAAGTGGATCCTCGGCAACAACATCTCCGACCAGGAGATCGCGCCGACGAAGTCCCCGGCGGCAGCGTCATCGGCTCCGGCGACTCCTTCGACTGCGGCGTCTGCCGCTCCCTCGGACGAGGCCGCTGCTCCGGCTGCGACGCTCCAGTTCGCCACCACGCCCGCGCTGCCGGGCGAGCACGCCTGGACCGACCTGGCCGGCGGGGAGTGCCTGTCGCCGTTCACCAACGCCTGGGCGCAGAGCTTCACGGTCGTCGACTGCGCGACGACGCACATCGGGCAGCTCACCGCACGGATCGCCGTCGACGGGGACGCCTACCCGGGGGCCGAGGCCCTCGCGACGCAGGCGGCCGACCAGTGCCAGTCGGACGCGGCCCTGAACGCCTCGGCGGCTGCGGCCGTCGGGGACGTGCAGGTGCAGGGGTCGTACGCGCCGGACCAGGCGACGTGGGACCAGGGCGACCGGTTCATCTCGTGCTTCGTGACCCGGTCGTCGGGGCAGGAGCTCACGGCGTCGTTGGCGCCGGGGGCGTAGGGCGGCTGCTGCTGCTGCTGCGGCGGCTGCGGCGGTCGACGTGGAACGACACCGTCGACGTCGTACGACATCGATGTCGTCGCCCGTTGCCCGCCGGTGATGCCCGCGTGTGCAACGAACGACATCCCCGACGTCGTGCGACGTCGAGGATGTCGTTCGGGGTCGAGGCGGGCGCGGGTCAGGCGGCCGCGGGGACCTTCGCCGACACGTCGGACAGGGTCTGCAGCTCGTCTGCGCTGAGCTCGAGCTCCGCCGAGGCCAACAGCGCCGGCAGCTGCTCGGTGTTGCGGGCGCTGGCGATCGGCGCGACGACGTCCGGCTGCGCCTGCAGCCATGCCAGGGCGACGGTTGCGAGCTCAGTGTCGCGGGCCTCGGCGATGGTGGACAGGGCGTCGACCACGGCGAGTCCCTCGTCGTTGAAGTAGCCCGAGACCTGGCCCTCGCGGTCCTTGCCGGCGAAGTCCTCCTTCGAGCGGTACTTGCCGGTCAGGAACCCGGCGGCGAGAGCGAAGTACGGCACGACGCCGAGGCCGTGCGCGTGGGCGAGCGGTGCGATGTCGGACTCGTACGGCTCGCGGGTGACGAGGTTGTAGTGCGGCTGGATCGCGACCGGCTGCGCGAGGCCGTTCTCCGTCGCGATGCGGATCCACTCCTCGGCGCGGTCCTTCGAGTAGTTCGAGATCGCGGTGTAGCGGACGATGCCGTCCGTGACGAGCTGGTCGAAGGCGCGGACGGTCTCCTCGAGCGGGGTCGACTGGTCGTCGAAGTGCGCGTAGTACAGGTCGATCCGGTCGGTGCCGAGGCGCTGCAGGCTGGCACGGGCGGCAGCGGCGACGGTGTCCGCGCCGAGGCCCTGGAACTGCGGGTGCTGCGAGCCCTTCGTGGCGATGACGACGTCGTCACGCTTGCCCGAGGCCGCGAGCCACGAACCGATGACCCGCTCGGACTCGCCGCCCTCGTTGCCGGGGGCCCACGCCGAGTACACATCGGCGGTGTCGATGAAGTCGCCGCCCGCCGCGGTGTAGGCGTCGAGGACCCGGTGGGAGGTCGACTCGTCCGCCGTCCACCCGAAGACGTTGCCGCCGAGGGCGAGGGGGAACACGTGGAGGTCGCTGGTACCGATGCGGGGCATACGGTGGTCCTTTCGTGGTCGGGCGAGCGGTCCTCGATGCGAACCGCTCCTCGGCCGACGCTATGCCCCGAGGCTTGACACGGCCCCGGTGGCAGCGGGTTGCATGGACCCATGACCGCACTCACCGATGCCCTCGCCGACCCCCGTTCCTCGGTGCGGCTGCAGGCCGTGATGGCCGCCGGGACCACCCCGGACGCGGCCGACCTCGACGTGCTCGTCGAGCAGTGCGCCGTCGAGCCGGACTTCTTCGTCCGCGACATGCTCACCTGGGCGCTGACCCGGCACCCGTCGGCCGACGTCGTCGCGCGGGTGGTCCCATCGCTCACCCGTTCCGAGCCGCAGGCCCGCAGCCAGGCGTTGCACACCCTGTCGAAGGTCGGCGACCCGTCGGCGTGGCCGTCGGTGCGCCCGCTGCTCGCGGACCACGACGACGAAGTGCTCCGCGCCGCCTGGCGGACCGCCGTCGCACTCGTGCCCGACGACGAGCGGGGAGACCTCGCCCGGACGTTGGCGGTGCAGCTCGGGGTCGGTCCGCGCGAACGGCGGCTCAGCCTGTCGCGGGCACTGGTCGGGCTGGGTGAGGAGACGGTGGCGCCGGTGCTCGCGGCGGCTGCCGGCCGGGGCTCCGACGCCGTGCGGGACCACGTCGCCGACACGGAGCGGCTGTTGCGCGACCCGGACGCTGCGTCCGCGCTCGCCCTCGAGCGGGCTCGGCGCGAGGTGGCGCTCGGCCGCACTCGGTCCGCCAAGGGCTAGGGCCGGCGGGCGCGCCCGGCTGGGCGGGTCGAGTGGTCGAGAACCGTCGGCGTCGCGGTGGTGGGACGGGCGCGTCGCGCGGTCACGAAACCCCGTGGCCGGGCTGCCGAGTGGTCGTGAACCGTCGGTTGCGGGACTGCCGGGCGACAGATGGTGACCGCTCGGCGGACGTGAGCGGGGTGTCGTGACCAATGGGGGCGACGGACGGGAGGCGCGTGGCGGCCGCGCACCGGGCCTCCCGTCCGACACCACGCGCGTTCGCGGGCCGTGGTGCGGTCACGAAACCCCGTGGCCGGGCTGCCGAGTGGTCGTGAACCGTCGGTTGCGGGGCTGCCGGGCGACAGATGGTGACCGCTCGGCGGACGTGAGCGGGGTGTCGTGACCGCCCGACCGCCCGACCGACCCGCGCGCGCAGCCCGCTCAGTCGGCGTCGGGAGCCAGCCAGATCGCCGTCGCGGCGGCGGCGGGCAGGTCGACGAGCGCCTCGGCGCCGTCGGCCCCACGTCGGGAGACCGCGATGACGCCGGCGTAGTCCCGCACCCGCTCGACCCGCAGGTGGGTGCCGAGACCGACCCCGAGCTCGTCGAAGTACCGCAGCAGCGAGGGGTCGTCGTCGGACACCCGGTCGACGGTGCCGCACGCGCCGGGCTCGATCGCACCGAGCAGCGTGCCGAGCGTGGCGGGCACGGTGCCGTCCGCGGCGGGGATCGGGTCGCCGTGCGGGTCGTGGGTCGGGTGCCCGAGGTCGGCGTCGACCCGGTCGAGGAACCGCTCCGACACCGCGTGCTCGAGCGCCTCGGCCTCGGTGTGGACCTCGTCCCACGTGTAGCCGAGGCGGGACACCAGGAACGACTCGATCAGCCGGTGCCGTCGGACCATCGCGACCGCGACCTGGTGCCCGAGCGGGGTGAGCACGACGCCGTAGTACGGGGTGTGCTCGATGAGGCCGTCGCGGTCGAGCTTCTTGAGGTTGCCGGACACCGTCGATGCCGACACCTTCAGCGTCGCCGCGATGTCCCGCGTGGCCAGTCCGGCGCCGCCGCGCTCCCCGGCCTTCCAGATGAGCTTGACGTAGTCCTCGGCCATGGTCGACAACGAGGGCAGGCGCATACCGCCAATCGTACGGCTGCACTGGTACAACCGGGACGTGCACCAACCCCGTCGTCGCCGCTGGCCGGTCCCACCCTCGCTGCTCATCGGCCTCGCGCCGCTCGTGGTCTTCGCGGCGATCAGCGCGTGGCGGTCACGGCCGAGCGACGACTACCCGACGCTCGGCCAGACCGTCGACAGCGTCGTCCGCGCCCTGGTGATCCCCGAGGGCATCGCCGCCGTCGCGCTCGCCGTGGTCGTCACCGGGCTCGGGTGGTGGCGGATCGCGACCGTCGACCGCACCCGGACGCCGCTGCGCTGGTCCGCGCTCGCACCGGCGCTGGTGCTCGTGGTGTGCCTGGTGCGGCTGCCCCTGATCGACTGGACCGCGCTGCCCGTGCGCTACTTCCTGCTGCTCACCGTCGGGGTGCTGCTCGTCGGGGTGTTCGAGGAGCTGATGGCCCGGGGCATGCTCCTGGTCGGGTTGCGTCGCCGGGTGCCCGAGTTCGGGGTGTGGGCGCTGTCGTGCGTGCTGTTCGGGCTGCTGCACCTGCTCAACGCGCTCGCCGGGGCCGGGATCGGACCGACGCTGATCCAGGTCGTGTTCGCGGCGTCGTTCGGCTCCACGCTGTACGTCGCACGCCGGGTGACCGGTTCGCTGCTCGTCCCGGTGCTGCTGCACGCGTTCTGGGACTTCGGGTCGATCGGGTACTCCGCGACCGCTGACCCATCGGACACGGGTCGCGTCGTGGTGCTCGGCCTGATCGGGCTGTTCTCGTTCGCCGTCCTGGCGTTCGGGATCGTCGCGGGCGGCATGGTCGCGTGGCGTGACGACCGGCCGCGTCGCCTGGCGAAGCGGTGGCGTTCGGTGCCGCCGATGGCGGCCTTCGCCCTGGAGGCCCGTGGCGACCTGGCAGCGCCGACCCCGGCCCGGTAGCCGCCCGGCTGCAGAGCCCGGCGCGCTTCCGCGCCCGGCGCGCTTCCGCGCCCGGTGCGTGGCAGCCGCGGCGCCGTCCGTCAGGGCTTGCGACCGACGGCGAAGACCCGGCGGAACGGGTACACGGTGCCGTGGGTGCTCGCCGGGTACGCCTCGCGCAGCGCCGCCCGGTACCGCTCGACGTACTCCGCCGTCAGCGCACCGGAGGGGTCGGCGGCGTCGAGGGCAGCCAGTGCCGGTCGCAGCCCGGTGCCGCGCACCCAGTCGAGCACCGGGTCCTCGCCCGGCAGCAGCTGCGCGTAGGTCGTCTCCCACGCGCGCGCCGCGAACCCGGCGTCGAGCATGATGCCGAGGTAGCCGGCGGGGTCGAGCACCGGGTCCTCGCGCAGGACGCCGTCGAGCGCTGACGCCCACGGCCCGGAGGCCCCGATCGACCGCATCAAGGCGTGCGACGGGGACCCGAAGTTGCCCGGCACCTGCATCGCGAACCACGATCCGGACGGCATCGCGTCGAGCCACCGCGGCAGCAGCTCCACGTGCGACGGTACCCACTGCAGCGCCGCGTTCGTCACCACGACGTCGTCGGTCGGCCCGGGCGTCCAGTCCTCGATCGCACCGAGCTCGAACGACAGGTTCGGCAGGCCCGCCAGAGCGGGGTCGGCCGCAGCCGACGCGAGCATCTCCGCCGAGCTGTCGATCCCGACCACCGGCGACGAACGCCACCGCGCTGCCAGCGTGGCGGTGAGGGACCCGGGACCGCAGCCCAGGTCGACGACGCGACGCGGGGCCTCCCGTCCATCGTCCGCCGGCCACGCGACCTGCGCGACCAGGTCGTGGAAGGGGCGCCCGCGGTCGTCCGCGAACGCGGCGTACCGTGACGGGTCCCAGCGCATCGCTACAGCTCGACCTCGAAGGGGGCGGTGCGCACGAGTTCGTGCACGCCGGAGATGACCTCGCTCGGACGGAACGGGTAGCGGTCGATCTCGGCCTGGTCGCTGATGCCCGTCATCACGAGGACGGTGTGCAGCCCCGCCTCGATGCCGGCCTGCACGTCGGTGTCCATCCGGTCGCCGATCATGCCGGTGTTCTCGGAGTGCGCGCCGATGCGGTTCATCGCCGAGCGGAACATCATCGGGTTCGGCTTGCCGACCACGTACGGCTGCTTGCCGGTCGCCTTCTCGATCATCGCGGCGATCGCGCCCGTGGCGGGCAGGACGCCCTCGGCCGACGGGCCGGTGGCGTCGGGGTTGGTGACGATGAAGCGGGCGCCGTCGCGGATCAGGCGGACGGCCTTGGTGATCGCCTCGAACGAGTAGTTGCGGGTCTCGCCGACGACGACGTAGTCGGGGGCGGTCTCGGTCATGATGAACCCGGCTTCGTGCAGGGCGGTGGTCATGCCGGCCTCGCCGATGACGAACGCGGAGCCGCCGGGCATCTGCGACTTGCAGAAGTCGGCCGTGGCGAGGGCACTCGTCCAGATGCGCTCCTCGGGGACGTGCAGGCCCGAGCTCCGGAGCCGGGCGCTGAGGTCACGCGGCGTGAAGATCGAGTTGTTCGTCAGGACGAGGAACTCGGTGCCCTCGTCGAGCCACTGCTGGATGAGCTCGGGGGCACCGGGGAGAGCCTGGTTCTCGTGGACGAGCACGCCGTCCATGTCGGTCAGCCAGCACTCGACGTCGTCGCGGGTCGCCATGGCCTCACCCTACTGCGCACGGCCGACGGGCCGGCCCGTCAGACGGGTTCCTTCGAAGGGGCCGGGAGGCGCGGATCGGCTCTTGCGCGTCGCCTCCGGACCCGAGATGGTCGAGTCACCGAACGCCACTCGGCTTTGCCCTAGGCTTTTCGGGACACGTACCGAATCAAGGAGAACCCGCCGTGCTCGTCGAACCCGGATCCCCGACCGCCACGCCCCGCCCCGCTGCGGTGCCGGACCTGGAAGCGGCTCCCGATCTGGTCGAGGCGACACCGCGACGACGACGGGGCCGGCCCAACGTCCTGAGCCGCGAGCAGGTGATCGACGCCGCGACGGCGATCGCGAACGAGGACGGCCTCGACCGCCTGTCGTTCCGTGCGCTCGGGGTGCGGCTCGGCGTCGCGCCGATGACCGTGCACCGGACCATCGGCGGCCTCGACGACCTGCACGGTGAACTCGTCCGTCGCACCGTCGACGAGTTCACCGCCACCTTCGTCTGGCCGGACGAGTGGCACGCCGTGGTGCGCACCTTCGCCACGACGTTCCGCGACCTGATGCGCACCCACCCCCTGGTGCTCGAGTCGCACAGCCGGCGCGGGGCCCTGGTGTCCACCGAGTCCGACGCCGTCGTGGCGAAGGTCGTCGGGGCGCTCCGCTCCGCCGGGCTGGCCGATGCCGAGGCGATGTACGCGTTCTTCGTCGTGTACGACTTCGTGGTGGGGCACACCTCGGTGGAGATCGGGCGTGGAGATGCCGAGGCTGGGCGTCCCGAGCGGCACGCGCTCGTCGGAGAGCTCCTGGGGGAGCACTCGTACGACGCACGCTTCGCGCTCGGGCTCGACGTCCTCATCGCCGGGATCGAATCGCGCGTCCGCTGAATTTCGGTACGCTTCCCAACAAAAAAAGATGTGAGATACCGTCTTTCACGATGTCCACTCAGTACCAATCCCCACAGTCTTCCGTTCCACAGTCCTACGGTTCCGTCCCGCACCGCACGAACACCCTCGCGATCATCTCGCTCGTCGCGGCGTTCGTCGCACCGCTGATCGGGTTCATCCTCGGTCTCGTCGCGATGTCGCAGGCGCGCAGACGATCCGAGGGGGGCCGCGGCCTCGCGCTCGCCGCGGTCATCGTCGGTGGGGTGGTCACGCTGCTGTACATCGGGCTGTTCGTGACGATCGCGGTCCTCGCGGCGAACACCCCCGATCCGACGTACTCGTACTGACCGACCACGCACGTCGATCATGAGCACCACCGATCCGGCCGCCGCCCTCCGTGCGAAGGCCGCCGCGCAGCAGGGCAGCGCCCGTGCACTCGTCCTGACGATCGTGTGGGCGGCGCTCCTGCTCGCCGTCGGCGTCGTCGCCGGGTACGCGCTCGGGTCCGTCCTCGGCACCATCCGGGACATGACCGTCAACAGCGTGTTCTCGGACACGCCGGACCCGGAGTACCCGTGGTGGGCGATGCCCGTCGCGGTCACGGGGTCGATCGTCACGCTGGGCATGTACTCGAAGTGGAACCACCGCTTCGCAGGCCGGGCGTCGGAGTTCGTCGGGGTGGGACCGGTGAGCATCTGGCTCGTCGGCGCCGCAGCCGGGCTCTGGTGGACGACCGCGACGCAGTGGGCGCCCGTCGACCGCGTCGGGACCACCGTCGACCCGGCGTTCGGCCGCGACGAAGTCTGGGGCATCGGCGGCTGGAGCTGGTACGCCGCTGCGTGGTGGATCCCCGCACTGGTCACCGCGCTGGCGCTGGTCGCCCTGATCGGCGGGACGGTTGCACGCCGCGGGCAGGGCGGCCGACGCGGTCGGCTCGAACAGCTGCTGCGTGCGGGACGCCGGGTCGACGGGATCGTCACCGCGGTCAGCGGCTCGACCGCCCACGACGCCTCCTTCACGCTGCTGCGCTGGACCTTCACGTTCACGGACCTCCAGGGACAACAGCGCTGGGTCGACCGGACCGAGGGGTTCGGCGACGGAACCGGCCCGGTGCTCGGAGCGACCGTCGTCGTCGTGTTCGACCCGACCCGTCCGAGTGATCGGAAGCGCATCTTCGCGGCGACGAACGCCGGTGCCGTGCCGGAGGACTTCCTCCGCCCGGGTACGCAGTGACACCGTGACGCGGCGGGCGTTCGGCTGGAACACGGTCGTGGGACTCGCGCCGACCGGCCCGGTTCGCCGCGGCTCTACCCTGGAGGCGTGACCGACGAGCCCGCCCCGACGCACGAACTGACGACGAACGGCGTCGGCCCGCACCCGGAGCCCTGGCCGGACGACCCGCGGCTCGACCCGGAGCTGCTGGCAGCGGGGGACTCGCGGAACGTGCTCGACCACTTCCGGTACTGGTCGATGGACGCCATCGTCGCCGAGCTCGACACCCGCCGGCACGCGTTCGACGTGGCGATCGAGAACTGGCAGCACGACCTGAACATCGGGTCGATCGTGCGGAGCGCCAACGCGTTCCTGGCCGGCACGGTCCACATCATCGGGCGGCGGCGCTGGAACAAGCGCGGCGCGATGGTGACCGACCGGTACCAGCACGTCCGGTACCACCCCGACGTGCAGGCGTTCCTGGCCGCGATGGCCGAGGAGCAGCGCCCGGTGATCGCGATCGACAACACCCCTGGCGCCGATCGCATCGAGACCGCGGCGATCCCGGAGCGGTGCGTGTTCCTGTTCGGCCAGGAGGGCCCCGGGCTCACCGACGAAGCGGTGGCCGGGGCGTCCGGGCACCTGGAGATCACGCAGTTCGGGTCGACGCGGAGCATCAACGCCTCGGCGGCGGCTGCGATCGTCATGCACAGCTGGATCGTGCAGCACGCGGCGCCTGCCGACGCGACTTCGTGAGCAGAAATGGTCGGGTACGGGCCCTGGACCCGACCATTTCTGCTCACGAAGCGGGCGGGGCGGACGCGGGGCGGGCCTCCCGTCAGCCGCGTCAGCGCGGGGCGGTCGTGCGGCGAGCAACCAGGCGGGGCTCGACCAGGGACTCGGTGGCGGCCAGCCCCGGGTCGGCGATGCGGGCGAGCAGGCGCTCGCCGGCGCCGCGGCCGATCTCGACACTGCGGTCGTCGATGCTCGTCAGGCCGACGTAGCGCGTGGCGGCGACGGGGGTGTCGTCGTAGCCGATGACGGAGACGTCCTCGGGGACCCGGAGTCCGCGTTCGGCGAGTTCGGACAGTGCTCCGAGGGCCATCACGTCGTTGGCGGCGAACACCGCGGTGACGTCGGGGTGCTCGTCGAGCAGGGCGCCGAGGGCGCGGGATCCCGCCTCTTCGGTGGGTTCGCCGGGCAGGACCACGACGGCGGGACTTGCACCCGCACTGGCCGCGACGGTGCCCTCGAACCCTGCGCGGCGTTCCTTCGACGCCGCCGAGCTCGCCCCCACGAAGCCGAGCCGCGTGTGGCCCAGCGCGAGCAGGTGCTCCGCGGCCATGCCGCCGCCGGCCCGGTCGTCGTTCGCCACGGTGTCCGCGCGGGGGATCGACACGCGCCCGCCGGCGATGACGACCGGCATCGAGGCCGGGATCGCCAGGTCGGTGTCGGGTTCGCCGGCGATGACGATGCCCTCGACGCGCATGGACAGGAAGCCCTCGACCGGCGAGGCGTCGAGCCCCGTGTTCAGGAACCGGTCCGCGACGACGAGACGGTGACCCTGGTCCTGCAGGGCCTCGCGCAGCCCGGTGAGCAGGTCGACGAACCACTGGTTCCGGAAGTCGTCGAGGACCACGCCGACGGTGCGGCTGCGGGTGCCGGCGAGGGACACGGCGGCAGTGGAGGGCCGGTAGTCGAGCTCCTGGATCGCCGTGAGCACGGCGGCCCGGCGCTGGTCACTGACCCGGGGGGAGCGCTGCAGCACCAGGGAGACGAGGGACTTCGAGACCCCGGCGCGCGCGGCGACGTCGTAGATGGTCGCGGGTTTGCCGTCTCCCATGATGCGCTTCGACCTCCGTTGGTTCGTCCGTCGATCGTAGCGGGCGGCGGGGTTCCGTTCGGTGCGTCGAGTGAGCAGAAGACGACGGGTGCTGGATGCTCACCCGTCTTCTTCTGCTCACTCGGTGCGCGGTGCGAGTCCTCCACACGGGAGGCGCGGTGTGCGTTGTGCACAGAACAAACGTTCGGCCTGCGGAGGCGGGGCGCGGGGCGCGAGCGTGGTGCGCATGCAACCACGCGCACTTCCGCCATCGCTCCGCGGGCGAGCGTTCGACGTCGGAGCCGCTGACCGTGCGGGTGTTCCGCGTGAACGGCTCCAGCGCCGAGACCTCGTCTGCCCGACGCGGTCCATCCGCTGGGCGCGTGACCGTCAGCCGGACCAAGTCCAGCGAATCCAGGCACTGCGACCGGTCCTGTTGCCTGGCCAGTTCATCAGCCACCTGTCGGCCGCAGTCCTGTGGGGGCTCCCGATCATGTGCTCTGACGACGATCCGGTCCACATCACGAGCGTGCTGCCGCAGACCCAAGCCCGTCGGAGCGGGGTGGTCGGGCACCGCATCGCGGCAGAGCGCGCGTCGGTCCGACTTCGTCGCGGCATGCCGGCGAGCGCGCCTGACGCGGTCTGGGTCGAGTGCGGCGCGATGCTCGACGCCGACGAGCTGGTCGTGCTCGGCGACGCGATCGTCACCGAGCGCCGCTGTGCGACGACTCCGGGCGACCTCGCCGTCGCGCTCGCCGCAGCCGGCACCCGCCGTGGCGTCCGCAAGCTGCGGACGGCACTCGAACTCGTGCGGGTCGGTGCTGGCTCACCGCAGGAGACCCGGGCGCGACTGACGATCGTGCGCGCCGGATTGCCCGAGCCGGAGCTGCAGGTCGACGTGCTCGACGAGGCAGGGCGGTTCGTGGGGCGCGTCGACATGGCGTACCCGGAGCAGCGCATCGTCATCGAGTACGAGGGGGACCAGCACCGGACCGACGCCGAGCAGTGGGGTCGTGATCTGCGGCGCTACCGCGAGATGGAGCGGCTCGGCTGGGCGGTCGTGCGGTGGACGAAGTCGGACCTGGGCGTGCACGTGTCCGGCGCCGTCGACCACCTGAGGGAGCTGCTTGCGCATCGGACTCGTCTCGCTCCTCGCTCCGGTCGCACCGAGTGAGCAGAAGACGACGGGTCGCCTCGGGCCACTCGTCGTCTTCTGCTCACTCGGCGAACGCGGGGCGCGCGACGCTGCCGCGCCGCGCGCCCCCGCTACCCGATCAGGCTCGGGCGCAGGTCGCGCAGCGTGCGGGAGCGGGTCTGCCGTGCCGTCACCACGAAGGACACCAGGAGCGCGCCGAGCAGCCAGCAGAGCAGCACGCCCGCGTCGGACCACGCGGCGCCGAGGTTCCCGCCGTACATCGTCTGCCGGATCGCGTCGACCGAGTACGTCATCGGCAGCGCGAAGTGCAGCGCCGCCAACGGTCCGGGCAGCGTCTGCCACGGGAACGTCCCGCCAGCGGTGACGAGCTGCACGAGCATGAGCACCAGGCCGAGGAACTGCCCCACCGACCCGAGCAGCACGTTGAGCGCCATGATGACCGCCGCGAAGGTCGCCGAGGCGAGCACCATGATCCCGATCGTGCCGCCGACGTGCACCACGTTCAGGTCGAGGGCGAACCGCACGATGAAGAACAGCGCGACCATCTGCACCAGGCCGAGCAGCGCCGGGGTCAGCCAGCCGCCGAACACCACCGCGAGGGGCTTCCGCACCGCGGTGATCGCCCGCTTCGAGATCGGCTTGAGGATGAGGAACAGCGCGTACATGCCGATCCAGGCCGCGAGCGAGATGAAGAACGGCGCGAGGCCGGCGCCGTAGTTCGACGCGGCGGCGACGTTGTCGTCCCCGACCTTCACCGGGTCGGAGATGACCGAGGCCTGCGACTCGCGCTCCGAGGCGTTCGACGCGGGGATCTTCGTGCGGCCCTCGTCGAGCGACGCGGCGAGCTTCGACGACCCGGTCTTGAGCTTGTCCAAGCCGGAGACGAGCGACGAAGCACCCTTGTCGGCGGACGCTGCGCCAGTCGCGAGCGACGAAGCACCTGACGACAGCGTGGGTGCGGCGGACGCGAGCGCAGACGTACCGTCTGCGACCTTCGCGGCACCCGTCGAGAGCGTCGACGCCCCGTCCGCCGCCGACGAGATGCCCGAGGTCAGTGTCGGCGCCGCGGCGGCCAGCTTCGACGTCCCGGCGGCGAGCGTGTCCGAGCCGTCGGAGAGCTGCTGGATGCCACTCGTCAGCGACGGAGCCTTCTCGGCGAGCTGCGACGCTCCCGCGGACACCTGCGCGCTGCCGGTCTTG
This sequence comes from Curtobacterium sp. MWU13-2055, assembly GCF_023242305.1. Taxonomy (NCBI): domain Bacteria; kingdom Bacillati; phylum Actinomycetota; class Actinomycetes; order Micrococcales; family Microbacteriaceae; genus Curtobacterium; species Curtobacterium sp. MWU13-2055. The sequence goes on from NZ_JALLIO010000011.1 coordinate 73,760, forward strand.
AGCTTCTGCAGGTTGCCGGACAGCGCTCCGGCACCGGTGCCGAGATCGGCACTGCCGGCCTGCAGGTCGTCGAGCCCGGCGAGCAGCTGGGTCTTCTGCTCGGCGGTGAGCACCGTTGACTCCTGCACGACCGGCTTCAACGATGCGACGAGTTCCGGCGACTGCGCCGAGAGCTGCTGGACACCCGCGATGAACGGTGCGGCCTTGTCGGCGAGCTCGGCGTTGCCGCTGGCGACCTTCGATGCACCGGACGCGAGCGTCGCCGAGTCCGCAGGCAGGGTCGACGTCTGGTCGCGGAGCTGGTGCAGTCCGGTCTGCAGCTGCTGCGCGCCGTCGTTCAACTGCTGCGTCTGCGACGGCAGCGCCGCCGTCTGCTGCTGCGCACTCGCCAGGCCCGAGGCGAGCGTGGAAGCACCCGACGCCACCTGCTGCGCCCCGCTGTCCAGCTGCTGGGTCTGGGACGGCAACGACGCCGTGCCGGACGCGAGCTCCGCCGCACCGGACGACAGCTTGCCGGTGCCGTCCGCCAGCTTGCGAGCCCCCGAGTCCGCCTTCGCGGTGCCGGAGGCGAGCTGGTCGGCCCCGTCGACGGCGTCGCCGAGGCTGTCGCGGACGTCGGCGAGCCCGACGAGCAGGGTCTTCGCCGCCTGCTTGCCGACGCGTTCGGCGACGGCCGTGCGCATGGTCTTGCCGGCCTGCTCCGCGATGGTCGAGGCCAGGTACGAGTTCGTGTCGGCCGTCGTCATGACGAGCTTCGCCTGCGTCGGGTCGTCCGACTGCGCGGACACCAGGTGCTCGGAGAAGTCGTGCGGGATCGTGACCACGAAGTCGTAGGTGCCGTTCCGCACACCGGAGCGGGCGTCGGCGGCGCTGGTCTTCGTCCACTTGAAGTCGGCGCCGTCGATCGCCTCTTTGGTGACGTCGGTGCCGTAGTCGACCTGGTCGCCGTCGAGGGTGGCCCCGGCGTCGAGGTTCACGATCGCCGCCGGGATCTGGTCGAGCTTGGCGTACGGGTCGCGGTTCGCCCACAGGTACGCGCCGCCGTACAGCAGCGGCACGATCATCAGGGCGATGAACGCCAGTCGTGCGAGCGGGGTCGCGGTGAGTCGCGCCAGTTCGGCGCGGACGAGCGAGGTGGTGGTCACGGGGTTGCCTCCGTCGGGACGGTTGCGGATTCTGCGGTGACGGAAGGGCCGGACGGGAGGCCCGGCTCGGTTCCGTCGGACAGGGCCGCGTCGTCGGGACCCTCGGTCTGGAGCGCGACGTGCGTCGCGGCGTCGTCGTGCGTTTGGACGGTTTCGGTCGTCTCGACGGTGTCGAGCAGCGTCTCGACGGTCGCGGCTGCGGCCTTCGAGGTGACCAGCACGATGGTCACGCCGCGTCGAGCGACGTCGCGGAGGACCGCGAACCACTCCTCGACGGCGCCGCCGTGCCGCTCGGGCGCGGTGACGACGAGGCCGGTCACGCCGTCGCGGAGCAGGGCGAGCTCGACGAGCAGTCGGACGCGCACGGCGGTCGGCACCCGCTGGACCGGGGTGTCCGCGTAGTGCCCCAGGCCGAGTTCCACGAGCACGGTGTCGACGTGGTCACGCGAGGGGCGCTGGGCGGCGAACGCGAGCTCCTCGCGCACGATCTGCTTGACGGTCATCACGGGGAAGGGCTCGGCGACGCCCGGGGTGTCGACGAGGGCGAAGGCGCGGCGCACGGCGGCGGCGTCCTCGTGCCCGTCGAGCAGCAGCCGCCCGGTGTCGGGCTGCATCCGGCCGCCGGCGACGAGCGAGGCGAGCACGGGGGCCTGCTCGGTCTCGACGGCGACGACCCCGGGGTGTCCGGGCGCGGCGACGGCGGAGACGACGGGCAGTGCCGCGCCGGGCTCCTCGCCGATGCCGACGTGGTCGAGTTCGAGCGTCATGCGGGGTCCTTCACGGGGGAGACAGCGGAGCCGGTGGCCGGGGCCGCGGGTTCGGACAGCAGGGCGGTGCGCCAGTCGATGCCGGCCATGCCGAGCGCCGACAGCACCACCATGCGCCGTCCGGCCTCGTCCGGGGTGCCCGATCGGGTCGCCTCGTCGAGGACGGCGATGCACGCACCCTCGACCAGACGCCCGAGGGTGGCGGGGTCGACGTCGTCGCGCATGGCGCCCTCGGCGATCCCGAGGGCACACGCCTGGCGGACCTGGGCGCGCAGGGGTGCGAACACCTCAGCGACGGGCTCGGCGAAGGGGCTGCGCACGGCGACCCGGGCCATCGAGCGGACGTGCGAGACCTCGGTCCAGAGGGTCACGGCGATCGCGGCGAGCCGGGCGGCCGGCGGCAGCTCCTGCAGGTCCGAGGTGGTCGGCATGGCCGCGGCGATGCGAGCGGCACCGGACGTCACGACCTCGCGCACGAGGTCGTCACGTGACGGGAAATGTCCGTACACCGCGCGGCGCGAGAGTCCGGCCGCCGCGGCGATCGTCTCGATCGAGGCGTCCGGATCGCGCTGCAGGCAGGTCCGTGCTGCGTCGAGGAGGGCTGCCCGGTTCTCGGTCGCGTCGCGGCGGGGTGCGCGTGCGGGGTGGGAAGCAGTGGTCACGAACCCCATCGTAATAACGTGCACACATGTGTGCAACTTAACAGGGAGACCGGCCCTCGAACGGGGGTGTCCCCCAAAGTGCGGACTGCCCTTTCTGAATGTAAGCGCATAACTTCACAGCAATCTCATGCGAACCACGGACTGAGCCTGGAGTGCCCTCTTTGAACCGTGCAACACCGAACCACGACCCGAACCCGACCCCGAACTCCCATCGCATCGCACGCGTCCTGACCGCCGGCATCGCCGCCGTGGCCCTGACGTGCGGCGGCCTCGCAGCCGGGGGCGCGGCCTCCGCAGCTCCGGCCGGGGTGTCGGTGGCCGACCTGAAGCTCTCCGCACCACTGCGCGACGCCAAGCCCACCAAGACCGTCGCCGCCTTCGTGCGCACGACCGGCCAGGGTGCCCTCGAAGTCGACGCGAACGCGAAGGGCGGTGACCTGACCAAGTCCAAGACGCAGTCCTCGGCAGCGAAGAGCCGCGTCAAGGCGATCGAGTCGACGACCGCGGCCGTCCGCGCCGCCGTGAAGCGCGCCGACGCCGACTCGACCGAGCTCTACTCGACCGAGTACACCGTCCCCGGTGTCGCGGTCGTCGCCGACGTCTCCGCGCTGCAGGACATCGCGAAGCGCTCCGACGTCGAGAGCATCATCCCGCTCACGCCGAAGAAGATCGTCGAGCCGACGGTCAACGCCGACGCGAGCGCCGCACCGTCCGGTGTGGACCCGAGCCTCGTGAAGCCGGGCGCCGACGGCGTCTCGCCGAAGAACGCCGCGAGCGACGTCTACACGCGCTCGCTCAACGCCTGGCAGCAGACCGGCCACACCGGCAAGGACGTCAACGTCGCCGTCCTCGACACCGGCCTCGACTACACGCAGGCCGACTTCGGCGGACCCGGCACCACCGCGGCCTACCAGCAGGCCCTGGCGAACGCGAGCTCCGGCGCCCCGGACCCCAGCCTGTACGACGCGTCGAAGTTCCTCGGCGGGTACGACTTCGCCGGTGCGACCTACAACGCCGACCCGACCGACCCGGCCTACGACCCGGTGCCGGCTCCGGACGACAACCCCATCGACGGCAAGGGCGGCGACCACGGCACGCACGTGTCCGGCTCGATCGCGGGCTACGGCCTGACCGCCGACAAGCAGCAGTTCGACGGCGACTACACCAAGCTCACCACGCAGCAGGTGCAGGACATGTGGATCGGTCCGGGCACCGCGCCCGAGGCCGGCCTCTACGCCCTCAAGGTGTTCGGCGACGGCGGCGGTTCGACCGACGTCACGGGCGCCGCGCTCGACTGGGTGGGCCAGGCGCTCACCGAGGGCAAGGACATCAACGTCCTGAACCTGTCGCTCGGCTCCGACTACGGCGCACCGGACGACCCCGACAACGCCAAGATCGACGCGCTGACCGCACGCGGGGTGCTCCCCGTGATCGCCTCGGGCAACGCCGACGACTTCACCGACATCGGTGGCTCGCCGGGCAACGCCGAGGGTGCGCTCACCGTCGCCGCGAGCGCCACCGGTCAGTCGCTCTACGACGGCGTGCAGGTCACGGCCCCCGCGAACGTCGCGAAGACCTACCGATCGCAGTACTCGCAGAACTTCACGGGAACCCTGCCGGTCGAGGGTGACGTCGTCGTCCCGACCAGCAACATCGACGGCTGCGCCGCGTTCAGCGCCGCCGACGCCGCGAAGATCGCGGGCAAGGTCGTCTGGCTGAAGTGGACGGACGGCGCGCTCGAGTGCGGCTCCGGCGTGCGCTTCAACAACGTCCAGGCCGCCGGCGGCATCGGCGTCCTGCTCGCGGGCACGATCAACACCTTCGACTCGGGCATCGCCGGAAACGCGACCATCCCCGGAGCCGAGCTGACGCTGGACGCCGCCACGAGCCTCCAGGCAGCTGCCAAGGCGGGGACCCTGCACGTGCGCCTCGCGGACGAGCTCAAGGGCTTCGAACTCGCCACCGACCCGGAGGCCGTGAACACGCTCGCCGCGTTCACCAGCCGGGGCGTGCACGGGTCGTTCAACGACATCGTCAAGCCGGACATCGCCGGCCCCGGGGTCAACGTGATCTCGGCGGCCAACGGCACCGGTGACGGCCGCATGTCGATGAGCGGCACCTCGATGGCCACGCCGGACGTCGCGGGCATCGCGGCGCTGACCTTCCAGGCGCACCCGGAGTGGAGCGCACCGCAGGTCAAGGCGGCGCTCATGAACACGGCGACGCACGACGTCAAGGACGGCTCCCGATCGGCGACCCTGCTCCGGCAGGGCACCGGCCGCGTCGACGCCCTGCAGGCCGTGACCGCCGGCACCACCGTGCGGAGCGTCGAGAACGACCTGCTCGTCACCGCCTCGTTCGGTGTCGTCGAGGTCTCGAGCGCGACGACCGAGAGCCGCACCCTCCAGATCGCGAACACCGACGGCGTCGCGCACACCTACGACGTGGCCTACCAGCCGCAGGTGTCGCAGCCCGGCGTGACGTTCGCGCTCAACACGAAGCGTGTCACCGTTCCGGCGAACCGCACCGCGACGGTGAAGCTCACCTTCACGATCGCCGACCCGACGAAGCTCCGCCGCGTCATCGACCCCACCCAGGAGTCGGTGCAGCAGGGCTACCAGCGCGAGTTCGTCACCGCCGCCTCGGGCATCGTGGCGTTCACGCCGACCGACACGACCGCGGTGCCGCTGCGCGTCGGTGCGTACCTCGCACCGAAGCCCGTCAGCTCCGTGCAGGGTCGCTCCACCGTCGCCTTCACCGGCCCGGGCAAGTCGGCCGACCTGACGCTCAAGGGGCGCACGGTCGACCAGGGCGGCCTGACGACCGGCTACCACGCCGCCGTCGCACCGTTCGTACTCGGCGGGACCGACCCGGTCGAGTCGTTCCCGGCGGGCTCGGCGAAGCGCTCGCTGCAGGCAGCGGACATCCGCTCCTACGGCGCGAGCTACGACAAGGCCTCGGACACGATCGCGTTCGGCATCCAGACGGCCGGTCCCGACGCCAACCCCGGCGCCGTGACCAACGTCGAGGTGCTCATCGACACGAACCGTGACGGCGAGCCCGACTACCTGGTCTACAACGCCAAGTCCGCCGCGGTGGACGCGACGTTCGCGACGACGATCGACCTGGCCAAGGCCGCGTCGGACGACCCGGACGTCGACCCGGTCGTCGACGTCCAGCCGCTGAACGGCGGGGCACCCGGCCAGGACGTCAACACCTTCGACAGCTCGGTGAAGGTGCTCACGACCACGGGTGCGCTGATCGGCGCGAAGGGCAAGTTCACCTACTCGGTCCTGACCGAGTCGGCGTACGCCCCGGGTGCCGCGACCACGGGTTCCTCCGTGGTGGACGAGACGAAGAGCGCCTCGTTCGACCCGTCGAAGCCGGCACTGTCCTTCGCGCAGGGCCGCAGCACCGGCGTCCTGTTCGCCGACTCCGGCGCCCTCCGGGTCACCCGGGCCTCGGGTGTCACGAAGGCCACCGTGCTGCTCCTGCACCTCGGCAACGCGTCGGGCAAGCAGGCCGGCACGTCGACCATCTCGGTGACCGCGCCCAAGCTCGCGCTCGCCGCGGGCAGCAAGGTGACGGTCAGCGGGACGGCGAAGGTCGGCTCGAAGCTGTCGGCGAACCACGGCAAGTGGAGCACGACGAAGGCGACGTACAAGTACCAGTGGCTCCGCGACGGCAAGGTCGTGAAGAAGGCCACCGCTGCGACGTACAAGCTCGGCACCTCGGACGCGGGACACAAGTTCTCCGTCAAGGTGACCGCGCACGCCTCGGGCTACAAGGACGGCACCGCGACGTCCAAGTCGACCGCGAAGGTGTCGCGCAAGTAGTCGCCGCGAGCGCGTCCGCGCGACGCACGTGGTGAGCAGAAGATGTCGGGTCCCGCGTTCGGACCCGACATCTTCTGCTCACGAAGCGGATCGGGGCCGGGGGCGGGGACCCCGTGAACGCGGAATCGGGACAGGTAGTTAGACAAACTAGTTATCGGGTGCCAGGGTTGCAGCATGCAGAACACGCTGAGCCAGCTCCGGGCCAACCCGACCGAGTGGCGCCGCCGGGGCCTCACCCCGCCCGACGTCGTCCAGGCGATGATCGAGCAGCGTCTCGCCGAGCCCGGCTACTCGCAGCCCGTCGGCGACCCGTCGTACCAGGACTTCTTCCGCGCCTGATCGCGGAACGCACGTCACATGCGGACGGGAGGCCCGGTGCCAGCTGGCACCGGGCCTTCCGTCCGTCACCCGGGTGCGTACCGGGCGTTACTCGCCGACCTTGTCGTCAGCCGCCTGCTGGGCCTTGTCGATCTGGTCGCCGTGGCCGCCGCCGGTCGCCTTGTCGGCCGCGTCGCCTGCCTTGTCGAGGTCGGCGTCGGACGCCTGCTCGCCCTTGTCGCTGTTCGCGAAGTCCTTGGCCTTGTCACCGAGGTCACTCATGTCGTGCTCCTTCCGATGGTGGATCTGACGGGTCCGACGGTGCTCCGGACTCACCGAGCGTCCACGCAGCCTGTGTGGTCCGGACGAGAGGTCGCGGTACCGGTGACTACGCGACCATCTGCACGACGGTGCCGAGCGGGAGTGCGTTGATCGCATCGACGGCATCACCGTCGAGGCGGACGCACCCGTGGGACACCGCTCCGCGGGCGACGGATTCGTAGTGCACGCCGATGAGCCCGCCGTCGTCACCGCCGAACGGCTCGTCCGCCGCTGCGGAGTGCAGCGTCGTCAGGTTGATCTGGTGCACCGTCTGGTCCTGGGCGGGATCCAGGTACCTCGCCTGGATGTAGCCGACGACACCGGTCGGGGTCGGAGTGTCCCCGGCACCGACGCCGGCCGGGAACTCGTGCACGACCTTGCCGCTCGCAGCGACGATCGACACGGTCTGGTCGCCGACGGAGATGACGACGTGGTCGTCGAGCGCGCCGCCCTGGTGCAGCAGGCCGCGGCGCATCCAGCCGGCGGTCTGGGCTGGAGCGCCGCCCGGTGCAGCTGACGGCAGTGCCTGTCGGCTCGGGGTCATGACGAGGGCCCAGTCGCCCTGGAACCGCAGCGGGACGACGACGGTGGGGTCGCCGAGGAAGTTCTCGGCTGTGAGTCTCGCGACCGGCTCGGTGCGGTCGTCGCCGTAGAGCGGCGCGTCGCGCTGGATCGTGTACGCGTGTCCTGCGGCCTCCGGGACGTCAGGGTCGTACGAGGGCAGGAGCCCGCCGATGACCGCGTCGTACCGGGCCTCGGGGAGTGCTGCGACCGTCTTCGTCGACGGTGCGCGGTAGGGCTCGGCGGACGCCGTCGGGGCCGCCGTGGCGGTACCCGTGCTGCTCGCAGCGGTCGGGGCGGGATCAGCGTGGCAGGACGCCAGGCCGAGCGAGAGCAGCACTCCGGCGGCGACGGCGAGGACGAGGCGAGCTGAGCGAGTTGCGTGCATGTGCGGATTCCGGGTCGGGACGGCGAACGGGGACGCGACGATCCGTCGCGCCCCCGCTCGGTGGATGGTTCCGGTGTCAGCCGCTGACGACCGGGAGTGCACCCACGGCCGGGGTGCGGCCGGCGGTCGGAGCGGCGCCAGCGCCGGTCTCGGTACCCGTGCCGGTGCCGGTGCCGGTGCCGGTGCCGGGGGTCGCGCCCTGGTCGCCGCCGTCGACGGGGGTGGTGCCCTCGTCGCCGCCGTCGCCGGGGGTTGTGCCCTCGTCGCCACCGTCACCGGGGGCCGCTGCCACGGCGGGCAGCGTGATCGAGAACTCGATGTTGCCCTGGCCCTGGCCGCCACCGACCTGGTTGACGCTCAGGTCCTGCTCGACAGCAGCCGAGTCCGAGAAGGTGCCCGTGGTGGACCAGTTGCCGTCGGCGTCCACGATCGTCTGCGGAGCAGCGCGGTTGCCATCGGCGTCCAGCACGTTCACGGTGTCGCCCACGGCGCCGGTCCCGGTGAAGGTCACGGTGCGCGAGTCGACGGTGTCGCCGTCGGTCGGGCTGGTCAGCGAGAAGTTGAAGTCCGCAACCGCGGCTTCGGCGCGAGCCGTGACGGTGACGGAGTCGACCGTCGACAGGTTCGCGCGCTGCTCGTTGATCGTGTAGGTGTGCTCGTCGGTGTCGGTGCCCGGGATCTCGTACGAGATCGTCCAGGTGCCGTCGTCGGCGATCGGGGTGCGGCGGACGGGGTAGCCCACGTCGAAGTTCACCGTGTTGCCGACGGCGCCGGTACCGGAGACCGTCAGCGTGCGGCCGGAGACCGACTGCGACGTGACGGCGAAGGGCAGGACGGCTACTTCGGCGCGAGCCGTGACGGTGACGGAGTCGACCGTCGACAGGTTCGCGCGCTGCTCGTTGATCGTGTAGGTGTGCTCGTCGGTGTCGGTGTCGGTGCCCGGGATCTCGTACGAGATCGTCCAGGTGCCGTCGTCCTTGATGGCGGTGCGCTGCACCGGGAAGCCCACGTCGAAGTTGACGGTGTTGCCGACGGCGCCGGTGCCCGAGACGGTCAGCGTTCGGCCGGAGACCGACTGCGACGTGACGGCGAAGGGCTTGTCCGTGGCCTCGGGGGCGGCGGTGACCGTCACCGAACCGTCCTGGTTCAGGCCCTTGAGCTGCTCGAACGTGTAGGTCTGCGTCGTCGTGTCCGTACCGGGGATCGTGTACGAGATCGTCCAGGTGCCGCTCGCCGGGATCTCCTGGCGGGTGTTGCGGAAGTCCTCGTCGAGCTGGATGTTCTCACCAGGGGTGCCGGTGCCGGTCACCGTCAGCACGCGGCCGGAGACCGACTGGCTGGTGATGGACAGGTCGGCGGGGTCGGCCATCGCAGGGGAGGCGGCGAAGGTGACGCCACCGACGACGATCGCGGCGCACGCCGGGAGAGCGAGCGCCTTCTTGCTCCAGAGAGCCTTGTTCATCGTTGAACTCTTCTTTCCGTGCTGCATGAGGGCACGACTGTTCTGATGCATCCGGGCGCGCTGCAGCGTCCGGTGGTGCTCACGCGAATCTCGCGCTGGCTGAACGGAGTGGGTTGGACTCCGACGTGACGCCGACAGGGAAACCGACGTCGCGGTGCACGATACGTCGCGCTTCCCGAGATGTTCCGGCCTGGAACTATTTGTCCCCCCTTGTGGGGACGTTCGGTGCGCACCGACGCGTAATGAGGACAATTCACCGACGCGGCGACGGTGCGGGCGACCGTGTCCGATGGGTGGCGCGCGAGTGACCAGCCGATAGACTCGGGTGGACCACCGGCCCGCCTGGTCGCGTGAGGTCCTCCGCCAACGTGAGGAGAACCAGATGCCCGCAGCAGTCATCATCGGAGCCCAGTGGGGCGACGAGGGCAAGGGGAAGGCCACCGACCTCCTCGGCTCCCGCATCGACTACGTCGTGAAGTTCAACGGCGGCAACAACGCCGGCCACACCGTCGTCGTCGGCGGCGAGAAGTACGCGCTGCACCTGCTGCCCTCCGGCATCCTCACGCCCGGCGTCACGCCGATCATCGGCAACGGCGTCGTCGTCGACCTCGAGGTGCTGTTCCAGGAGCTCGACGCGCTGAAGGCCCGCGGCGTCGACACCTCGAAGCTGCTCGTGTCGGCGAACGCCCACCTCATCACGCACTACCACCGCACCATCGACAAGGTGACGGAGCGGTTCCTCGGCAAGCGCCAGATCGGCACCACCGGTCGCGGCATCGGTCCGTCCTACGCCGACAAGATCAACCGCGTCGGCATCCGCGTCCAGGACATCTTCGACGAGAACATCCTGCGCCAGAAGGTCGAAGCGGCCCTCGACCAGAAGAACCACCTGCTCGTCAAGGTCTTCAACCGCCGCGCGATCGACGCCGAAGAAGTGGTCGAGTCGCTGCTGTCCTACGCCGAGCGACTGCGCCCGATGGTCGCGGACACCGCCCTCGAGATCCACCGGGCACTGGAGCGCGGCGACACCGTCCTGTTCGAGGCCGGTCAGGCGACCATGCTCGACGTCGACCACGGCACCTACCCGTTCGTGACGTCGTCGTCGGCGACCGCCGGTGGCGCAGCGACCGGTTCCGGCATCGGCCCGGGCAAGCTCGAGCGCATCATCGGCATCGTCAAGGCGTACACGACCCGCGTCGGTGCCGGTCCGTTCCCGACCGAGCTGTTCGACGAGTCCGGCGAGTTCCTGCGCGCCAACGGCTTCGAGTTCGGCACCACGACGGGCCGTCCGCGCCGCTGTGGTTGGTACGACGCCCCGATCGCCCGGTACACCGCGCGCATCAACGGCGTGACCGACTTCGTGCTCACCAAGCTCGACGTGCTGACCGGGCTCGAGACGATCCCCGTCTGCGTCGCGTACGAGGTGGACGGCGTCCGCGTGGACGAGGTCCCCGTGAACCAGTCGGACTTCCACCACGCGAAGCCCGTCTACGAGGAGTTCCCCGGCTGGACCGAGGACATCACCGGTGCCCGCTCGTTCGACGACCTGCCGAAGAACGCGCAGGACTACGTGCTCGCGGTCGAGGCGATGTCCGGCGCGCGGATCTCCGCGATCGGTGTCGGTCCGGGCCGCGACGCCATCGTCGTCCGGCACGACCTGCTCGGCGCCGGCGCCTGACGATGCGGGTCCTGTTCGTCTGCAGCGGCAACATCTGTCGTTCGCCGCTCGGCGCGCAGGTCCTGACGGCGCGACTCGGCCCGGACGCTGCGGCGTTCGTGGTCGAGTCCGCCGGCACCATCGCCGACGACGGTGCCGCGATGGACGGCGCCGCCGCGGCACAGTCCGTCCGGCTCGGCGGTTACCCGTCGGGGCACGGCTCGCGGTACCTGACGGCCGCGATCGTCGAGGAGGCCGACCTGGTGCTGACGGCCGAACGGTCGCACCGCGCGGCCGTGGTGTCGCTCGCACCCCGGGCCACCAAGCGGGCGTTCACGATCAAGCAGTTCGCGCGGGTGCTCGCGGGGCTCGAGCCCGGTGACCTGGCCGACGTGCACTCGCCCGAGGCCCTGGTCGAACGGGTCGCACGCCTGCGCGGCACCGTCCCGCCGCCGATCGACCCCGCGGACGACGACGTCGACGACCCCTACCGCCGGTCCGAGGCGACCCACGCTCGGGTCGCCGACGAGATCGACGCCGCGCTCGCGCTGATCGCCGACGCCCTCCGGGCCGCGCTGCGCTGACGCCGCCGGACCGAACTCGCACGGTGCGAGCTCTGTCGTCCGGTGCGAGGTTGGTGGCTCGGTGCGGGGTTGTAGCGGCGCACGGAGCGGTCAACCTCGCACGGGCCGGCGGACACCGCACCGTGCGCCGCAGCCGCGCCACCGCCGCAGCCGCCACCGCCTGCATCCTTCGATGCAAGTCCGGCAGGTGCATCCCTGCGCCGGTCGTCCCGCGACGGCGCAGTTCCTAGCGTCGTGTGCATGACGAACACCACCGAAGTCCGGCCCTCCGCCGGCACCACTCCGCAGGAGCGTGGGGGAGCCAGCGGCGTCATCGCCCGGCACCCGCTCGTGTCCTTCTTCACCCTGGCACTCGGCCTGAGCTGGCTCGCGTGGGTGCCCTACATCCTGTCGCCGCACGGCCTGGGCGTGTGGGACCTGCACTTCCCCGAGGTCCTCGGCACGGCGCAGTTCACCGGCGTGCTGCCCGGAGCGCTGCTCGGCCCGTTGGGCGGCGCGTTCATCGTCACCGCGGTCGCCGACGGCCGTCCTGGCCTGCGTCGATGGGTCGGGCGGCTGTTCCGCTGGCGGGTCGCCTGGTACTGGTACGCCCTGGCGCTCGTCGTCGTGCCGGCCGTGATCGTCGCGTCCGCGCTGCCCTTCGCCGGCGGTGACGTGCGGGCCCCCTCGGCGCTGGCGTTCGCGGCCCTGGTGCCCGGCCTGCTCATCCAGCTGTTCTCGACCGGCCTGAGCGAGGAGCCCGGCTGGCGCGACTTCGCCCTGCCCCGGCTGCAGCACCGCTTCGGCGGGCTCGGAGCCGCTGCGATCCTCGGTCCGATCTGGGCGCTCTGGCACATGCCGCTCTACCTGAGCGACTGGGGCGGGTGGCCGAACGCACACTGGAGCGAGCCCGTGGTCTTCGCCCTGTTCACGATCACGTTCAACGTCGTGATGATCCAGGTGTTCAACAAGACCGGCGAGAGCCTGCCCCTGGCCCTGCTGCTGCACGTCGGCGTGAACAACACGATCTCGACGCTGTTCCCGGAGATGTACCCGAGCATGACCGCCGGCACGCTGATGATCGGCCTGACCATCACCTCGACCGTCGCCGCCGCGGTGCTCCTCGTCGTGACCCGCGGCCGCCTGGGCTACGACCCCGTCCGCCGTGCGCTGCCGATCGACGCCCCGGTCCCCGCCCGCACCCGCCTCGTAGGATCGCACGATGGCCTCCGCTGACCCGCGCACGCGCACGCCGCGCGACGGCGACCCGCGCACCCGTCCGCCGCGCGACGGCGACCCGCGCGCCCGCGACCGCCGCGTCGACGTGCTCGTCGCGCTCGGCACGGCCGTCGTGGCCCTCGGCCTGCTGTTCGGCCTGCCGCCGCTCGACGCCCTCGAGCCGGACGGCCCCGCCCTGGCCCTGCGGGTGCCGGCTCCGTTCACCGCCGCGTGGACCGTCCTGGCGCTCGGCCTGCTGGCCCAGTCCGCCGCCCTGCTCGCCGCCCGTCGTGCACCACGGACCGTGCTCGTCGCGGTGTCCGCGCTGCCGGTGCTGGTCGCCGCGCTCGCTCCGCAGTCGCTCGACCTGTTCGGTCTCACCGTCCTGCCGGTGGTCGTCGCCGTGGTCCTCGCCGCCCTCCGTGTCCCGCTCGCACGCCTGTGGCCGACCCTGCTGGTCGCCGGCGCGCTGGTGGCAGCCGGCAGCGCGGTCCTGTCCGGCGCACTCGGCCAGGGCGTCCTCCAGGCCGTCGGCGCCGTCGGGCTCCCGCTCCTGGTCACCCTGCTGGTGCGGTCCCGCCGCGAGGTCCGCGCCGCCCGCACCGCCGAGGCGAGCGCGGTCTTCCGTGAACAGGACGCCCTGGTCGACGCCGCGGTCTCCCGTGAACGGGCCGCCATGGCCCGCGAACTCCACGACATCGCCGCCCACCACCTGTCCGGCATCGCCCTGATGGCCGCCGTGATCGACCGGCAGATCGACAGCGACCCGGAGCGCGCGCACGAGGGTGCCCGTCAGGTGCGGGAGCAGAGCACCGCCGTCCTCGACGACCTGCGCCGCCTGGTCGGGCTGCTGCGCGAGGACGTCCCCGCCGAACGCGCGGTCGAGACGGTCGCCGGCATCGTCGACCTGGTCGAGCGTGCCCGGTTCCGCAGCGACGTGCGCCTCGAGGTGCTCGCTGGCGACCACCAGCGCGGAGCGCAGGCGCTGGCCGACGGCGTCGGCCCGCTCGCGCAGCTCGCCGCCTACCGGACGGTGCAGGAGGCGTTGGCCAACGCCGCCCTGCACGCCCCGTCCGCCCCGTGCACGGTCACCGTCGACGACCGCGACCCGACCCGGGTGGTGATCCGGGTGGAGAACGCACGGGCCGCCGCTCCGGCAGCGCTGACCTCACCGTCGGGCGGCAACGGCCTGCGGGGGATGCGCGAGCGGGCGGACCTGGTGGGGGCGAGCCTCCAGACCGGTCCCACCGCCACCGGCGGATGGCTGGTGGAGCTGGCGCTCGGACGGGAGGCACCTGCCGCACCCGCGCAGACCGCCGACGGTGACGGGGTGGTCGCGTGATCCGCGTGCTGGTGGCGGACGACCAGCCGCTGGTCCGTGCGGGGGTGTCCGCGCTCCTCGGCGCGGAGGCCGACATCGAGGTGGTCGGCGTGGCCGCCGACGGCGGCGAGGCGCTCGCGCTGGCACGCTCGTTGCGACCCGACGTGGCTTGCCTGGACATCCGGATGCCCGTGATGAACGGCATCGAGCTCGCGCGGCTGTTCTGCGCTCCCGACGCCGACCCGGCGATCCCGGTGCTGATGCTCACGACGTTCGACCTGGACGACTACGTGTTCGGTGCGCTCGAGGCCGGTGCCTCCGGGTTCCTGCTGAAGGACGCCGAGCCGGACACCATCGTCGACGCCGTGCGGCAGGTCGCCGCGGGGAACGGGACGCTCGACCAGGCCCTGACCCGGCGGGTGCTGCGCGAGTTCGTGTCGCGGCGGAGCCTGCAGCCGGTGTCGGGGGACCGGGCCGACGGGGTGCTCACCGCCCGCGAACGCGAGGTCCTGCTGCTGCTCGCGCAGGGGATGTCGAACGAGGAGATCGCGGTCGCACTCGTGCTCGAGGTCTCGACCGTGAAGTCGCACCTGGCGCGGATGCTGCCGAAGCTCGGTGTGCGGTCGCGGTTGCAGGCCGTGGTGTGGGCGTACCAGAACCGGATCGTGGCGGTCCCCGAACCGTAGGGCGCTGCGCTACCGGCGGAGCACGTGGCGGTCGCGGCTCGCAGCGGCACCGGCCACGAACTGCAGCACGAGCAGGACGAGCAGCACCACGATCGGCACGGTCCAGCCGCCGGTCGCGGTGTGCAGCAGGCCGAGTCCGAGCGGCCCGAGCCCCGCCAGCAGGTACCCGATGCCCTGCGCCATCGTCGACACGTGGGCGGTGTGCCGGGCATCGGGGGAGCGCCACACGATGTAGCTCAGCGACAGGCTGATCGCGCCGCCCTGCCCGAGGCCGAGCAGCGTCATCCACGCCCAGGCGCCCGCGGCCGGCGCGACGAGGAGTCCGGCGAACCCCGCGGCGCAGAGCACCACGACGACGAGCACCGGCAGCCAGGTCGGGCGCAGGCGTCGGGCGATCGCCGGCCCGGTGATGCCGGTCAGGATCCCCGGCAGGCTCGAGTAGGCCAGCATCAGGCCGGCAGTGTGTGCCGAGACGCCGGCGTCCTGCAGCACGGTCGGCACCCACGTCAGGAACGCGTAGTACGACAGGCTCTGCAGCCCCATGAAGCCGGTCACCGCGATCGCCACGGGGTCGCGGAGCAGCCGCGCGAAGGTCGGTTCGTCGGCGGCACCCGCGCCGGTGGCACGGGTCGGGGTGTCCGGGCGCTGCAGCGCTCGCGGCAGCCACACCACGAACGCGATCGCCGCCGGGATCGCCCAGAAGGCCAGTGCAGGGCGCCACGACCCGGCGAAGGCGGCCATCAGCGGGACGACGGCCGCCGAGGCGATCGCCGCACTGAGGAACAGCGCCGTCGAGTACAGGCCCATCATCAACCCGACCCGGTGCGCGAAGTCGCTCTTGATCGCGGCCGGCATGCAGACGTTCGCCACCGCGATCGCCGCTCCGGCCAGCACCGTGCCGCCGTAGAGGGCCCAGCCGTGCGGCTCGAGCCGGAGTGCGATGCCGATCGCCAACACCGCCATCGTCAGGCCGAGCAGCCGGTGCAGGCCGATGCGCCGACTGAGCACCGGGGTCAGGAACGCGAACGCCCCGAACGCGAACACCGGGATCGTCGTGAGCAGGCTCGCCGCCGACGGGGACAGCCCCAACGACCGCTCGATCGCCCCGAGCACCGGCCCGACCGAGGCCACACCCATCCGCAGGTTGATCGCGATGAGCAGCAGGCCCGCGCCGACGTACCAGCCGGCGAGGAGCCGCGGGCTGGTGGTCGTGACGGGGATCGAGGCGGTGGTCATGGGTCGATCCCACCACTGCTCGCCACCGGCCCGGAACACGTAGACTGCCGCACGATGTCGGATTCCAGCCAGGTGCCGGTCGACGCGCGGACCGTCGACCTGCGCACCGAGGCCGCCTTCGCCTTCGCGCACGCCGAGACCGTCCCGACGCACACGCACCCGCTCGGCCACCTGGTGCACGCCGCCTCCGGCGTGCTGTCGCTCATCACCGACGACGGCGCGTGGATCGCGCCGCCCAACCGCGTCGCGTGGGTGCCGGCCGGTGCCGAGCACCGGCACCGGGCCCACGGGGCGACCGACATGCGGGTCGTGTTCCTGTCGGCGGACGCAGCCACGGGCCTCCCGTCCGGTCCGGCGGTGCTCGCCGTCTCGGCGCTGGCCCGGGAGGCACTGCTCGCGTTGACGACGGACGCTCGCCGTTCCGAGACGGCGATCGAGCACCTGCGGGCGGTCGTCGTGGACGAGCTCGCGTCCGCGCCGGAGCAGCCGCTGCACCTGCCGCAGCCGCGGGATCCGCGGCTGCGGCAGGTGGTGCGCGAGGTCGAACGGGACCTGACCCGGCCGCGCGGACTCGGCGAGCTGGCGCGCGAGGTCGGCGTGGGCGAGCGGACGCTCAGCCGCCTGTTCCGGCAGGAGACCGGGATGGGGTACCGGCAGTGGCGGTTACAGCTGCGGGTGCACCGAGCGCTCGTCCTGCTGGCCGGCGGGGCCTCGGTGACCGACGTCGCGGCGGCGTGCGGATGGGCGACGACGAGTCAGTTCATCGACCAGTTCACGCCGCTCGTGGGCATGACGCCCGGGGTGTACCGGCGGCGTCAGCCGGTGGTGAGCGGGTCGGCGGCGCCGGGGACGACGAGTCGCCAGACGCTGTCGTCGTCGTCGGGGTCGTCCTTCGTCAGGTAGAGGCGGAAGCGGCCCTCGTCCGCGAGGACGTCGCCGTCGAGGTACTCGACGGGTTCGCCGCTCGTCGTGCACTTGTCCGACGTGCTGACGACCTCGATGGTGGTGCCGGGGTCGTCGCCCTTGGCGACCTTCGTGACCTCGGCGTCGTGGACGTCGTAGACGCCGCCGATCTCGACCGTGCGGTCGGTCGTGGTGACCCGGGCGTCGACGACCAGGTCGGCGGCGTCCAGGCGCTCGGCCGCCGTCAGGGGGACGTAGTCGATGCAGGAGCTCACGGAGGTCCCCGGCCCGATCCCCTGGATCCGGCCGTCGTCGCCGCACCCCGTCAGCACGCCGCTCGCGAGCACGGCCACCACCACGACCGGCACGATCCGTCCCCAACCCATGGGATGAGTATCGCTCGCAGGTTGCTCCGTCGGGAGCACCGTGACCGGATCGTGCTGGTCCGATAAGCGAACAGGACCCGTTCGGGGGCTTTGGCGGGACGCGTGTGCCTGGTGTGGTGAATGCATGCACATCGAAACGCCGGATCCGGCGTCGCTCCGCTCGACGGTCGTCGAGGGGATGATCCGCGCGCTCCGGGCCCGCCCGC
The DNA here is from genome assembly GCF_023242305.1 of Curtobacterium sp. MWU13-2055. Taxonomy (NCBI): domain Bacteria; kingdom Bacillati; phylum Actinomycetota; class Actinomycetes; order Micrococcales; family Microbacteriaceae; genus Curtobacterium; species Curtobacterium sp. MWU13-2055. Next base: position 91,396 of record NZ_JALLIO010000011.1, read on the forward strand.
TGCACGAGGTGACCCCGGCCGTCGTCGCGGCCGAGGCCGGAGAGTCGGTCGACGTCGTCGACCAGACGTTCCCGAGCTGGGACGGCCTGCTCCTGGCGACGATCGACCGCTGGAACGACCAGCGCACCACGCCGCTCATGCCGCTCGCCGAACAGCACGGCACCGTGCCGTTCCTGCGTGCGATCGTCACCGCCAACATCGCCGACCCGTCGCTCATGCGGTTCCTCACCGCCAGCCTGAACATCGCCGCCTCGCCGGAGCACCCGCTGGCGCCGATGCTGCACTCCCGCTGGCGGCGCTTCCACGCCTTCGTGCAGCACTCCCTCGAGCGGGACATCCTGCTCGGCCGGGAGCCGCGGACCATGGAGCCCGCACGTGGTTCCGAGCAGCTGCTCGCGACCTACGAGGGGCTGCAGCTGCAGTCGATGGTGCGGCCGGAGATGGACCTGCTGGAGTCCTTCGACCGGGCCGTGACCCGCCTGCGCGAAGGATGGTCGCGGACCTACGTCGCGCCCGTCTGGGACCTCGACCTGGTGAGTTGACCCGGACCCCCGTGGGCTGACCCAGGCCTCGTGGGCTGACCCAGACCTCGTGGGCTGATTCAGACCCACCACAGACCACGGACGCTAGGGCGTCCGAGGGCAGACGCCAGCCGTCTGCATGCGAGACCGCTCGATTCGGGTTCGAGCGGAAGCGCACCCACCGTGCCGCCGCTCGATTCGGGTTCGAGCGGCGGCACGCACACCGATCACCCACGTGGCACCGCGACGACGCCGTGCCGGCGAGGAACGAACAGCACATGCAGCACCTGACGATCTCGGTCGCGGCCGAGTCCTTCGACCTCGAGGACGCCGTCCGGCTGCGCGCCGCGGCGCGGATCGAGGTCGACCGGATCTACGGGCGGTCCGCCGACACCGGACGGCCGCTCACCGGGGCGACCGCCGCCGTGCACGTCATCGCCCGCGACCCCTCGGGCCTGGCGCTCGGGACCGGGTCGCTCAGCGCCGCGGGGGACGGGGTCTTCGAGATCCGCCGGCTGTTCGTCCGACCGGACTCCCGCGGGCAGGGCGTCGGCGACCTGCTCGTGCTCGAACTGCTCGCGCAGGCCGAAGAGCTGCAGGCACCGGCGGTCGTGGCGGAGATGGGAGTGCTGCAGCCCCACGCGGCCGCACTGCTCGTCCGGAACGGGTTCGTGCGGATCCAGCCGTTCGGGCCGTACCGCGAGGACCCCGAGTCGGTCTGCTTCTCGCGGGCGCTCTGAGGGGCGGCCGCTGGGCGCTGCGGCCACGCAGCTGCGCGGCTGGGCTACGGTCGAGGCATGGGGAACGACGACGTGGCCGGGCAGCAGCGGCGGGACCGGAACCGGTGGTGGCTCTGGTGCGTCGGCGGGTTCGTGCTGTCGCTCGGGCTGCTGCTCCTGCTGGGGCAGTGGTTCCCGGTGAGTGCCGGGGTCCTCGTCGGCTGGTTCGTGCTCGCGACCTCGGCCTGGTCACTGCCGACTGGCCGTCCGCGCCTGGGCAGCCCCGTCGCCACGTTCGTGCTGTCGACGATCACGGTCATCGGGGTGGGCTTGCTGGTCGGTGCCATCGTGCCGAACCGGGGCGACGGTGACCTTCGCATCGAGGGGATCGTCCTCGGGGCCGTGCTCACCGCGGTCGGTGTGACGTGGGGGATCGTCGTGGCGAAGCGGTTCTCGCGGCGGCAGGTCGATGCCGAGATCGAGCGGTTCCGGCGCGAGCAGGCGTCACCGACCGACGACTGACCTCGTCACGTGCGCTCCTGACGCGCCGGTTGCGCGGGCAGTGCGGAGGCCCCGATCGCCACCGGTGCTCGTCGGATCGCGATCACGGTCACGTCGTCGTCGTGCGCGACCTCGTCCGCCCGCGCGGACAGCGCCGCCACCAGCGCCGTGGGCTCGGAGCCGTAGGCCCGTGCGAGATCGGCCACGGCGTCGACGGTGTCCTCGCGCCCGCCGAACAGGTCGAGCACGCCGTCACTGAACGAGATGAGCAGGTCGCCGGTGTCGAGGAACCCCTCGGTCGTCGCCCACTCGTCGCGGAGCCCCATCCCGAGCGGGAGGTCGCTCGACCGGAGCCGATCGACGGCGCCGTCCGACCGGAGCACCAGGCTCAACCCGTGGCCGGCGTCCGCCCAACGGAAGGTCCCGTCGGTGGAGATGCGCGCGTGGAACAGCGTGGTGAAGGTCACGTCGGTCGCGCTGCCCTCGGCGGCGAGTCCGTCGGCCGCCCGCAGGAGCGCCTCGGACGGGTCGTCGACGGTGCGGGCACTGCGGACCGTGGCCCGCACGGCCGCTGCGATGAGCCCCGCCCCCACGCCCTTGCCCATCACGTCACCGAGGCTGACGGCGATCCCGGTGTTCGTCTCGTACCAGTCGAAGAAGTCGCCACCGACCGACTTCGCCGGCAAGCAGGCGCCCGCCACCGCGACGTCAACGCCCAGGTGGTCGGTCGACGTCGGCAGCAGCGACCGCTGGACGGCGGCGGCCCGCTCGATCTCCGCGCGCACGCGTTCCTCGCCCAGCCGGGCAGCGCGCACGTTGCGCCGCGCTCGCCGCGAGAGTTCCTGCACGACCGCCGCGACCGTCCCGAACACGATCACGGTGACGCCGAGACGGACCAGCTCGCTCGCACCGGGCACGTTCGTCGGCGTCAGGAAGTAGGGCGCCATGATCACGAGCGTCACGCCCAGCGCCGCGTACACGACGGTCATGCGCCCTCGCAGGGACCCGCACCAGACGACCGGCAGGACGGCGAGCGAGGTGAACACCGAGGCGCTCGCGCCCGTGCTGGTCCGGAACAGCGCGATCGCCACGAAGTCGAGCACCAGCAACGCCGGCACGAGTCCGACGGAGTGCGGCAACGCCAGTGCCACCGCAGCCACGACCGTCGCGACGCCGGTGACCGCGAGGCTCGCGACGAACAGGCCGTCGTCCGTCACCTGGAGCGACGGCACCGTGATGCTCAGGACGGCTCCGAGCGCCAACAGCGCACTCAGCGGAGCCTGCCGGGCGAGGGGGCTCTCGAGGATGCTGGTTGGGCGAGACATTCGAGAAGGACGTTACCGGTCGGGGCGGCTCGTTGCGCGGTCAGCGCGGCCAGGTCAAAGGCGTCTCGGTCATTTCGTGACGCATCTCGAAGGTCCGGAAAACGAGTACCCCGATCTGACGCGTGTACCCCGAAAAGTCGTCACACCGCCCCGGAAACCCGGGGGACGCCGATGGGTCGCATTGACGGAACCCGTGAATCAACGGGCATCGCTGGCGGTTCGGGCCGTGGTTCTCGTAGCGTTCTGGTGTCAGCAGATGTACCCCGGATCGTGAAGGAGAGCGATATGAGCATCACCGTCAAAAACGCGACGCAGGCCGAGGTCACCCTCGACACCGACACGGTCGACACCATCGCGATCCTCGAAGCCGACGCGGCGACCTCGACCCGTCCCACTCGCGCGAAGGTCACCTGGGTGCAGGAAGACCAGGGCGAGTGGATCGCCGGCTACGGCGGGTACTTCGGTGGCAGCGTCGACAAGCGCGACGGCCGCTTCGTCGCCTCGGACACCTTCGGCCTGGTCGTCGGTGAGTTCGCATCGCTGGAAGAAGCGCAGACCAAGCTCGAGGACCAGCTCCACGTCATGCTCCCGTCGGTCATCCGACCGGTCGAGTAGGCGCCACCGCACCACCGGGGCAGCCGGCGCCCGTCCCACCACGCACCATCGGCGTCCGCGACGCCCGCAGCACCAATACGCAGCACGCAGCACAGCCCGAAGGAGCACGACCATGAGCATGACCGCCGATCACCACCAGCAGACCGAAGTGACGCTGGACACCCGGACGATCGAGGTCATCGCCGAGATCGAGGCGCAGGTCGTCGCTGACACTGCGCCTGCTCGCGTCCGCATCAGCTGGGCGCAGCCCGACACCGGGCTCTGGGTTGCCAACTACGGCGGGTACTACGGCGGCACCGTCGACCGGCAGGGCACGCACTTCTTCGTCGCCGACACGTTCGGCGAGTACGTGGGGGACTTCCGCTCCCTCGACGAGGCCAAGGGGCGTCTGGCCGAACGGCTGCACGTCCTGCTGCCGGACGTGATCCGGCAGGCAGTCTGAAGCCTTCAAGGGTGTGGTCGAGCCTGAGCAGAACGTCGGCTGAACCATCCGACGAGGACAACCCCGGCGGCCACCCCAAGTGCGGTACCTGCAGTGTTAGCGGCCAAATCGTCAAGTGACGATGAGCGTGCCGGAAGCATCAGGCCCTGTCCGATCTCGATGCCTGCGCTGAGGGTGAAACCCACGACCACCGCGACCCATCGGCGAAAAGGCGGCAACGCGAGGGCGAGAAGAAGGCCGAGCGGCGCGAAGAACACGATGTTGGCTGCGAACTCGACGAAGTCGTAGCCCAACCACTCCGGCGCTCCGGCACTTCGCAGGTGCGCGAGGAGAGCGTCGAGGGCCGGACGGGCCTCCTGGTCGACCGGCGCGTGCCAAAAGCCGATCATCGCGGCGGCGATCAGGAACGCGCCCAGTGCGACCACCGCGCCGACCCTGACCCTCCCGGGTGCACGGTTATCACTCCTGGCGCGAAGCGCTCCGGCGATGAGCGTCCCGACGGACACCCCCACGATTGCTGCCGTCGCCACGGCGACGAGGGCCCGATGGCTGTCGGTTGCCACTGCGCCCACTGTCCCGGCGACCGCGGCCCCGAGTGCGCCAGCGAGGACTGGGCGTAGCTGGTGGAACGAGATGATCAGCAGCACCGGCAGCGGAACGAACGTGACGGCTGTCGCCAGCGCGATCTGGACGGCCTGGTCGACCGCGAGTGCGCCGTGACCGATCGACGCGACTGCGGAAGCGGCCTCCAGGACCACCGGCTTCGTACCGGGGGCGAGCGTGGCGGCCGACGCTCCGGCGATCCACGTCGCGAGCGCTGCACGGCCGGTCGTCGAGGTGAGCGTCACGCGACGACCGTAGTGCAGATGGCTAGACCAGAACGGGGGGCGTCATCGGTCCGGGGTAACTGCTGAGGATTGCTACGCTCACAGCTGACCTGCATCTCGGGGCCGTTGTGCCTCACGCTCCGGAAGGCACGACGCGTCATGACCGACATCTTCGACCTCGGCGAGACCCCAGTGGAGGAACCGGACCAGCCGGCCCCGAAGCGTCGTCGCTCCCGCCTCGTCATCACGCTCCTGAGCGTCACTGCCGGTCTTGTCGCGATCCTCGTCGGACTCGGTGTGGCCTTCGGCATCTACGCCGGGAACCTAGCGAGCACGTACGACGCGAAGACTGACAAGATCACGAACGCCTTCCCGTCGGGCAACCGACCGGAAGCCACGAAGGACGGCGCGAAGAACATCCTGCTGATGGGGTCGGACTCGCGAGGTGACGCGACGAGCATCGACAGCTCGAAAGCGTCGGACCAGCGCACCGACACGATGATGCTCGTGCACATCGATGCCGATCGAAAGGCCGTGTGGGTGATGTCGATCATGCGTGACCTGTGGGTGACCATCCCGGGCCACGGTGAGCACAAGATCAACGCAGCGTTCGCGTACGGCGGCTCAGCGCTGACGGTGCAGACCATCGAGCAGCTCCTCGATGTGCGTATCGACCACGTGGCGATCGTCGACTTCCAAGGTTTTGAGGGGATGACAGACGCGCTCGGCGGGGTCGACGTCGAGAGCCCGTCGGACTTCACCGCTCGTGGGCAGCACTTCACGAAGGGCACGAACCACGTGAACGGCGAGCAGGCGCTCAAGTTCGTCCGCGAGCGGTATTCCTTTGCGAACGGTGACTACCAGCGCGTTGCGAACCAGCAGGCGTTCCTGCGCGCGATCGTCGACAAGACGATCAGCAAGGACACGCTGACCAGTCCGTCGAAGATCACGGACTTCGTCGGTGCTCTGTCCGAGTACTTGTCCGTTGATGACTCGTTGAGCGCCACTGAACTCGCGAAGCTCGGAGTCAGCCTCCGCGGCGTCGACAAGCAGGATGTGCACTTCTTCACGATCCCGACCGGGGGCACCGGGACCTCGGCGGACGGCCAGTCCATCGTGTTGCAGAACTCGCTGGACATGCCGGGCCTAAGGTCGGCGCTCGGTTCGGACTCCCTGGACTCGTTTGAGCCCGCCTCCGAATAGTGCGGGCAGCGCGGCGGGGTGGCCCCAGTTCGGGGGTATTGGCAATGATGCGGGCCGTTACCAACCCGTTGCAATTGCCATCTGATCCGCGTGTTCCTGCGGCTCCGGCGAGATCCTGCGAGGTCCCGCGCGCCGGCGGCAGGTCTGTCCCCCCTTCTAGTGACGCGTCTCGTACCCCCTGGTCGCCTAGAGTCTTCAAAGTCGAGGATCACCCGATTACTCGACGTCTAGCCACGTTCCGAGTGGCTGCCAGCGAATGCTGGACCACATGTTGCTGCCTGGTTCCAAGCCGGACCGCAGCCGTCGAGCGGGGGACCGGAAATGGTTGCGATCATCGATCCGCGCACGAACACGACTCGTCCCGGCTCCACGGCTGATGGAGTACGGGCGCTCGTCGGCGAAGCAGCGCCCCGGTGGGCTGAACGGTACGCAAAGCGCCTGGCTTTCACCGACCCGATCGTCGTGGCCGGATCTGTCCTCATCGCCGAACTCGTCTGGTGGCTCGTCAACATCGTTCCCGCCGTGGGCTGGCACGAATGGACCGCGGCTGCATCACGGCACAGCATCGCGAGTGTGGTCCTCCTGATCACGTGGACCGTCGCGCTCGCCGCGGCCGGAACCCGCGATCCTCGCGTGATCGGATCCGGGTCGTTCGAGTACCGTCGCGTCCTCGAGACCTCCGTGATGCTCTTCGGCCTGTTCGCCATCGTTGCCGTCGTCCTGGACCTCGACCTCGGCCGCACCTTCGTGCTCACCGCGTTCCCGCTCGGCACCCTCGCCCTGCTCGGATGCCGCTGGGCCTGGAGGCAGTGGCTGATCGAGCAGCGTCGGTCCGGCACCTACACCAGCCGTGCGCTCGTGATCGGGAGCGCCGGTTCGGTGCGGCACCTCGTCGACGAAATCAGCCGCCAGCCGTCCGCGGGTTACCGCCCCGTTGCCGCGAACGTCTCCGGCGCGACCGGCGCCACCATCGGACGCGAACGCGTCCCCGTCGTCGGGACCGCCGACATCGACACTGTGCTCGAGACACTCAGCACCCGGGACATCGACTGCGTCGTCCTCGCGAGCAGCGACGTCTGGACCCCGGTCGCGACTCGCCGACTCGGATGGGCGCTCGAGGAGACCGGTACCGAGCTGATCGTCGCGCCATCGCTCACGGACGTCGCCGGACCTCGCATGCACACCCGCCCGGTCGCCGGCCTCCCGCTCATCCACGTCGAGTCGCCCGTCTTCGGCGGACGGAAGGCCCGCGTCAAGGCCGCGATCGACCGCAGCACCGCCGCGATCGGCATCCTGCTGCTCTCGCCGATCCTGGTCGGCGTCGCGATGGCCGTACGGGCCACCTCACGCGGTCCCGTGATCTTCCGGCAGCAGCGGATCGGGCTAAACGGCAAGACCTTCACGATGTTCAAGTTCCGATCGATGCTCGTCGACGCCGAGGCGGCGCTCGAGCACTTGCGTGCCGAGCAGCAAGACGCTGGGAACACGGTCCTCTTCAAGATGAAGAACGATCCTCGGGTGACCCGCGTCGGCCGCTTCCTCCGTCGTTACAGCCTCGACGAGCTGCCCCAGCTCTTCAACGTGATGAACGGGTCGATGTCCCTCGTTGGTCCGCGCCCCCCACTCGCTGCCGAAGTCGAGACGTACGAGGCGCACAACCACCGGCGGTTCCTGGTTCGTCCGGGAATCACCGGCCTGTGGCAGGTCAGCGGTCGAAGCGATCTTTCGTGGGAGGACTCGGTTCGACTGGACCTGTACTACGTCGAGAACTGGTCGGTGTTCAACGACATCGTCCTGCTGATGAAGACTCTCCGGGCCGTGGTCCGGACCTCTGGAGCGTATTGAGCAAGAACACCGAACGCCGTGCCGTTGCGATCGTGGGTACGCGCGGGTACCCGAGTTACTACGGCGGGTTCGAGACGGCCGTGCGCCGTCTCGCGCCCTACCTCGTCGACGCCGGGTGGGACGTCACCGTTTACGGTCGCCCCGGCACCACAGTCGACGACGATCCCGAGCACGACGCGCGAGTGCGCACCGTCACGACCTGGGGCGTCGAGTCGAAGTCGTTGAGCACCCTCACCTACGGCCTCAGCGCAGCGCTCCACGTCGCTCGTCGTCGCCCCGCGGTCGCGCTCGTCATGAACGTCGCAAACGGCTTCTGGCTCCCGATCTACCGCCTCGCAGGCGTCCGCACCGTAGTGAACGTCGATGGCATGGAGTGGGAACGCGCCAAATGGAACCGCATCGCGAAGGCGGTCTTCAAGCTCGGTGCGAAGCTGACCGCGAGATGGGCGGACGAGCTCGTGGTCGACGCCGAGGAGATCGGGCGTCGCTGGGAGGCACAGTTCGGCCGGGGCGGCACCTTCATCCCGTACGGCGGTGATCCCGCGGACCCCCTGCCGATCGAGCCCGGTCTCGAGCACCGGCGGTACGTCCTGATGGTCGCGAGGTTCGTGCCGGAGAACACCGTGCACGAGTTCCTCGAAGCCGCCGAAGAGCTGGCCGACGAGCACGACGTGGTGATCGTCGGATCGACCGGTTACGGTGGCGAACTCGACGACATGGCGGCGGACCTCGCGGCTCGGAAGCCCCGCGTGCGGTGGCTCGGGCACGTCAGCGACGACCGTCGACTCTTCTCGCTCTGGCAGCACGCCGGCGTGTACTTCCACGGTCACAGCGTCGGAGGGACCAACCCGGCCCTCGTTCAGGCGATGATGCTTGGCGCTCCGACGGTGGCGCGGGACACTCCGTTCAACCGCGAGGTGCTCGACACCGCCGGTAGCTTCACGACGCCAGAGTCCACCAAAATCGCGACGGCCGCGAGCGAACTCCTCGCCGACGCCGCCCGTCAGGAGAGTTCCAGCGAGGAGCTCGCACAACGCGCCCGTGGGTCGTACTCCTGGGACGGCGTCTGCGAGTCCTACGAAAGTGCCATCGCTCGGCATGCGGCATGGGCTGTCCGCGGTGTCCCTGACTGGGTCGACGCCCGATGACCGACGTTCGACGTGCGGAGCGCTCCGAACTCAGCACTCGCGCGCCCGGCCGGTTCGACGCGAGTGCGCGGCCACGCCGGCTCGGCCGCAACCTCTATCTCCTGTTCGTTGGGGTGACGGCATTTCTCGCCCTCGCTCAGATGGTCCTGCTTCCCCGGAACCTCAGTGCGTTCGAGTTCGGCACTCTCTCGATCGCGCTGTCGCTCACGCAGGCCGTGCAGCAGTTCGGCGACCTCGGGTTCTCGAACGCAGCCTTCCGACGGGAGCTCGACAGCTCGCTCCGCGGTGAACTCCGTGAGTACGGCTTGACGAACGTCTTCGTCGTGTCGACAGTTGCGATCCTGGTAGCTGCCGTTGCGGCCTTCGCCGGCGCTTTCAGCTGGTATGGCTTCGGCGTGCTGGCGCTGGCGGTGCTGAGTGGCACGGTCCTCGCCGCGAGCAAGATGAGCGCCAACAGCGCGATCGAGGCAGGCGACGAGCGAGCCGCAGCCGTGCAGAACGCGGTTTGGCAGAATGCACCGAAGCTCGGGATGATTGTGGGCTCGTTCGGTGGCACGGCGCTTGCATCAAGCATTGGCGCTGTCGTGACGGCCGTCGGCTTCGGCCGCCCCCGACTGCCGCGGCGGTGGGCCACACCGACGACGTTCTCCCGGCACGCACGACTCTGGGCGCCAGGGCTCACGCTCGTCGCCGCTGCGTTCGCTGCTTCGTGGGTCGACACCTACATCCTGACCGCGCTGCAGGGAGTCGATGCAGCCGGTGCGTACCAAGCGATCCTGCGACCACTCTTGGGAGTGACGTATATCTACTTGCCCGTCGTGGCGATCCTCCAGTCGGCTGCGAATCGTGGGCAGTGGCAACGCATGAGGCGCCTGCGCCTCGCGTCGGTCGGAGGGTCTGCCGCCTGCGCGGCCTTGGTCGCGGCGGCGCTGATCATGATCGGCGACCAAGTGTGGCCGGAGTACAAGTTTCCGACGGTAGCGGTCGTGTTGTGCGCGGTCAGCGTCGTAGCCGGATGCGCGTCCACGGTGTTCGGGACGGAACTGCTCGTGCACGGTCGGCAGGGCTTCTCCGCCGTTGCGACACTCGGCGGTGCGGCGGTGCTCGCGGCGCTGACTGCGGCGCTGGTCCCGCACCTCGGTCTCGTCGGTGCTGCTGCCGGTTCGTGCGCAGGGTGGCTCACCGCGGCCGTTGTGCAGTGGATCGGGTGCATGCGCTACAGGCCGGACTCAGCACGATGACCGGACTCGTCTGGATCGCCCTGATCGGAGGGCTCACGGTTATGGTCACGCCGGTCCGCTTCCGTTTCGGCGCAGCTCTCGCCGTCGCCGCGGCGGCCTTCACCTTCATCCCGGCGAAGGCGTTCGATATCGGTGCCGCATCCAGCGTCGCAGGCTCGGCGCTCGGCGCTCTGTTCATCGCCCTGGCGCTCCTGACCTCGCTGCGGAAACTCCGTCTGGACGCGAGGCTCGCCTGTGTCGTCGCGATCACGGCGTTAGGTGAGGTCGGGGGTGCTCTTTCACCGGAGCCGAACCTCTTCGCCATGGTCGTCGCCGGGGTCGCTCCGCTGGTGTTCGTCACCGCTCGCGGGGCGTCGCGAGGCGAGCGGCGCATGACGCTCTGGGCGCTTGTCATGCTCGGACTGGTGGAGGCGCTGCTCTGCGCCTACGAGGCATTGGTTCGAGACGTGCCGTTCTTTGCGGAGGTTCCGTATGGGGAGAACCCCTTCATCGACGGTGCGATCCGCGGGCAGGGGACTCTCGGGCACCCCCTTGTCGCGGCTCTCGTACTGATCGTGTCGATGGTCGCGATCACCGACGTCGCAAAGTCGCGGTCCGTCATCGCGCTCGGGATCGTCGTGCTCGCCGTCGGCGTGATCGCGACCGGGAGCTCGAGCGCGATCGTCGCCGCTGTGTTCTACCTCGCAGCACGGTGGGTGTTCCGTGGGCGCGCGCTTTCTCGGGTCGCTAAGATCGTCGTCGGCCTCGGACTCGCTGTGGTCGCGACGGCGACGCCGGTGCTTACTGGTGCGCTCTCCGCAGACATTGGTGGGAACAACTCGGTACACCGACTGAACTCGGTGTACGCGCTGCCCCGGCTTCTCACCGATCGCTCGTTCCGAGAAGCCGTGTTCGGTTCGGGATGGGGGTCCGCGGAAAATCTGTACCAGCGCAACGTCCTGATCAACGACAACTTCTACGCGATCGACAATCAGTTCACGACCATCCTTGCGACCGCGGGGATCGTCGGACTCCTCCTGTTTCTCTGCCTCGTAGCGGTCGTCTTCCGGACCGACCCGACTGCGCGACTCGCCATCGCGACCTTTGCGGTCATGGGATTGAGCTTCGACGTCTTGTCCTGGGTCGCGACCGGGGCCGCGTTCTGGATCTTCTTGGGATTCGGTACTGGCGCCGGATCCGAGCGGGACGACGGGATCGAACAGAACTGCGCCGCCCACCAGCAGAGCCCGAGGGAGACCGTGACCGCCTTGACGACGTGGACTACACGAAGGAACACCGATGGTTGAGCCCCACCACAGTAAGCACCATGTGGGCAGGGTCCTCTACTGCCACCCGGGGACTGAGCTGTATGGGAGTGACCGGATGGCGCTCGCAACGGTGCAGGGGCTCGTCGACTCCGGCTGGGACGTTCACGTTGTGGTGCCAGACGACGGTCCTCTCCGGTCACTCCTCGAGGAAGCTGGTGCCACTGTGGAGGTACGCGCGTTCTCTGTGCTCCGCAAGAACCTTCTTCGCCCGGCTGAATTCGTCCGGTTCGTCGGCCGTTTGCCGCTCGAAATGAGCAGGACGATTCGCCGTCTCCGGACCACCCGACCCGACGTCATCTACCTCAACACCATCACGCAGCCCGTCTGGCTCGCAGCCGCGCGGCTGGTTCGCATACCCGCGGTGGTGCACGTCCGAGAGGCGGAGGACAGCGTCCCGGTGGTGGTCCAGACTGCACTCCTCGCGCCGCTGTCCCTCGCCAGCGCTGTGCTCGCGAACAGCGCTGCTACGGCTGCACATGTAAGGGAACGGGGGTTTCGCCTCGCATCGAAGACCCACGTCGTCTACAACGGTAAGGACTGGTCGCCCTACCTCCGCAGCGAGTACACCCACCCGCGTGACGTCGCGACGCTTTTGTTCGTCGGCCGCCTGAGCCCTCGGAAGGGCACCGATCTCGCCATTCGAGCGCTTAGCGAGATCAGGGCGAGCGGGGTATCGGCCCGCCTGGAGATCGTGGGATCGGTCTTTCCCGGCTACGAGTGGTACGAGCAGGAACTCCGCGAGCTCGTGGCATCGCTCGGTCTCAAGGAGTTCGTTCGCTTCACGGGGTTTATGCAGGACACGACTCAAGCGTTTGCTCGAGCCGACGTGGTCGTGGTGCCCTCCCGCGCAGAACCGTTCGGCACCGTCGCAGCCGAGGGGATGGCCGCGATGCGACCCACGGTCGTCGCCAGAGTGCAAGGCCTCGTCGAGATCGTCACCGATGACGCGGTCGGGAGGACCTTCGCTCCCGACGACGCCTCGGACCTCGCGAAGCAGTGCCTTTCGCTCCTCCGCGACGCAGCTCGCGCGACGGAGGTCGCCCGAGCTGGCTACGACAGCGTGATGCGCCGCTTCTCCATGGACCAGTACCTGGCCGGAGTGGGGGCCCGATTGGCAGAAGTGCGGAAGAACGCAGAAAGAGTGTCCTGATGAGCAGAACCGCCGTCGTGATCGTCACGTACAACTCCAGCGACGACATCGAAGCGTGTGTGCGTTCGCTCGAGGGCGCGCACGATACCTCGATCATCGTCATCGACAACGCTTCCGCGGATGCGACACCCGAGATCCTGGAGCGGCTCGCAGCGGAAGGAAGGATCGACACGTTGGTCCTCTCGAAGACCAACGACGGTTTCGCCAAGGCGGTGAACCGCGGCCTCGCGATCGAACCCAACGCGGACGCATTCCTGCTGAACCCGGACGCCCGCATAGACGCGACGAACTTCGAGCGTCTGCGCGAGCTTGCTCACTCGATGCCGTCGGTCGGCGTGCTTGCGCCCCTGGTCGACAACGGGGCCGGGACGGCGACGCTCGGGGCCGGGCAGCAGCCTCGGTTGTGGCCAGTCTTCACGCACTTCAGCGGGCTCGCGCGACTCTTCCCGAACACGCGATGGCTGCGTGGAAGGCACCTTTTCCGATCCAGCCACTCTGAGAGCGATCACGACGTCGAATGGGTGTCGGGCTGCGCAATGTACATCACCCGAGCAGCCCGTGCTGCGACCGGTGCACTTAGCGAGCAATGGTTCATGTACGGAGAGGACATCGAGTACGCACGCCGTGTGAGCCGTGCGGGCTTCCGGATCGTGATGACGCCAAAGGTCCACGCTTCTCACGCGATCGGAGCGTCGGTGAACCAGAGTACCTCGACGGTGTCGACGATGTGGGCGGAGAACACCTTCGCCTACTACGTCTCGGAGTTCAGGCCGGGGCCGCTGCGCAAGCTCCTCTGGCGACTGGTGTTCTCTGGCGGCCTCCTGAGCCGTGCCGCACTTATCTACGCCCGGACCGCTCGGCGTAGCGGTGCGTCCACGGACGCACAACGTGCCAAGGCTCGACGGTTCGTCGCCTTCTCCAGGGCGATCTGGTGAGCCCCGGATTGAAACCTCCGCGTGGTCGTGGTCACCGGACGAGGAATGAGCGCCCGACCCAGAATGGCTGACCGGTCACGGCGTCGGCAGTGATCTTGAATGCGTAGGAGCCTGGCGCGACCCGGGCGGCCGAGGAGTTTTTCAGATCCCAGTCCAGTATGTGCGCCCCGCTCGTGTACGCCTGGTTCGTCGCGAGGGTGCGGACCACCTTCCCGGCGGCGTTGACGATCTGGATCGTCACCCGCGAGCGGTCGCCCGACACCCACCGCAACCGAGCGCTGTTCCGAGTGGCGTCGAAGACCGCGTCTACGGTGTTCACCACGTACTTCGGCCGTGACGTCAGCGCGACGTTCACGCTCTGGTCGGATGCTGACGGAAGCGTCGAGTAGTCGTCTCCCGTCTGCAGGTAGCTCGGCTGACGCGCGACGGTCGCTGCGGTGGGCGCGCTGGACGGCAACAAGCTGTAGAGCGCCTGCTCGTTGAAGTTCCGACCGACCAGCGTCGCCCCTCGGGTGACCTTCCCGTAGTGTGCGGTGAGGTCGTCGACGAAGATCTGTCCATACCCCTGTCCTCCCAGCGGTCGTGCGATCTGAATGGCGCGCACGCGTACCGGGTAGTCGACCTTGCCGTTCCCGCCCGAGAAGGTCAGGTTCGGGTTCCCGCCGTCCAGGTAGAACGTGTGTCGCGACCACGCGCGCGACGACAACTGTCCGACCTTCGCCTGGATCAACTCTCCCTCGGCATCCTGCAGACGCAACGAGAGCGCATTCGCGCTCGCGTCCCCATACGCCCAGAGTGACAGGGCGCCGGGGCTTCCGGCGACGGGGTCGTTCACACGGATTTCCGCGGCCGAGCCGATCGGCAGGGAGTAGTTCACAGACAACCCGCCGACGCCGCCCAACCGAGTCGTCGTCGCCTTCGCCGTCAACGATGCCCCCGATGGCGCGTACGTCTGAACCCCGGTGGTCACGGCGAGGTCGTCAACGACGGTCTCATCTCCATTGGTAGGCGCCGCGCTCCCGACGTAGGACATCGAGTCGAGGGCAGCGCCGACCTGTCGCATGGATTCGTAGGCCGGCTTGAGTGCGCCGGCGGTGGTGATAAGGCCGTAGTTGTCGTCCCTGCTCGCCGTGTTCCCGTGATCACGCAGGCTGAACCACTGCACGCCCTGCACTCCGTACGCCAGGGCCGTCAAGTAGAGGCGCGGAAGGTACTCAGCTTGAAGCGCAGGTGTGACGCCGCTGGTGCAACCGCAAGTCGACCACCCCGCCTCGGTGACCCAGAGCTTCGCGGTCGGCTTGGTGCGCTCGATCCACGCGCGTGCGCCCCCGAGCCACGAACCCATCACCGCGGACTCCGGTCCACCCTCGACGTAGGTGTGGATCGCGAGGTCGTCGAAGCTTCCCAACGCTCCGGCCGAGGTCACCGCGTCGAGGTAGGCCTGGTCGAAGCCCGACAAGCCGCCGATGAGGACCCTGGCGGATGGATCCACCCGCTTGATTGCCGCGGACGTGGCCTGGAGCATCGCTGCGTACTGGCTCGGACTCGCAGCGGGCAACCAGTACCGGTCGAGATCCGGCTCGTTCCAGATCTCCCAGTTGTGGACCTTCCCGCGGTAGCGCTCTGCGGCCGCTGTGGCGAACGCGGCGAAGGCGGACATGTCCTTCGGCGGATAGTAGCGTGCGCTGCTCGCCGGCGTTCCCTGAGGGGCAGAGGAAGCCCACGGAGCGGTGTAAAAGAGCTTGCCGACGACGCTCACGCCGCGTCCCTCAGCCACGGCCACCGCGCGATCGGTCTTGACCCAGTCGAACGACTTCTGTTTCGGCTCGATGAGTGCCCAGTTGAACTCCTCGCGCGTGGTGGCGACGTGGAGACGCTCCATGGCGGCAGCGTCGTCATCAGCCTGCTTGAGCGTGGTGGCGGTCGTCATGAAACTGTTCACGCCGATGACCGAGCTGGGGGTATCCGTTCCATCGCGAGCCGTGACCGCGGTCAGGTAGGGAACGGTCATCGGAACGACATCCGGTGCGACCTTCCCGTCCTGCCGGTCGTCGATGCGGAGTGATCCAGAGACGACACCGGCCAGATACGTGCCGTCGTCCGCACGGCCGTCCCATGGAACGATCGTCTCGCCGGACCGCGCCGTGCCCGTCAAGGTCCGGACGTGCCCCGCGCTGTCTGACAGTGTGAGGGCGTAGTCGCCAACCACGGACGAGTTGAACCCGAGCTGGAGGGTCCCTCCAGTCTGGCGATTCACGGAGCCCGTGGCGGAGAGGTGCCCCCAGCCTTGAGCCCGCAGGCGTAGGTCATCGACGAGGACCGCGCCGGTGGCGGGTTGACCGGAGCTCCGCGTGATGCCGAGGCGGTGGAAACTGATCGGACCGGAGAGCACGGCGGATGCGTCCCCGTCTTCGATCGAAACCGGCTGCGACAGGTCGATGACGGCCGTTCTCCACACGCGTGATCGCAGATCTCCCACTCGGTACTGGGCTTCCTTGCCGGTCGAGTCGCGCAGCCGGAGGTTCAGTGTGTTGAGAGACCCATCTCCGCGGTACGCCAGGGTGAGCGTGGCGTACGAGTCGGGCGAGGCATCGGCTCCCGATCGCGATCGGCCGAGTTCAGCCGTGGAGACGCTGCTCAGGTCGTAGGTCATCCGCAGCGCCGCCGCACCCTGGACCGCGTCGGTCGTCCGTGCTGGGGAGATGCTCCCTGTGGTGGCGGCCCAAGCCTCGGCATCGTCATCGAAGCTGAGCAGTTGGACTGAACGAGCATCTGTGATCGATACGTCGACGATCGCTCGAAGTCCGGAGGCCACGGCATCCGAACCGAGTCTGCCGTCAGGGGTCGAGTCGTGACGGAAGACAGCGTCGACGAGACCTGCCATGACGGTCCGATCGTCGGCACGGCCGTCCCAGACGACCGTTCTGGTGCCCGCGGAAGTGACCGTATCTGTCAGTGTCCGCGATTTGCCTTCGGGGTCCGTGAGGACGAGGGAGTAGTCGCCAGCGCCGCTCGCAGTGATGCTGAAGTCGTTGGACTCGCTTGCGTTCGGATCGAAGGTCCGGTTCGCTGAAGTCGGTTGGCTCCACCCGCTCCGGATCGGCGTGACAGCGTCGACCGTTACCGTGCCGGACGTCGGCTGGGTACCGTTTCGCGCCACCACAAGCCGGTACAGGTCGATGCGACCGTCGAGTACGCCATCTGCTTCGTCGCCGCTGACCTGACCGCCAGAGAAAGTCACGTCGGTCGTGCGCCACCCGGTGCTATCCAGGTTTCCCACTCGGTAGTAGAAGTGTTCTCCGGCCGCGTCTTCGAGCTTGACGTAGAGCGTGTTGTAGGTTCCGTCGCCCTGGTAGGACACCCGGACTCCGGTTAGGGGTGCTGACCCGAAATCGGCTGGCGCAGTGGTGTCCGCATATCCGATCTCGACGTTGGGTCCGACTGTGTAATGCACTTCTAGCGCACCGTTGCCATCGGGCGACGGGCGCACATCACTGAGCTTGGCCGTGCCGAGCGAAGTTTTCCAAGCTGTGGATGACGCGAAGGCCTCGCCAGCACCCGACGTGGCGCCGCTCGCGGGCACGATCGGGGATGCCAACGTGGACAACAGCCCCACGACGAGGACCGACGTCAGGAAGGACGTGACCCGACGTGCTGGGCGCGTATCTCGATGGTGAGCCATCCTCTGAGCCATGGTTCATCTTCCACGCATCGGGACGTTCGTGTCATGTCATCCGAGCGCGGATGTGCGCGCCAGCGTCGTGACCGTGTCGCCACTCCAGACCCAGGCAGCCGCGTCCGAACTCGCGAGCGCGACGTCGTCACATGCGTCCATGGAGTCCCCGAGTGGAGCATTAGACGCGATCTCGACGACCGCACAGCGCGCACCGTCGCCACTGAGGGCGATCGCGCCGTCACTTGACAACGCGAGGACTGCCTCTACGCCGCCCCGCGGTGCCCACGCGGCGCCGCCGTCTTGCGTGGACACGAGCAATCCGTCCGCGCAGCGGACCGATGCCGTCGTGGGGGACTCGACGCCGAGCTCCAGGACGTCAGCGCAGGGTGATTCCCGAGCGTCGCTCGGGGTGTGCACCCGCGACGTGTCGGCGGGGTCGACGTACCAGGCTGAGGTCAGGTCCTCTGCACGGTCGGCGAAGCTCGCGCCACCTGAATAGGTGACCGCGAGGGTGAGCTTGCACGTGTCAGCGCGCTGGCCGACGACGAACAGCTGGTCGGCGCTCGTCGCGGAGATCCGACTGATCGAGCTCAGACCGGGTACCTCGTGCTGCGTCCAGTTCGCCCCGGAGTCAGTGGAGAGCTCGACCGCAGCTTGCCCAGCGTCACCGGGAGTACAGGTGCCGGCCGATCCGCGCCAGGCGATGGTGTCGGACACGGCGCTGATGAACCGCTTCGCGCGGTGTGGTGCTGTGGGGTCGGCGGACGGTGTGCCGGAGGCGGAGGCGGAGGCGGAGGCGGTGGCGGACGGCGTAGCCGACGGGGTGGCGCTTGGCGTGCCGACGGCGACGGCTGCGTCGGCGTTGTCGGTGGCAGCGCCACGGCCGTTGACCACGGCGTACCCGACGAGGACGGCGTCGACGGCCAGGAACACGGCGATACCGGCGATGGCGAGAGGACGCCGGCTCTTCCGTGAGCGGGCGCGGCGGAACCGTTCGGTGTGGCCCGCGCCTCGGGACTGCTTCATCGAGCGGCCTCCACGGAGATGTTCACGGCGCGACCGAGTGCGCGTATGACGATGTCCGCGGCCGGCACGAGCTGTTGCGCGCTGGCCTCGTACACGCTGTCCGATCGGCGGTAGGGGTCGACGACGTCGTCGTGGACCGGGTCACTCGCGTTCGGAACGAACCCGCGTCGCGCGGCGACGAGGGCCACGACCGCACGGAGTCGGTCGGCGCTCGCGGTCTGCGGCATGCGGGCAACCTCGAAGAGGTCCTCGTCGGTCAGACCCCCTGCGAGTCGGGCGAACTCGCGAAGTGTGAACGTGTACCGGCTGGCACGAGGGTGCATGGCGACGACAGCGCGTCGGTGCTCGCGGGCCATGGCGAGGACGAGATCGGCGCCTGAGACATGGGACTCGAAGAGGAAACGTGCGCGGTGGGCGTCTGGCACGCCGCCGTAGGCCCGGCTCAGGGACTGTGCCTGGGTGGGCATCCGGTCGCCGTCAGAGGCCATCGTTCCGGCGCTGCCTAATTCGACGTGGTCGAGCCCGGCGAGGCCGGCGCGGAGGTATTGCTCAGCGAGCGGCGATCGGCAGATGTTGCCGGTGCAGACGGTGAGAATCGTGAATGTGGGCTGCGGTTCGGGTCGGAGCGCCACGGTCAACGGTTCCTGGCTGCGACCGGTCGGGGCTGGTCTTGTCGGAGGCTGTCGCCGAACTCGAGGTGTTCTTCGTTCTTGCCGTAGTACGCGCCGTAGTTGCCGTAGCCGTAGGCGTCCGGGCCCTTGTTCGGCGTCATGGTGA
Organism: Curtobacterium sp. MWU13-2055; assembly: GCF_023242305.1. Taxonomy (NCBI): domain Bacteria; kingdom Bacillati; phylum Actinomycetota; class Actinomycetes; order Micrococcales; family Microbacteriaceae; genus Curtobacterium; species Curtobacterium sp. MWU13-2055. Next base: position 110,654 of record NZ_JALLIO010000011.1, read on the forward strand.
GGACCACCCCGAGCATCGTGCTGCCGATGTTCTCGAGGTTGCGGACGGCGCCGGTGAACTCGTTCTTCCGTGTGCGGCCTGCTGCCGCGACGACGATCGCTCCGCCCGTGTACTTCGAGATCACGGCTGCGTCGGTCACCGGGAGCAGTGGCGGTGCGTCGATGAGGACGTAGTCGAACGACTTGGAGAGGGACTCGATGACGGTGACCATCGCCCGTGATCCGAGCAGCTCGCTCGGATTCGGGGGGATCCGGCCAGCGGGCAGCACGTAGAGGGATCCACGGCCCCAAGGTTGAAGCACGTCTTCGAGGTCGGCCCGCCCGATGAGGACGTCGGTGAGCCCGACGACCCCTTCGAGACCCATGGTATCGGCGAGCCGGGGGAGGCGGAGATCCCCGTCGACGACGACGACGGACGCGCCGGTCTCCGAGAGCGCGATCGCAAGGTTGGCGGTCGTGGTCGTCTTGCCCTCACCCGGCAGGGACGACGTCATGACGAAGCACCGCTGCTCTGAGTCGAGGTTCACGAACTGCAGGTTGGTGCGGAGCGAGCGGAACGCCTCTGCCCGCGGGCTGCGTGGGTCGGTGCTCACGATCAGCGGGCGCTCCTTGGCCTCCGGGTTGAAGCCGATGCCGCCGAGGACGGGTGCCGTGGTCAGCGACTCGACGTCGTGCGTGCCGTGGATCCGGGTGTCGAGGGTGGAACGTAGTACCGCGATGCCCACGCCGAGGGCGAGCCCCACAAACAGGCCCAGTGCGATGTTGAGCGTGGTGCGCGGCGAGGATGGACCGGTCGGCGGGATCGCGGGCTCGATCGTCTCGATCTTGACGAGGCTCGGTCCGCCGTCGCTGGGGCTCTCGAGCTTGTTGACGACGATCTCGGTGAAGCTCAAACCGACCTCGTTCGCGATCGCAGCGGCCTGCTTCGACGTCGTGTCCTGAACGGTGATGTTCATGAGCACGGTGTTCGTCGGTGATTCGGCGGTGATCTGGTCGGCGAGTTCGGCCGGCGTGACGTCGAGTCCGAGCGATGCGATCACGGGCTTCAGGACGCTGGAGCTTGTGACGACGTCAACGTACGACTTCACCTTCTGCTGGGCGGCGCTGGAACCCTGCACGAGGTCGTTGGTCGTCGTGCTGTCAGAGGACTGCACCGACACAAAGAGCTGCGTCGAAGCCTCGTACTTCGGGGTGGCCAGCAGCGAGGCGAGCGCTCCGATGGCGACCCCAACGAGCGTGACCGCGACGATGAGGATCCAACCCTTTCGGACGATCCGGATGTAGTCGCGCAACTCCATTGATTCCCCTTCGACAGCATGGCGTGGACGGCGGCGGGAGCCGCAACGATGAGTCAGCGGGCACGGCAATCACCGGCGTCCACAGCTGAGTCCCACTCATGCTGCCACATGGATCCCACGAAACCGACGTCGTGATCAATTCGTGAGCATGCTCACCCCTTTGTTGGGGGTTCATCCACCTCTCGTGGCCCGGCGTTGTTCGGTGACCGCACCTAACGGCGGTGGGTTGCCCATTCCCGAGATGGCGAACCTACCTACCCCCACAACGAGTGGTCCCCCCTATTGGGGACCCGTCCTGTCCCCACTTCGGTATCGAGACCTGCCAGTATCGACCCGGCGCCAACGACCCTTCTCCCTGAACCGACGGCCGTTGATCAGGCGCCCGCATCGTCTCGACCCGAAAGTGATCATGCTGCCTGGAAACCAGGGCACCGCTGTGCCTCGACGCCGTTTCGGCGTACGTACCGTCGCCATGTTCGGTGCCGCGCTGCTCGTCGGCGCCGGTCTCTCGATGACCACGGCGGTTATCGCCGCTGAGCCGGCCTCCGCTGTGGATGCGACTCAGAACGGTGCGCTGGTCTGCTACCCGCAGAACACGCTGTACGCGATCGACCGGTCGGGCAAAGTCGTGGCAGTTGACATCAGTGAAGGCGACGCCAAAGGCACGACCAAGGAGCTCGTCACCCTCGGAGCCGAAGCGAACAACGGTCTCGGCATCTCGCGCGAAGGCGTTTCGATGTTCGCCGCGGCGAACGGCGGGACTCCGACCCTTCGTCAGTACGACCCGAAGACGGGCGTCGCCAGCGACTCCGTCACGACTGACACGACGCGGTCCGTGATCCGTGGCGCCGTGAACCCAGCGACGGGCATCTACTACTACGGCGATGGCGACAACGACGGCTGGCTCGGGGCGTACGTGCCGGCCACCGACACCACGTCGGCCAAGTACCTGGGCCAGGTCGGACAGATCAAGGGGCTGGCCGCTGGCAACGGCGACTTCGCGTTCAGCTCGCGCGGACTGATGTTCGTCGTCGCGGCGAACCACGTGTACCGCGTGAACACGAACGAGGTCCCGACGACGTTGGGGACCACGGCGATGACGGCCACCGAGATCGTCACCCTGCCGACGACTACCAACAGCCCCGGCATCGCGTTCTCGTCCGACGGGTACCTGTACGTGTCGAACACCGTCACGAGCCGCGCCGGTGCGGCAACGACCACGCTCTACCAGCTGGACCCGACGTCGGGCAAGGAAGTCCGCAACTTCCGCATCGTCGGTGACTACGCAGCCAGCGACCTGGCCAGCTGCAACTACGCCGACACCGTCACTGGTGAGTCGAGCGTCGACAAGCGCTGGAACAGCGGTGACCAGTTCAAGCTGTCGATCACCGGCGGCGGCATCACCCCGAACGACGGCACGACCGGCACCACGAGCGGCAGCGCCACGGGCGTCCAGGCACAGAAGGCAGGCGCGGTTCTGACCACGCCGAACAAGGACTACACGGTCACGCAGACCGCCGACGGCACCACGGACATGGCGAACTACGACACGTCGTGGAAGGCCGTCGACCAGGGGACCAATGCGGTCATCGCGACGGGCACCGGGAACACCGGCACCTTCACGTTCCCCGCAGCCACGACCGCCGACGGCACCGACGTCATGGTGACGTTCACCAACACGCTCAAGGCCGTGCACGTCACCACGACCTCGGACACCGGCAACACGCCGAACGGCACGAAGCTCACCGTGCCCGCGAAGGGCGTCTTGGCGAACGACAGCGGCACCGGCCTGTCCGTCGTGTCGAACACCACGCCCGCCCACGGCACCGCGACCGTGGCCTCCGACGGCTCGTACACGTACACGCCGGCCGACGGCTTCTCGGGCACGGACACCTTCCAGTACACGGCGAAGGACTCCTCCGGCCAGACGTCGACCAGCACGGTGACGATCACCGTCGCCCCGGCGGGCACCGACGACGCGTTCAGTGTGCACGCCGGCCAGACCGCGACTGCGGACGCCAAGACGGGTCTGCTCGCGAACGACCACGGCACCGGCCTGACGGTCACGGGCAACACGAAGCCCGCCCACGGTGACCTGACCGTCGAGAAGGACGGCTCGTACTCGTACACCCCGACCGCCGGTTACTCCGGCCCGGACTCCTTCACCTACACGGCGAAGGACGGCGACGGCGCGCCGATCAGCGGCACGGTCACCATCACGGTGCTGCCGACCGCGGTCGCCGACACCGTCACGGCGACGGCCGGCTCGCCGATCAGCGGAAGCGGCACCCCCGGAAGCGGCACCCCCGGCACCGGCACCCCCGGCACCGGCACCCCCGGCACCGCCCCCGGCCTGCTCGCCAACGACCTCGGCTCGGACCTGACGGTCACCGGCAACACCAAGCCCGCTCACGGTGACGTCGTCGTCGCGAAGGACGGCAGCTACACCTACACGCCCACGACCGGCTACTCCGGCCCCGACTCCTTCACGTACACCGTCACCGACGGCACCGGGGGGACCGACACCGTGACCGTGACCGTGAACGTCGCCCCGCTGGCGAAGGACGACACCGTCCGCGTCGCCGCCGGCACCACCTACACCGCCGACACCCGCGCCACCGGCGTCCTGGGCAACGACCTCGGCACCGGCCTGACGATCTCGTCGAACACGAAGCCCGCGCACGGCGAGCTCACCCTCGACAAGGCGACCGGTGCGATCACCTACACGCCGGCCGACGGCTTCTCGGGCACGGACTCGTTCCGGTACACCGCGACGGACACCGCCGGTGCGCCGACGACCGCCACGGTGACCATCACGGTCAACCCGACGATCGCGAACGACACCACGACGACGAGCGCCGGCACCCCGGTGAACGTCGACGTGCAGCACAACGACCGCGGCTCGGACCTGGTCACCACGATCGTCACCGGTCCGGCGAACGGCACCGCCGTGGTGGCCGAGGACGGCACCATCGAGTACACGCCGACGGGTGACTTCTCCGGCACCGACTCGTTCACCTACACCGTGACCGACGGCTCGAAGGTCACCACCAGCCCGGCGACGGTCACCGTCACCGTCCAGCCGGTCGCGAACGGCGACACCGTGTCGACGAAGTCCGGCGAGACGCTGACCATCGCGCCGGAGACGCTCACCGGCAACGACAAGGGAACGAAGCTGACCGTCACCGACGCGGCCGCCGTGCCGGACGCCGACGGCACGACGCACGGCGACGTCACGATCGACCCGACCACCGGCGTGATCACGTACACGCCGAAGCCCGGCTTCTCGGGCACCGACACCGTCACCTACACGGTGCGGGACGACTCCGGCCAGACCACGACCGGCACGATCACCGTCGTCGTCGGCCCGATGGCCACCCCGGACACCGCGACCGCCACCGCCGGCACCACGCTGAGCGTGGGCGGAGACGGCGACGACCGCACGGGCGTGCTCGCGAACGACGAGGGCACGAAGCTCACCGCCACGGTCGACCTCGAGCCCGCGAACGGCGACCTCGAGCTGGCGGAGGACGGGTCGTACACGTACACCCCGAAGGACGGCTTCTCGGGCACGGACACCTTCACCTACACGGCGAAGGACCCCTCCGGCGGGACGGCCACGGGTGTCGTGACCATCACGGTCGAGCCCGGCACCGAGCCGGACGAGATCACGGTCAAGGCAGGCGGCAGCAAGACGGTCACCTCGGCCGAACTGACCGGCAACGACCACGGCACCGGCCTGTCCGTCCTCGACATCCCCGTCGGCAAGAGCGGCACGAACGGCACCGCAGTCCGGAACGACGACGGCACCGTCACCTACACGCCGAAGCCCGGCTTCTCCGGCACCGACGAGTTCACGTACACGGTCACCGACCGCAACGGCCTCACGAACACCGGCACGGTCTCCGTCCGGGTCACCCCCGTCACGGCGGGTGGCTCCACGTCCACCGACGCCGACGGATCCATCACCGTGCCGGCCGACAAGGGCGTGCTCGACGGCGCCACCGGCACCGACCTGCACGTCACGGACAACACCGACCCGTCGCACGGTGACGTCGTCGTCGACGAGGACGGCGGGTACACCTACACGCCGAAGCCCGGCTACTCCGGCCCGGACTCGTTCGACTACACCGTCACCGACGGCTCCGGCGGCACGACCACCGGCACCGTGACGATCGTCGTCGCCCCGAAGGCCGTCGCCGACACCGCGACCACCACCGCCTCGACCCCGGTCGACGTCGTGGTCACGGGCAACGACTCCGGCACGAAGCTCACCGTCACCGCGGTCACCAAGCCCGGTCACGGCGAGGCCGCGATCACCGGAGGCGGAGCCGGAACCGGCAACACCGGCACCGGCACCGTCACGTACACGCCGGCCGACGGCTTCTCCGGCACGGACACGTTCACCTACACGGTGACCGACCCGACCGGCGGCATGGCGAAGGCGACCGTCACGGTGACGGTCAAGCCCGTCGCCGTCGCGGACACCGTGCGCACCAGCGCCGGCACCGCGCTGGCCATCGCCGGCACGACGCTGACCGCCAACGACCACGGCACGACGCTCACGGTCACCGGCCACGGCGACGCCGCGCACGGCACCGTGACCAAGGGCACCGAGCCCGGCTCGCTCGTCTACCTGCCGAAGAAGGGCTTCTCCGGCACGGACACGTTCACGTACACCGTCACGGACGGCTCCGGCCAGACCACGACGGCGACCGTCACCGTCCTGGTCGGCACCATGGCGACCCCCGACACCGGCCGCACCGCCACCAACGGCACCGTGACCGCGACCGTCGGCACGGGCGTCCTCGCCGACGACGAGGGCACCGACCTGTGGGCGAAGCTCGACCGCAAGCCGGCACACGGCTCCGTGGCGCTGGCGAAGGACGGCTCGTACGTCTACACGCCGGAGCACGACTGGTCCGGCATCGACACCTTCACCTACACGGCGGTCGACCACGACGGCAACACCGCGACCGGCCTCGTGACGATCACCGTCACCCCGACGGCGACGAACGACAAGGCAGCCACGAAGGCCGGCAAGTCGATCACCGTCGCCGGCCCCGGCGTGCTCGGCAACGACCACGGCAGTGACCTGACGGTCGTGACCTCCGGCAAGGCGGGGCACGGCACGGTCTCGATCGCCGCGGACGGCACGTTCGTCTACACCCCGGCGAAGGGCTTCTCCGGCACCGACACCGTGACCTACCGGGCACAGGACGGCTCGGGTCAGCAGGTCGACGCCACCGTCACCGTCACCGTCGGCATCGACGCGACGAAGGACGCCGGCCACACCATCGCCGGCACCCCGATCTCCCGCGACGCCGCCCACGGTCTGCTCACCAACGACCAGGGCACCCGCCTCACCGCAGCGCTGGACCGCAAGCCGGCCCACGGCACGGTGACGGTCCAGCCCACCGGCGCGTACGTCTACACCCCGGCCGCCGGCTTCACCGGCACGGACACCTTCACCTACACGGTGACGGACGCCTCGGGGCAGACCACCACCGCCACCGCCACGATGACGGTCGTCGCCGCCGCGGTCGCGAAGGACGACTCCGCCACCGGGACCGTCGGGCACCAGGTCACGATCGACCCGCTCGACAACGACTCCGCCTCGGGCGGTGCCACCTTCGAGACGGGCACCCTGCACCTGATCGACCCGGAGACGGGCAAGCAGTCCGACCGCGTCGTCGTCAGCCACGAGGGCGCCTGGACCGTCCGCGACGGCAAGGTCGTCTTCACCCCGGCGAAGGGCCACACCGGCACCACCTTCATCGGGTACACGGTGACGGACAGCAACGGCCAGACGGTGACGGCGACCATCACGGTCACCTACCCGACCGGCATCGCGGCAGCGGTCCACACCGCGGAGCTCGCCTTCACCGGTGCGACCGGCCTCGTCGGCCTCGGCCTCGCGGCGATCGCACTGCTCCTGGCCGGCGTGCTGCTCGTGACGCGTCGCCGCATCGCGGCGGGCATCGCAGCCACCCCGGGGATCCGACGCGGCGCGCGTCCGTGACCACCGCGGTCGACCGGGAGGCCCGGATCACGTCAGCCGACAGGCGCACGTGATCCGGGCCTCCCGTCTTCCTGCCGTGGTCGCGTCCGACGCACGCCGTCACGCGGGGTGGTGCGGCTCCGCCGCTCGCTAGCCTCGGAGGATGAGCGACCGACCCACCGCACCCGGCCGACCCACCGCGATCGTGACCGGTGGGACCAGCGGCATCGGACGCGCCGTCGTCGAGGAGCTCCGCCGGACCCACGAAGTGATCGCCGTCGGGCGTGACCGCGTGCGGCTCGACGAGGTCGGGGCGCTCGACCACGTCACCGCCGTGCAGCTCGACCTGACCGACGCCGCCGGGTTCCCGGCCTTCGCCGACTCGGTACCGGAGCTCGACGTCCTGGTGCACAACGCAGCGATCGTCGAACGCCTGCGTGTCGAGGACGCCCGCGCCGAGGACTGGCAGCGCGCCTTCGCCACCAACGTCATCGCGCCGGCCGAGCTCAGCCGGGTGTTCCTGCCACACCTGCGCCGGGCCGCCGGGTCGGTCGTCGTGATCAGCTCGGGCGCCGCTCGACGGGCCGTGCCGAACAGCACCGTGTACTCCGCGTCGAAGCACGCGCTGCAGGCCGTCACCGACGGACTCCGCCAGCAGGTCAGCGCCGACGGGATCCGGGTGAGCACCGTCGCGCCGGGACCGACCGACACCCCGCTCGCGCACACCGGCGATCGGTACGGTCCGGCCGACCCCGACGTGGTGCGGAGTGAACCATCCACCGTCGCCTCGGCCGTGCGGTTCGTGATCGACGCCCCGCGGGACTCCCAGATCGCCGAACTGTGGGTGCGCCCGAGCGTCGAGTAGGGCGGCGTCTCGCTGGCTACGCCACCGGTTCGATGAGCTGCGGGCCGTCGTTCTTCACGCTGTTCACGGTACGGGCGACCTCGTACTGCTCCAGGCCGGCCGCGACCGTCAGCGACTCGTGGTCGAGCAGGGCCAGCAGGTCGTCGGTCGGCAACTCGCCGCCGAGCCAGTCGTCGTAGCCGTCGGGCGTCAGGAACGCCGGCATCCGGTCGTGCACCTCACCCGGGGCCACGTGGGCGTCGCGCGTGATGATCGCCAGCGACAGCCGCCACTTGTCCGGGTCGCCCTCGGGCTTGGTCGGGTCCGGCCAGGCACTCACGACCCCGGCCATCGCCAGGGCACCGCCGGGCTCGTGCACGAAGTGCGGCTCCTTGCCGTCCTCGCGCACCACCCACTCGTAGTAGCCCTGCGCCGGCACGATACAGCGGTTCGTCGCGAAGGCCCGCTTGAACATGCCGCTCGTCGCGACCGTCTCGATGCGGGCGTTGATCGGCTTCGGGCGCTGCTTCTGGAAGTCCTTCGCCCAACTCGGCACGAAGCCCCAGCTGATCTGCGGCAGCTCGCGCTCGCCGTGCCGCTGGCGCACCGCGGACACGGGGTCGGTCGGGGCGACGTTCCAGCTCGGCACCAGGCCGGTCCCCACGACGCCGGTGTCCTGGTCGACGTGCTCGGTCCGGTCGGCGAGCTCACCGAGGAGCTCGGGCAACAGATCGGCCGTGGTGTCGGAGACGACGAACCTTCCACACATGCGCCCAGTGTGCCCCGTGCCCCCGACAGTCGCGCGGCTGGGGTCGTTCCCGTGCCCCGTATCCCGCTTCGTGAGCAGAAATGGTCGGGTCCCGTCACGCCACCCGACCATTTCTGCTCACGAAGTCGGGCCGGCGGGGACCTCGAACGGCTCGGCGGCCTCGGCGGCGACCTGCGCGCGTTCGGAGCGGCCGAGGCGGACGACGTACTCGGGCAGCACGAGGACGTAGAGCGCGACGGACACCACGGGCCACCAGGGCGCGACGTCGAGCAACGGGCCAGCACCGACGGCGGCGACCCCTGCCCCCAGCAGCGGGGTGACGCGGGCGAGCGTGCCGATCAGGCCGCGGCGGAGCAGGACCGTGTCGGTGCGGACGGCCTCTCGGTCCTCGGGTGCAACGGGGCATGGTCGCCGCTGCAGGTACGGCTGCACCGAGGTCCGCACCGAGTTCTGCCACGAGGCCCGCACCTGCCGCCCGTTGATCGTCGCCGAAGGGTCCGGCGGGCGCCGCGTCGAGAAGCACGCGAACGTGAGCAGGCCCACGCCGGCCGCCAGCAGCACGATGGCCGCCACGCTGCGGAGCGGAGGCTGTGCCGTCCAGCCGAGCCGGGCCTCCAGGACGAGCATGCCGACCAACGCGACCACGGCCGCTGCGCCGGACCACGCTGCTGCGCGGCGGACACGACGTGGGTCCAACACGTCGTCGACGTGCCGGAAGAAGATCCGCCAACCGAGTGCGAACACGGCTCAGTCGCCCGGCAGCGAGAGCTTGCTGCCCTTCGGGGTGCCGGTCCGGCCGCGGGCGGGCGGCGCCGGTGGGACGGGCGGGAGGGCTTCGGCCTCGACGCGCAGCTGCTCCTGACGGCCGAGGGTGCGGATGCCCCCGATGGCGGTGACGGCACCGGTCGCCGGGATGAGGATCCAGACCGCGGAGAGACCGACGATGTCGTCGTTCGTCGAGATCGTGAAGACGTTGAGCAGCACGGTCGCGAGGAACGCGAGTCCCCACCCTCCCAGCAGCAGGTACCCGCGGAACGCTGCCCGGACCAGCAGGTCGCGGGTCTCGGGCATGCCGTGCAGGACGGCGTCACGGTGCTTCGGGTCGACCGCGGGAGGGTTGCGGCGGTAGTAACGGGCGATCGCCTCTTGGGTACGCCAGCCGATGCCAGGGATGGGCGGGACGTTCCAGCCCTTCGGCCCGACCGGTACGAAGCACGTGCCGATGAGTCCGATGCCGGAGGCGAACAGCACCGCCACGATGATCGCAGCGGCGACGGGGACGGAGCCGTCGTCGAAGAACAGTCCGAGTACGACGAGTCCCGCCAGCGCGACGACGGCCACGATCACGCCGACGACCACGATGCGGCGGCGGCGCTGCACGCTGACGAGAGCGGGCAGTCGCTCCCGGTACACCTGCCACCCGATCTTGAACACGTGTCATGTCTACCCGGGCGCGCGGCGTCGTGGCTCGGGCGCTCGGTACTTCGTGAGCAGAAATGGTCGAGTGCGCTCGTGGGGCCCGACCATTTCTGCTCACGAAGTTCACGAAGTGCGCCGCGGGCACCCCGCGGCACGCCGCGGACACGCCCGGCGGCGCGGGCACGCGCGGGCGCCCGGCCCCGGCGCCCCGGGCACGCGCAGCACACGTCCAGGTGGGCGCGATGACCTCGGCTCCATGAGTCTCGACATCGTCTACACCGCAGCCGCCCACGCCACCGGAGGCGGCCGCGACGGGCACGTCCGCAGCGAGGACGACCGGCTCGACCTGGACACCCGCCCGCCGAAGGAGATGGGCGGCAGCGGCGAGGGCACCAACCCCGAGCAGCTGTTCGCCGCCGGGTACGCCGCGTGCTTCCTCGGTGCACTGCACGCCGCGGGCAAGGAACTCGACCTCGACACCACCGGCGCCGAGGTCTCCGCCGAGGTCGGCATCGGCGGCGCCGGCAACGGCACCTTCGGCCTGGCGGTCGAGCTCGACGTCTACGCACCGGCCGCCCCGCAGGAGCAGCGCCAGCGCCTGGCCGAGCGCGCGCACGAGATCTGCCCGTACTCGAACGCCACCCGCGGCAACATCACCGTCGCGCTGTCGATCGTCGACTAGCGTTCCGGCGTGGTCACCGACGAGACGCGTTGCCCCTGCCTGAGCGGCAACCCCTACGGCGAGTGCTGCGGCCCCCTGCACCGCGGTGCGGCCGCGCCGACCGCGGAGCGCCTGATGCGCTCACGCTTCAGCGCGTTCGCGCTGGGACTGCCGGAGTACCTGTTGCTCACCTGGCACCCGCGCACCCGACCGGCAGCCCTCGAGTTGGACGCGTCGCAGCGCTGGACCCGGTTGGACATCCTGACGACGACCTCGGGAGGCCCGTTCGACTCCCAGGGCACGGTCGCGTTCCGCGCGTGGTGGCGTTCCGACGACGACCGCGGGACGCTCGAGGAGACGAGCGCGTTCGTCCGCGAGCAGGGACGATGGTTCTACGTGGACGGTGTCGTCGCCTGACGGCTCCGCACCACGCCAGCCGACAGGAGTCGACATGCCCGCACGCGATCTCACCCGCTTCGGCGACCGGACCACGGCCGCCGAGGTCGTCGACGGCCTCGACCTGACAGGACGCACGGCGGTCGTCACCGGTGCCGCCTCCGGCATCGGGGTGGAGACCGCCCGAGCACTCGCCGGAGCCGGAGCACGCGTGACGCTCGCCGTGCGGGACGTCGACGCCGGCCGCCGGGTCGCGGACGACATCGCCCGGTCGACTGGGACGGACGCACCGGCCGTCGTCGAACTGCACCTGGACCGCCCGGCCTCCGTCGAGGCGTTCACCGCAGCGTGGTCGGGGCCGCTCGACGTGCTCGTCGCCAACGCCGGCATCATGGACGCGCCCGAGTCGTACACGCCCGCCGGGTGGGAGACGCAGTTCGCGACGAACCACCTCGGGCACTTCGCCCTCGCGCTCGGGCTGCACGACGCCCTGGCAGCTTCGGGTTCGGCCCGCATCGTCTCGGTGTCGTCGAGCGGCCACGGCGGTTCGCCCGTCGTGTTCGACGACCTGTTCTTCCGCCGGCGCCCCTACGAACCCGGACTCGCCTACGGCCAGTCGAAGACCGCCAACGTGCTGTTCGCCGTCGCTGCCGGCCGACGGTGGGCCGCCGACGGCATCACCGCGAACGCCCTGATGCCCGGCGGGATCTGGACCGGGCTGCAGAAGCACTGGGACCCGGAGGTCCTCGCCGCCACGAAGATCGCCGCCGCCGACGCCGTGAAGACCCCGGAGCAGGGAGCCGCGACCTCGGTCCTGCTCGCCACCGCACCGGAACTCGACGGGATCACCGGCCGCTACTTCGAGGACTGCCACGAAGCAGCGGTGGTCGAGCGGATCGAGGACGGCCTGCACGGCGTGCTGCCCTGGGCGCTCGACCCGGACCAGGCCGACCGGCTGTGGGACGTGTCCGTCGCCCTGCTCGACGTCGAGGCGCGGTCCCGCGGCTGACCGCGGGTCGCCGGTGTCGTCGTCGGCTAGCTGCTGATGACGGCGGGCAAGCCGACAGCCGAGCGCATCGCACGACGGACGGCGTCCTCGTCGGGCAGCAGTTCGTCCTCGTCGCCGGTCAGGAAGAAGCGGATCTGGCCGATGGCCTGCTCGGTGAGCATGTCGAGACCGTTCAGCACCCGGCCGCCCGCGCTGGCCCAACGCGACGCGACGGCGGTCGGCCACGGTTCGTAGGCGACGTCGAACAGCACGGCGTCCGACCCCGACGGCACCAGCTCGAGCGGGTCGGCCGCGCCGCCGGGAAGCGTCGACAGGACGAACCCGTGGCGGGTGCCGGGCAGGTCGGTGAGCGGCAGGACCTCGAGCGAGACGCCGAGCCGCACAGCCAGCTCCACGAGCGACCCGGCCTTCGCGGTGTCGCGCAGGAACACCCGCACGAGTGACGCCCCGAGCCGAACAGCTGCGGTCAGGGCGCTCGCCGCGGTCGCCCCGCCGCCGAGGATCGTGGCCTCGCCGGGAAGGTGCCCGAGGGCCTCGACCGGACGGACGAGCCCCTGGACGTCGGTGTTCGCGCCCGCGCGGACGATGCTGTCGCCCTCGTGGCGGAACGCCACCGTGTTGGCGACCCCGAGCTCGTCGACCAACGGGGTCGTGCGGTCGAGGAGCGGCAGCACCTCGCGCTTGAGCGGCATCGTGAGACTCAGCCCGCGCCATCCGGGACCCAGCCCCGCGACGAACGCGTCGAGCCCGCCGGACGCGACCTCGTGCCTCCCGTACGACCACCCCAACCCGAGCGCGTCGTAGGCCGCTTCGTGGAGCGTGGGGGAGAGCGAATGCGCGATGGGGGAGCCGAGCACCGCGAGGCGCGTGCGGTCTGGATCTGGGACGGCCACGATCACCCAGCCTATCCAGCTGATTTCCTGTACGCCCCGTTAGGTTAGGCTACCCTTCGTGATCCGATCATCCCTTCGTCTCCGACGTGTCCTCGCCGCTGCGGGTGCCGTCGCCGCAGCCTCCCTTGTCCTCGCCGGCTGTGCCTCGGGCTCCGGCTCGTCCACCGACACGGCTTCGTCCGGCTCGTCCGACGGGGCCTTCCCGGTGTCCATCACGACCGGCCTCGGCACCACGACGATCGACTCGCAGCCGAAGCGCGTCGTCGCCCTCGGCTGGGGTGACGCCGAGACCGCGCTCGAGCTCGGCGTGCAGCCGGTCGGCGCGAGCGACTGGCTCGCCTTCGGTGGCGACGGCGTCGGACCGTGGCTCAAGGACGCGTACACGAAGTCGCCGAAGATCATCCAGACGCTCGAGCCGAGCTACGAGGACATCCTCAAGCTCAACCCGGACCTGATCCTCGACGTGAAGTCGTCTGGTGACAAGGACCGCTACGACAAGCTGTCCGCGATCGCGCCGACCGTCGCGATCCCGAAGGGCGGCGAGAACTACCTCGCCTCGACCGAGCAGCAGACCACGATGATCGCCAAGGCGCTCGGCAAGGAGTCCGAGGGCAAGAAGCTGCTCTCCGACCTCGACGATGCCTACGCCACGGCGCGCAAGGCCCACCCGGACTTCGAGGGCAAGACCGCCGTCGTCGGTGCGTACAGCTCCGAGGGCTTCGGCGCGTACGCCTCCACCGACAGCCGCTCGTCGTTCATGAAGAACCTCGGGTTCACGATCCCGTCGGCCATCGACAAGGAAGCCGGCAAGGCGTTCTCCGTCACGCTGTCCGACGAGAACCTCGACCTGCTCGACGCCGACCTGACGCTGGTCCTGCCGATCTACGTCGACGCGTCGAAGGCCGAGGCTGACCCGCTGTTCCAGAAGGTGCCGTCGGTCGAGGCCGGTCACTACATCGTCTTCGACGACAAGGACGTGTCGTCGGCGTTCTCGATGGGCACCACCGCTGCGATCGAGTGGGCGCTCGACAAGCTGCCGGCCCAGTTCGAGGACAAGCTCGGCTGACCTGGCCGGTCTTCACCCGCGAAAGCGACAGGGTGCCGCCGAACTTCGGT
>NZ_JALLIO010000012.1:0-80793 GCF_023242305.1 Curtobacterium sp. MWU13-2055
CCCATTTGTGCCCGGGAGGGGGCGGGGGGGCGCGGGGGGCGCCGGGGGGGGCCGGGCGGGGGGGCGCGCGGGGCGCCGGGCGCCGCGCGCCCGCCTACGCCGTCCGGCGCACGCGGATGACGCGGAACCCCTTGTCGGTGGACGCCCGCGCGACGTGGAACCCGGCCCCGAGCGCACCGACGAGCCACTTCTGCAACGAGTCGCCCCCGAGGTCCTTCGACACCACGAGCCAGGCGTCTCCCTCGACCTCGAGCCGGGGCAGCCACGTCAGCAGGATCTCGTGGAGTTCGTCCTTGCCGACGCGGATCGGCGGGTTCGACCAGATCGTCCGGAACCGCAGGTCGTCCGGGACGTCGTCGGGCAGGGCGATGGTGACGTTCGACGCACCGGCGGCCTCGGCGTTGGCCCGCGCCAGACCGAGCACCCGTTCGTTGACGTCGACGCCCCACACCGACGCGTCGGGGGAGTGCAGGGCCATCGTGATCGCGATCGGGCCCCAGCCGCAGCCGACGTCGAGCAGCGCGCCGTCGTGCGCGGGCGGCGGGACGGAACCGAGCAGCACGCGGGTGCCGCGATCGAGGCCGTCCGGGCTGAAGACCCCTGCTGCCGTGGTCAGCGTGAGCGACCGGCCGGCGAGGGTGACGTCGATCTGGCGTTCGCGGGTGTCCGATGACGGGTTCGCGGAGAAGTAGTGGTCGTTCGCCATGGATGAACCGTAGCGGGAACCCGGTGTGTCCGAGGCCCGCCGGAGGTACCCTGTGGACAGGATGACGGATACCCATCAGCAGAACGACCAGACCAACGACGACAGCGCAGACGGTGTCGTCGAACGGGTGTTGCGCAACGCCGACCGCCGCGCAGCATCGTCCATCTTCGCCCCCGCCCAGGCGATCCAGACCCGCTCGGTCGACGAGCACGGGTGGGACGGCGACGGCGACCAGTACGACCGTGAGGACCGGGCGGCCCTGCGCCGCGTCGCCGGCCTCTCCACCGAGCTCGAGGACGTCACCGAGGTCGAGTACCGCCAGCTGCGGCTCGAGCAGGTCGTCCTGATCGGCGTGTACCCGCACGGTGACGCGCAGGACGCCGAGAACTCCCTGCGGGAACTGTCCGCCCTGGCCGAGACGGCCGGCGCGGTGGTCCTCGACGGGCTCCTCCAGCGTCGACCGAACCCCGACCCGGCGACCTACCTCGGCAAGGGCAAGGCAGAAGAGCTCGCGATGGTCGTCAAGGCCACCGGCGCCGACACGGTGATCGCGGACACCGAGCTCGCCCCGTCGCAGCGCCGCGCGCTCGAGGACGTGGTGAAGGTGAAGGTCATCGACCGCACGGCCGTGATCCTCGACATCTTCAGCCAGCACGCGAAGACCCGAGAGGGCAAGGCCCAGGTCGAGCTCGCGCAGCTCCAGTACCTGCTGCCCCGACTGCGCGGCTGGGGTGACTCGATGTCCCGGCAGGCCGGTGGTCAGGTCTCCGGCGGTGCGGGCATGGGTTCGCGTGGTCCCGGTGAGACGAAGATCGAGCTCGACCGACGTCGCATCCACACCCGCATGTCGAAGCTCCGCCGCCAGATCGCCGGGTTCCGTCCTGCGCGCGAGGCGAAGCGTGCCGACCGTCACCGCAACGAGGTGCCGAGCGTCGCGATCGCCGGTTACACGAACGCGGGCAAGTCCTCGCTCCTGAACCGTCTGACGAGCGCCGGCGTGCTGGTGCAGAACCAGCTGTTCGCGACGCTGGACGCCACGGTCCGCCGGACCGAGAGCACCAAGGGCCGCGAGTTCACCTTCGTGGACACGGTCGGCTTCGTCCGGAACCTGCCGCACCAGCTGGTCGAGGCGTTCCGCTCCACCCTCGAGGAGGTCGGCGAGGCCGACGTCATCGTGCACGTGGTCGACGGCTCGCACCCCGACCCCGGGGCCCAGCTCGCGACGGTGCGCGAGGTCATCGGCGACGTCGGCGCGCACGACATCCCCGAGATCGTCGTGTTCAACAAGGCCGACCTGATCGACGACGCACAGCGCCTCGTCCTGATCGGGCTCGCGTCGGACGCCGTCTTCGTGTCGGCCCGGACCGGCGAGGGCATCCCGGAGCTCCTCCGCACCATCGAGGAGCGCCTGCCGGAGCCCGACGTCGAGCTCACGGTGGTCGTGCCCTACGACCGCGGTGACCTCGTCTCCACGCTGCACGACGCCGGCGCGGTCGACTCCGTCGACTACGTCGAGGACGGCACCCGCCTGCGCGTGCGCGTCTTCCAGCGCCAGGTCGCGGAGCTCGATCCGTACGTGGTCGCCCCCGTCACGTCCTGACACCCGGTACCGGCTGACGGCCGGGAGGCCCGCCCCACGTCCGTCGTGCGGGTGCGCTCCGGCCGCGGTTCCGTTCAGCGCCGCACAACCCAAATCGGCTCGAACCACGAGATCTCGTGGTTCGAGCCGATTTCGGTTGTGCTCCGGTCAGTGCCCGGCGTGCTTCAGAGGGAGCGGAGGACTGCGACGACCTTGCCGAGCACCGAGGCCGCGTCGCCGAGGATCGGCTCGAACGCGGTGTTGCGGGGGAGCAGCCACGTGTGGCCGTCGCGCTGGCGGAAGACCTTGACGGTGGCTTCTTCGTCGAGCATCGCGGCGACGATGTCACCGTTCTCGGCGGTCTGCTGCGCACGGACGACCACCCAGTCGCCGTCGCAGATCGCGGCGTCGATCATCGACTCGCCGACGACCTTGAGCATGAAGAGGTCGCCCGAGCCGACGAGCTGCCGGGGGAGCGGGACGATCTCGTCGACGTGCTGCTCCGCCGTGATCGGGACACCGGCGGCGATCCGGCCGACCAGCGGCACGAGCGTGGTGGCGTCGACATCGGGTCCGGTGACGTCCGGCGTGGGCTCGTCGACCAGGACCTCGAGGGCACGGGGACGGTTCGGGTCGCGGCGGATCCAGCCACCGAGCTCGAGCTGGCCGAGCTGGTGGGACACGCTCGACAGCGAGGAGAGCCCGGCTGCGTCGCCGATCTCGCGCATGCTCGGCGGGTAGCCCCGCGAAGCGATGGACGCACGGATGGCGTCGAGGATCGTCTGCTGCTTCGCGGTCAGCGGCTTCTGGCCCCGCAGTTCGTCCACCACGTCGTCTCGCTTTCGTCGGTGCTGAGCGGCCGTGGCGGGAATGTCGGTGGTCCCCGTTTGACTTGTCCCAGTCGATCGAAACAGTATCCGACCGGTCAACCCCGGACAAACACCTGTTCGAGCGTGTCGCAAGAAAACCCCGCAGAAATCCTCTCCCAGGACTTGTGCGTCGTCTGATTCGAAACTATGTTCGGTACACGACTTCGGTTCACCCGAACGGGAAGGCAAGAACGACATGAGCACCATCGCCATCGCTGACATCCAGCGCACCGCGGCCCCCGCCGTGCGCGTCCGCCTGCGCCTGACGCGCCGCGGCCGCATCGTCTTCACGACGCTCGCCGCGCTCCCCCTCCTCATCGTCGTCGCCTTCTTCGTCCTCAACGGCGGTCAGGCGTCCGCCGGTGACGCCGCCGCTGGTGGCGCCCGGACGCAGTTCGACACGGTCACGATCCAGCCGGGCGAGACGCTCTGGCAGCTGGCGGAGGACACCGCGCCGAACGCCGACCCGCGCGACTTCGTGCAGGACGTCATCAGCCTCAACGCCCTCGACGGCTCCGGGCTGCAGGCCGGCGAGCAGATCGCCATCCCGACGAAGTACACCTCCGGCCAGTAGCCGCTGCGAGTGGTCGAGGGCAGTCCCGTCCGGACGGCTGGTCGTCCGGTGGCCACAGCGGCCTACGATGGATCGGTGGCATTCACGCTGGAAGACCTCCCGATCCGAGACGACCTCCGCGGTCAGAGCCCCTACGGCGCTCCGCAGAAGCACGTCCGCGTCCAGCTGAACGTCAACGAGAACACGCATCCCGTACCCGACGACGTGGCTGACGACATCGTCGCCTCGATCCGACAGGCGCTCGCGACGGTGAACCGCTACCCGGACCGCGAGTTCACGGAGCTCCGCGAGTCGCTGGCCGGGTACCTCGGCCACGGCCTCACTGCAGAACAGCTGTGGGCGGCGAACGGCTCGAACGAGGTCCTCCAGCAGCTGTTGCAGGCCTTCGGTGGCCCGGGGCGTTCCGTCCTCGGGTTCCCGCCCACCTACTCGATGCACTCGATACTGGCCTCCGGCACCGGCACGACCTGGATCCCGGCGGAGCGCGACGACGAGTTCCGCATCGCACCCGAGACCGTCGTGGCGGCGATCGAGCAGCACCGACCGGACATCGTGTTCCTGTGCGGGCCGAACAACCCCACCGGCACACCGCTGCCGATCGAGACGATCGAGGCCGCGTACGCCGCGACCGACGGCATCGTGATGGTGGACGAGGCCTACGCCGAGTTCATGCCGGCCGACGTGCCGAGCGCCCTCACGCTGCTGCCCGGGCGCGAGCGACTCGTGGTCTCCCGGACCATGAGCAAGGCCTTCGCCTTCGCGGGCGCACGAGTCGGCTACATGGCGGCACACCCCGCCGTGATCGACGCCGTCCGCCTCGTCCGGCTGCCCTACCACCTGTCCGTCCTGACGCAGGCAGCCGCCGTCGCCGCACTGCGCCACGCCCCCGAGATGCTCGCGATGGTCGACGACATCAAGCAGCAGCGCGACCGGATGGTGACCGAGCTGCAGGAGATGGGCTACCGGACGTACGAGACCTGGTCGAACTTCGTCCTGTTCGGTGGGGTCGCCGACCCGCACGCCGCGTTCGAGTCGCTGCTCGAGCGGGACGTCATCGTGCGTGACCTCGGGATCCCGAACCACCTGCGGGTGAGTGCCGGCACCGAAGAGGAGACCACCGCGTTCCTCGACGCCATGCGGCAGGTCGCCGCCGAGCAGCCGCCGGTTAGGGTTGGAGCATGACCGCCCGTACCGCCTCGATCAGCCGCAGCACGAGCGAGTCGAGCGTCGAACTCGAGCTCGACCTCGACGGCACCGGCTCGTCCGACATCTCGACGAGCGTGCCGTTCTTCGACCACATGCTCACCGCGTTCAGCAAGCACTCGCTCATCGACCTGCGCGTGCGCTCGACCGGTGACACCGACATCGACGTGCACCACACGGTCGAGGACACCGGCATCGTGCTCGGGCAGGCGCTCAAGCAGGCCCTCGGCGACCGGTCCGGCATCGGCCGCTACGGCGACGCCCTCGTGCCCCTCGACGAAGCGCTGGCCCAGGCGGTCGTCGACGTCTCCGGGCGTCCGTTCCTCGTGCACTCGGGTGAGCCCGAGGGGTTCGAGTTCCACCGCATCGGCGGTCACTTCACCGGGTCGATGATCCGCCACGTGTTCGAGGCGATCACGTTCAACGCGGGCATCACCGTGCACGTCCGTGTGCTCGGTGGCCGCGACCCGCACCACATCGCGGAAGCCGAGTTCAAGGCGTTCGCGCGTGCGATGCGCAAGGCAGTCGAACTCGACCCGCGCGTCGACGGCATCCCCTCCACCAAGGGCGCACTGTGACCGTGAAGCCGAACGTCGTCGTCCTCGACTACGGGTCGGGCAACGTCCACTCCGCCGCCAAGGCACTCGAGCGGGCCGGAGCCGAGGTCACGCTGACCTCCGACAAGCAGGCGGCGCTCCGTGCCGACGGCCTGCTCGTACCCGGGGTCGGGGCGTTCGCCGCGGTCATCGACCAGCTCGAGGGCGTCCAGGGCGGCGAGATCGTGGACCACCGTCTGGCCGGCGGTCGTCCGGTGCTCGGCATCTGCGTCGGCATGCAGGTGCTGTTCTCCCGCGGCATCGAACGCGGAGCCGACGTCGAGGGGCTCGGGCAGTGGCCCGGCACCGTCGAGCAGCTCCAGTCCGAGGTCCTGCCGCACATGGGCTGGAACACCGTCCAGGCACCGGAGAACTCCGTGCTGTTCGACGGGCTGCACGACGAGCGGTTCTACTTCGTGCACTCGTACGGCGTGACAGACTTCCCGCTCGACGCCTACGGGCCGTTCCGTGCTCCCGGCCTGACGTGGGCCGAACACGGGCAGCGGTTCATCGCCGCGGTCGAGAACGGGCCGCTCACCGCGACCCAGTTCCACCCCGAGAAGTCCGGCGAGCCGGGCATCCGCCTGCTGACCAACTGGGTGCGCTCGCTCTGAACCCGGCCCGCGACGGGCGCGACGGCGCCGCCGGACGCGCCACGGGCCTCCAGGCCGAACCCCGCACCTTCACCACCGCACCTTCTCCACCGTGACGAAATCGACAGGACCATGACCGACCTCACCGACACCTCGCCCCTCGTCCTGCTGCCTGCCGTCGACGTCGTCGACGGCCAGGCCGTCCGGTTGACCCAGGGCGAGGCGGGGAGCGAGACCGGCTACGGCGACCCCGTCGCCGCCGCGCGCACCTGGCGTGACCAGGGCGCGGAGTGGATCCACCTGGTGGACCTCGACGCGGCCTTCGGCCGGGGCGACAACCGCAAGGTGATCGCGCACGCGATCCGCGAGGTCGACGGCGTCTCGGTCGAGCTGTCGGGCGGCATCCGCGACGACGCCTCGCTCGAGGCCGCGCTGGCCACCGGCGCTGCCCGGGTCAACCTCGGCACGGCGGCGCTCGAGAACCCGGACTGGGCCGCTCGGGTGATCGGCGAGTACGGCGAGCAGATCGCCGTCGGGCTCGACGTGCGTGGCACGACCCTCGCCAGCCGCGGTTGGACCGAGGACGCCGGCGACCTGTGGGAGGTCCTCGACCGGCTCGAGGCCGCGGGCTGCGCCCGGTACGTCGTCACTGACGTCACGAAGGACGGCACGCTGCAGGGCCCGAACGTCGAGCTGCTGCGCCAGGTGTGCGACCGGACCGACCAGCCCGTCGTGGCTTCTGGTGGGATCTCGACGCTCGACGACCTGCGGGCGCTGCGCGAGCTCGTGCCGTTCGGGCTCGAGGGCGCGATCATCGGCAAGGCGCTGTACTCCGGGGCGTTCACGCTGCCGGCCGCACTCGACATCGCCTCGGAGTAGCGGCGTGGCGGGGATCTCGAACGGGCGCGGAACCGGTCCGGACGCGGCAACCGGTCCCGACGACGCGCACACCCCGGGTGGCGCGGCGGACTCGGCCGGCTTCGCGTGGGAAGGCCGCACGTTCGACCACCACGACACCGCCTTCGCCGAGGACGACGGGCTGGCCGACCCGGCGCTGACCGCGGCGATCGCGGGCGTGGCCGCCGGTGCATCGCAGGCGGCGGTCGTCGCGGCACTGCGCACCGCCCGCCTGCTCATCCCGCTCATCGCCGAGGCCGGCGACCTCGGTGAGACCGACGCCGGCAAGCTCGTGGACAAGACCCAGGAGCTCTCGATCGTGACGGTCGCCGGGCCCGACGGGCGGAGCGTGATGCCCGCGTTCACCTCGGTCGACGCGATGCACGCCTGGGACGCCGCTGCCCGGCCCGTGCCCGTGGAGTCACGCCGGGTGGCGATGGCCGCGGCGAGCGAGGAGACGCAGCTCGTCGTGCTCGACCCGAAGTCGGCGACCGAGTTCGTGCTGCGCCGTCCCGCGGTGTGGGCGCTCGGCCAGGACCTGCCGTGGACCCCGTGCTTCGAGGACCCCGAGGTCGCCCAGGCGTTCGCCGACTCGGTCGTGGGGGAGCGCAGCGTCGCCCGTGTCGAACTGACCCCCGGTGACCCGGTCGGACGCTTCGCCGGCCCGGAGCTGACCGTCGGACTGGCGTTGCACCCCGGGCTCGACCGCGAGCAGGTCGGCGAGCTCGTCGGACGCCTGCAGCAGCGGTGGTCGACGGACGCCGTCATCGCCGAGCGCGTCGACAGCATGCGCGTGGCCCTGCGAGCAGCCTGAGCGGCGACCGCGTCGGCCACGCACCCGGCCACGAGCAACGCAGACCCGGCCGCGCGCGGCGGTGCGGCCCCGGGCCGGCCGACGTCGCCGGTACGATGGCCGGGTGAGCACGAACCCGACGACCAACCCCACCGGCGCGACCTCCATCGGTCCGACGGGTCGTCCTGTCCGGGAGTTCCCCGTGCCCGAGGAACTCGACAGCACCGGCCCCGCGCGCATCATCGCCCTCTGCAACCAGAAGGGCGGCGTCGGCAAGACCACCACGGCGATCAACCTCGGTGCGGCGCTGGCGGAGTACGGCCGCAAGGTGCTGGCCGTCGACTTCGACCCGCAGGGGGCGCTCTCCGCGGGCCTCGGTGTCCGCACCCACGACATCCACACCGTCTACGACCTGCTCATGGGTGCCGTGAAGGACCCGATCCAGGTCATCCAGCCGACGAACACCCCGGGGCTCGACGTGATCCCCGCGAACATCGACCTGTCCGCGGCCGAGGTGCACCTGGTCAACGAGGTCGCCCGCGAGCAGATCCTGGCGAGCGTGCTGCGCAAGGTCGCGAACGACTACGACGTGATCCTGGTCGACTGCCAGCCGTCGCTCGGCCTGCTCACCGTCAACGCCCTGACCGCGGCGCACGGCGTGCTCATCCCGCTCGAGTGCGAGTTCTTCGCCCTGCGCGGTGTCGCCCTGCTCATCGAGACGATCGACAAGGTGCGCGACCGCCTCAACCCGGCGCTGACGCTCGACGGCATCCTGCCGACGATGTACGACTCCCGCACCCTGCACTCGCGCGAGGTCATGGAGCGCGTCGTCGACACGTTCGACGACCGGGTCCTCGACACCGTCATCGGGCGCACCGTGAAGTTCCCGGACGCCACGGTCTCCGCGCGGCCGATCACCCAGACGGCGCCGGACCACGCCGCCGCCCACGCCTACCGGCAGCTCGCACGAGAGCTCGTCCAGCGTGGCGCCGTCGCCTGAGTCGGGGTTCCGGGTCCGACTCGCCAACTTCGACGGCCCGTTCGACCTCCTGCTGTCGCTCATCACGAAGCACGAGCTCGACATCACCGAGGTCTCGCTCGGCGCGGTCACGGGGGAGTTCATCCAGTACGTGCGTCAGGCCGAGTCGGCGGACGAACTCGACGAGGCGAGCGAGTTCCTCGTCGTCGCCGCCACCCTGCTCGACCTGAAGATCGTCGGGCTGCTGCCGCAGGGTGAGCTCGTCGACGCCGAGGACGTCGCCCTGCTCGAAGCCCGCGACCTGCTGTTCGCGCGGCTGCTGCAGTACCGGGCGTTCAAGCAGGCCGCCGACTGGTTCGGCGAACGCTGGGGTGTGGAGTCGCGTCGGCACGTCCGGAGCGTCCGGCTCGAGGAGCGGTTCCGCGCCCGCACGCCCGAGCTCGTGTGGACGCTCTCGGTACAGGACTTCGCCGCACTGGCAGCGCTGGCGTTCGCCCCGCGGGAGATCCCGACGGTCGGACTCGACCACCTGCACGCGCCGCTCATCAGCATCCGCGAACAGGCCGCGATCGTCGTCTCGATCCTGCGGACACGCGACGGCGAGGGCGTCTCGTTCCGCGAACTGGTCGCGGGCGTCGACCAGACGGGTATCGTGGTGGCTCGCTTCCTCGCGATCCTGGAGCTGTACCGGAACGCATCGATCTCGTTCGAACAACTCGAGCCGCTCGGGGAACTCACGCTCCGATGGACCGCCGAGGACTGGTCCGACGAGAGCCTCGCCAACCTGGGAGCCGACTATGACGGATGACGTGCACGACACGTCCAGCGCCGAACCCGGCGGCGCCGACGAGATGGCCGACGCCCGCGCGATCGAGCACGAGATCCACGCGCGCGCCGAGCACGACCACGAGCACGAGCGCGACCGCCCCCCGCAGGCGCACCCGGCGATCCCGATCGACCGCCAGCTCGAGGCGATCCTGATGATCGCGGACGAGCCCCAGTCGCTCGTCGCGCTCGGCGCCGCCGTGAGCGCCCCCGTCCCCGCCGTCCGCCAGGCCGTCGAACGCCTCGTCGCGGACTTCGACGGCGTCGACGGCACCACCCGCCGCGGGTTCGAACTCCGCGAGGTCGGCGGCGGCTGGCGCTTCTACGTCCGACAGGACCTGGACGCCGTCGTCGAGCAGTTCGTCGAGGCCGAGCGTCCCTCGCGCCTGTCGCAGGCCGCACTCGAGACACTCGCGGTCGTCGCCTACAAGCAACCGATCACGCGATCCCAGATCGCGTCGATCCGCGCCGTCAACGTCGACGGCGTCGTCCGAACGCTGGTCGCGCGCGGTCTCATCGAGGAGTCGTTCACCGACTCCGAGACCGGCGCCATCAACTACGTCACGTCCGATCTGCTCCTGCAGCAGCTCGGCATCAACTCGCTCGACGAGCTGCCGCTCATCTCGCCCCTCCTGGACGACGGTGCGGACGGCTTCGGGCAGAACGAAGGGATCCCCGATGGCCGGGTTTGACGACCGGGGGCGCGGCGCGCCCCGAGACCGAGACGACCGCAACGGACGCTCAGGAGGCCCGGATCGCCCCGCGCGTTCGGCTCCCGGCCGCGGCGGGGCCGGCTCCAGTGCCGGTGGCCGCTCCGGCGGGTACGGTCGCGACGACCGCGGGGGCGCACGTCCGCCGCGTGACGACGACCGTCGTGGCGGCTACCAGTCGCGTGACGACCGCGGTGGCGACCGTGGTGGGTACCGGGGTCGTGACGACCGCAGCTCCCCGCCGCGCGATGACCGTGGTGGGTACCGCGGCCGTGACGACCGCAGCTCGGCTCCGCGTGACGACCGTGGCGGGTACCGGGGCAACTCGGCTCCGCGTGACGACCGCGGTGGGTACCGCGGCCGTGACGACCGTGCCGGCGGCGGCGACCGTGGCGGCTACCGCGGGAACTCCGCGTCGCGCGATGACCGTGGTGGCTACCGCGGGAGTTCCGCGCCGCGTGACGATCGCGGTGGCTACCGGGGTCGCGACGACCGCAGCTCGGCTCCGCGTGACGATCGTGGTGGCTACCGGGGCAACTCGGCTCCGCGCGACGACCGCGGTGGGTACCGGGGTCGCGATGACCGCAGTTCGGCTCCGCGCGATGACCGTGGTGGCTACCGGGGTCGCGACGACCGCAGTTCGGCGCCCCGCGACGACCGTGGTGGGTACCGCGGCCGCGATGACCGCAGCGCAGCTCCCCGCGACAACCGTGACGACCGTGGCGGGTACCGGGGTCGCGATGACCGCAGCTCGGCACCCCGCGAGAACCGTGACGACCGTGGTGGCTACCGCGGCCGCGACGACCGCAGCTCCGCGCCGCGTGACGACCGTGGTGGGTACCGGGGCCGCGATGACCGCAGCTCGGCACCTCGCGACAACCGCGACAGCCGCGACGACCGCCGCGGCCCCGACGGCCAGCAGAGCCGCGTCTGGCACAACGGCCGCCGGTACGTCGGCGGCACCACGAGCGTCCGCAACAGCGACCGCCCCGGCAAGGGCGGCAACAGCGCCGGCAACCGCACCACGCCGAAGCCGAGCGGTGAGCGCGACAGCCACGGTGCTCCGGTGGAGGGCACGCCCGAACGCCCGATCATCGAAGACTGGGACGCGGCGGACGGGACGGCGTCTGCCGGGGCCGAGCCGGGCCTCCAGGCAGAGGGGGAGCGCCTGCAGAAGGTGATCGCCGCTGCGGGCGTGGCATCTCGCCGCGTCGCGGAGAACCTGATCGTCGAGGGCCGCGTGACGGTCAACGGGCAGGTCGTGGACGCCCTCGGGCGTCGTGTCGACCCCGCGACCGACGCGATCTCGGTCGACGGGGTGCCGGTGCAGATCGACTCCTCGCGGCGGTACATCGTGCTGAACAAGCCGACCGGTGTCGTCTCGAGCCTGCAGGACGAGCGCGGTCGCCGCGACCTGACCGAGTTCGTGGACCGCTACGAGGAGCGCCTGTTCAACGTCGGCCGCCTGGACACCGAGACCTCCGGGCTGCTCGTCCTGACGAACGACGGCGACCTGGCACACGTGCTGGCACACCCGTCGTTCGGCGTGCAGAAGACCTACATCGCGAAGGTGCACGGCAACGTGAACCCCGCCGTGGTGCAGCGTCTGACCGAGGGCGTCGAGCTCGAGGACGGTCCGATCAAGGCCGACAAGGTGCGGTTGCTCGAGTCCTCGCGGGGTGAGTCGCTCGTCGAGATCACGCTGCACTCCGGCCGCAACCGGATCGTCCGTCGCATGCTCGAGGCCGTCGACCACCCCGTCCTCGAACTCGTCCGCCGCTCGTTCGGACCGCTGCACCTCGGCAGCCTGCCGCCGGGCAAGATGCGGGAGCTCGGCACGGTCGAGGTCGGCAAGCTGCTCGGCACCGTCCGCGACGCGAAGCCCTCCGCTCGTGACGACCGCGACGTCGCCCTCGACCAGGGCGACGACGACGAGTGGGACGACGAGACCGCGGACTGACCGCGACCGGCCCCTCGGGCCGTGACCGGCACCCGGGCGTCGACCGATGCCCGGGTGTCGGTCGGTAGGCTTGCCCGGTGACCGACCTGACCCCACCCGACATCGACCGCCGCGTGCGCGGCCCGGTGCGGGTCGTCGGCACCGGGCTCCTCGGCACCTCGATCGGTCTGGCGCTGCGCGAGAAGGGGGTCGACGTCGTCCTCGACGACGTCTCACCCGGCGCGTTGGCGCTCGCCGTCGACTACGGCGCCGGCCGGCGGCCCGAACCCGGTGACCAGCCGGAACTCGTGGTGGTCGCGGTCCCGCCGGACGTCGTGGCGACCGTCGTCGCCCGCGAACTGTCCGCGTACCCGGACGCCATCGTGACCGACGTCGCGAGCGTCAAGGCCGGACCGTTGGCCGAGCTCGTGGCAGCCGGCGCCGACGTCACCCGCTACATCGGGTCGCACCCGATGGCCGGACGTGAACGCAGCGGACCGAGCGCCGCCCGCGCCGACCTGTTCGTCGGCAGCCCCTGGGTGATCGCCGGACACGACGCGATCAGCTACCAGCGCGCCGCCGTGGTCGAGGACCTGGCGCTCGACGTCGGCGCGACCGTCGTGCCGATGGACCCGGCGTCGCACGACCTGGCCGTGGCCTACGTCTCGCACGTGCCGCAGCTCGTGTCGACGTTGATGGCCTCGCGGCTGCGTGACGCCCCGGACGGCTCCCTCGGTCTGGCGGGCGGTGGTGTCCGCGACGTCACCCGTGTCGCCGCGAGCGACCCCGGCCTGTGGGTGCAGATCATCGGCGCGAACGCGGCCAACGTGCGGCGGGTGCTGTCCGACCTGCGCGACGAGCTGAGCGACGTGATCGGGGCGCTCGACGACCCCGCCGCCGCCGGAGCTCCGCGGACCCTGGCCGAGACGATCGCCGCCGGCAATCGTGGGGTCGAACGGCTGCCCGGCAAGCACGGCACCACCAAGCGCTTCGCCCAGGTGGTCGTCCTCGTCGACGACATCCCCGGGCAGATCGCCGCGCTCCTGACGTTCATCGGGGAGATCGGCATCAACCTCGAGGACATGCGCCTCGAGCACTCACCGGGCGCGCAGATCGGCATCGTCGAGGTGTCGGTCCTGCCCGAGCAGGAACAGCGACTCGTCGAGGAACTCGAGGGTCGCGGATGGAGGATCGCAGCAGCATGGGCCTGAACGACACGAACGCAGCGACGAGCGACTCCGGTGTGACCGCCGACTCCGGCGTGACCGGCGGGCCGGACGGTCCGGACTCCGGTCTGCCGACCCCGACCCCCGGTGACGGCGCCCGCGGTGGCGCGGACGGCGGCCCGCTCGGCGGTCCGGCCGGCGGCCTCGGCGAGCCCGGCGGCGAGCCCGGTTCGACCAGCGCCCCGGTACCGGCCGGTCTCACCGACGGCGCCTACGTGGCCAAGATCGTCATCGCGGTCGACGGTCCCGCAGGCAGCGGCAAGTCGAGCGTCTCCCGCGCGGCCGCCCGCGCCCTCGGCTACGGCTACCAGGACACCGGCGCCGCCTACCGCGCCCTCGCCTGGCACGCCCTGCAGCAGCGGGTCGACCTCGACGACGGGGCGGCGATCCTGGCGAGCTGGGACACCTTCGACTACGCCATCGGCACCGACCCCGACGACTACTACGTGCGCGTGGGGGAGACCGACGTCACCGACGCGATCCGCACCCCGGACGTGACGGGCGCGGTGGCCCACATCGCGAAGCTCCCCGACGTCCGACACCGCCTCGTGCAGCTGTTCCGGAACGTCATGCGGAAGACCGACGCACCGGGCATCATCACCGAGGGTCGGGACATCACCACGGTGGTCGCACCCGACGCCGAGGTCCGGATCCTGCTGACGGCCGACGAGTCCGTTAGAATGGCCCGGCGCTCGGCGGAGGTCACGACCCAGTCGGCCGCAGAGACCTCCGCCGCACTCGCTCGTCGAGACGCGGCGGACGCGAAGGTCGTCGACTTCATGAACGCCGCAGACGGCGTCACGACGCTCGACTCCACCGACCTCGACTTCGACCAGACCGTGCAGGCGGTCGTCGACCTGGCCCGCGCGGCCACGCACTGACGCACGACCGGACGGCCTCGGCCGCCTGGTCACACCACGGCCGGATCTCCGGCCCGGCCGGGAACGGCCACCGACACCGCGGCTCCGGCCGCTCGCGAGGAACCCACCATGGCTCAGTTGGACAACCCGGACAACGACGACTTCCCCCAGTACGACGACGCCCTCGGCGAGCGGCTCGCCGGACTCGACGAGGCCGAGGCCGAGCAGCGCGCGACCGCGCTCCGCGCCGGACTCGAGGAGTACGACCTCGAGGACGAAGACCTCGCCCTGCTCGAGGCCGGTCAGGTCGGCGAGGACGGCGTCCACTACCTGCCCGCCTACCCGGTGCTCGCGATCGTCGGTCGCCCGAACGTCGGCAAGTCCGCGCTCGTCAACCGCATCCTCGGTCGTCGTGAGGCCGTCGTGCAGGACGTCCCCGGCGTCACGCGTGACCGCGTCAGCTACAAGGCCGACTGGAACGACAAGCGCTTCACGCTCGTCGACACCGGCGGCTGGGAGCCCGGCGCCGAGGGCATCAACGCCTCGGTCGCCGCGCAGGCCGAGGTCGCGATCGACCTCGCCGACGCCGTGCTGTTCGTCGTCGACGTCACGGTCGGGATCACCGCCACCGACGAGCACGTCGTCAAGATGCTCCGCGGCACCGACCGCCCCGTCATCGTCGTCGCGAACAAGGCCGACGACGAGCGCCGCGAACTCGACGCCTACGAGCTCTGGAACCTGGGGCTCGGCGAGCCGCACCCCGTGTCGGCCCTGCACGGCCGTGGCGTCGCGGACCTGCTCGACCTGATCATCAAGACGCTGCCCGACACCTCGGCCGTCGCCAAGCAGGAGGTCGGTGGCCCCCGCCGCGTCGCGATCCTCGGCCGCCCGAACGTCGGCAAGAGCTCGCTGCTCAACAAGGCCGCCGGTGAAGAGCGCGTCGTCGTGAACGACATCGCCGGCACCACCCGCGACCCGGTGGACGAGCAGATCGAGCTCGGCGGCAAGGTGTGGCGCTTCGTCGACACCGCCGGCATCCGGAAGCGCGTCCACATGCAGCAGGGCGCCGACTTCTACGCCTCGCTCCGCACCACCGCCGCGCTCGAGAAGGCCGAGGTCGCCGTCGTCGTCCTCGACGTCACCGAGCCCGTCTCCGTGCAGGACCTGCGCATCATCGACCTGGTGCTCGAGTCGGGCCGTGCGCTCGTCCTGGCCTACAACAAGTGGGACCTGCTCGACGACGAACGCCGCCGCTACCTCGAGCGCGAGATCGAGCAGGACCTGGCGCACGTCGCCTGGGCCCCGCGCGTGAACATCTCCGCCCGCACCGGCCGCCACCTCGAGAAGCTCGTGCCGGCGCTCGAGACCGCCCTCGAGTCGTGGGACACCCGCATCCCCACCGGCAAGGTCAACGCCTTCATCGCGGAGCTCGTCCAGGAGCACCCCCACCCCGTGCGCGGCGGCAAGCAGCCCCGCATCCTGTTCGGGACCCAGGCGTCGAGCCAGCCGCCGACGTTCGTGCTCTTCACGTCGGCGTTCCTCGACCCGCAGTACCGACGGTTCATCACCCGTCGACTCCGCGAGGTCTGGGGCTTCTCCGGCACCCCGATCAACGTCAACATGCGCGTGCGCGAGCGCCGGAAGCGCTGAGTCGCAGCTCCGTCACACACAACGCGTCCCGTCTGCACGGGGCGCGTTGTGCGTTCGTCGCGCTGTCCGGCGCGTTCGGCCGGGAGGCCCGGAGCGCGTCCGCAGCGTCGGCGCGGCATCATGGGAGCGTGCGCATCGGGCGGTGGGGAACGGATCGACGTCGGCTCGCCCTGGTGGGTGCCCTCGTCGCCGTGGTCGTCGTCGGCTCGGTGTCACTCTGGGCGGTCTCGCACGCACCGCCCGAGGACGACACCGTCACCCGCTCCGACCGTGCCGCGCCCGAGCCTGCGCAGTCGCCCGCGGAGGGGCTGCGACCCTCGAACGGCCTCGGCGTCCCCCTGCCCGAGGCGTCCCCGGCCGTGCAACCCGTCGATTCGTCGCCGATCGAGCCGTGGTGGCGCCGTGTCCCGCCGGTCTCCGGGGACATCGTCGGCATCGACGGCGCCGCTGCCTCTGGACACGTCCACATCGCGGGGAACACGGGTGACGCCACCCTCGCGGTGGACATCTCGCACCTGAAGACGGGCACGAGCGGCCCCGTCGACGTCGTGTTGTCCGGTGGGACCGTCACCGGAGGCAAGGACCCGGAGTGGACGCCGGCGGGGGAGTCCTTCGACGTCTTCCAGGCCGCCGGCGTCGAGCAGGGGCTGACCGTCGTGCTGAGCGACCCGTGGACCCTGCCCGACGAGGTCCGCTCCCTCGTCCTGCTCGATGCGGCGACCGGCACCGTGCTGGGTGGCGCGGCGCTGGTGCCGAGCGACTGAGCCGGCTGGGGCAGCCCTGCTTCGACTCGGAACGACATCGTCGACGTCGTGCGACCTCGAGGACGTCGTTCGGGGTCGGGGTCGGCGACGGCGCGGTACGCCGGCGGTCGCTCGATGCGGCACGATGTACTGGTGACGCAGCGCAACGACGGACTCGGTGGCCTCGCCGACCGTCTGTGGTGCCGGCTGCGGCTCGACCGGCTGGCCGGAGGTCGCCAGGGCGGGTACGTCATCCGCCAGGACATGCTCGAGCACCCCGACACCGTGCGCTCCTTCCGGTGGATCCGGTGGCTGCTCGTCGCGGAGACGATCGTCGGACTCGCCGCCATCGTCGTGGCCGTGCTGCTGACGCGCGCGGGGGAGACCGTGCCGTGGGCGGTGTGGTTCCGGGCGACGGTCGTGCTGCTCATCACCCTGACGCTCTACGTGTTCGCGTGGCGGGCACAGCTCGGGTACTACTGGGCGTACCAGCGGGTGCGGTTGTTCAGCCGGATCTTCCCGATCGTGACGCTCATCGTGGCGGCGATCCCCGGGCTTTACCCGTTCTGGATGGTGATCGAGCAGATCGTGTTCTCGCTGCTCATGATCGGCATCGGCGACGTGCTCACCACCGACCACATGCGCGCCACGTTCCCCAAGCCCGCCCGCCGCTAGCGCCCGCCCGCCGTTCCGCTCCGGCCGCCGATGCCGATGCCGAACGACGCTGTCGATGTCGTACGACGTCGAGGAAGTCGTTCCGAGTCCGTACGCGCGCGCAGCGCTACGCGACGGTGGCCAGCGCGAAGGGCAGCACGGCGGCGGCCCCGGCACGCCGGAGTTCGCGGCCCGCGACGGTCATCGTCCACCGGCTGTCGACCAGGTCGTCGACGAGCAGCACCGGGCCCTGGTGGGACTGCAGTGCTTCCGCGAGCGAGGGGCCGACCTGGAACGTGTCCCACACGCCGGACAACCGGTACGCGCTGTTCGTCGCACCGTCGCCGCGGGGTGTGCCGCCGTTCCGGTCGAGCGTGCCGAGGAACTGCAGCCGCCCGATCGTCGACAGCGCCTGGGCGAGTGACCCCACGAGCTGCGGCCGCGACCGCGAGGACATCGCCACGACCCCGGTCGGCCGGGTCTCCCACGGCCAGTCCTTGAGCGCCCGGACACAGCCGTCGACGAGCTCGCGGGAGATCGGGGCATCGGGCGTGGACGGCGAGAACAGCGCACGGAGCGGCCCGCCCCAGCCGAGGTCGGTCAGACGAGCCACTGCACGGCCGGGCTGCACGAGCTCGTCGGCGCCGATCTTGCCCCGTACCGAGACTCCGAGCGACGACATGCCCGACGGCCACTGGGCACGCGGCGCGATCTCGACACCGACCTTGTCGAGCGCGGCAGCCGCACCGGACGAGTCCGTGTCGGAGACCGCGGTCGGGAACCACGCCCCGGCGCAGTTGTCGCACCGGCCGCAGGGCTCCGCGGACGGGTCGTCGAGGTCCTGCTGCAACAGCTGCATGCGGCACGCCGAGGTGGACTCGTAGTCGAGCATCGAGGCGGCCTCGGCGGAACGTGCCGCGGCGACCCGCTCGTACCGCGGGGCGTCGTACTGCCACGGCTGCCCGGTGGAGACCCAGCCGCCGGTGACGCGTCGAACCGCCCCGTCGACGTCGAGCACCTTGAGCAGGAGCTCGAGGGTGGAGCGCTTGATGTCGACCAGACCCTCGAGCGCGACCGTCGACATCGCGGTGTCGGTGGACAAGGCGCCGAGCACGGCGGAGGCCCGAGCCTCGGTCGGCATCGACGCGCTCGCGAAGTACTGCCAGATCTCACGGTCCTCACGCCCGGGCAGCAGCAGCACGTCGGCGTTGTCGGTGGCACGACCCGCACGACCGATCTGCTGGTAGTAGGCGACGGGGGACGACGGAGCGCCGACGTGCACGACGAACCCGAGGTCCGGCTTGTCGAACCCCATGCCGAGCGCACTCGTGGCGACCAGGGCCTTCAGCTCGTTGCCCTTGAGCTGCTGCTCGAGCTGCTCGCGCTCGTCGGTGTCGGTGCGCCCCGTGTAGGCCCGGACGGCGTACCCGTTGTCGCGCAGCAGCCGGGCGATGTCCTCGGCCGCCGAGACCGTGAGCGTGTAGATGATGCCGCTGCCGGGCAGGTCGCCGAGGTGCGCGAGCAGCCAGCCGAGCCGCTGCCGGGCGTCGGGCAGCGTGAGCACGCCCAAGCGCAGCGATGCCCGGGCGAGCGACCCGCGGATCGTGAACACCGGGTCGGCCGGTCCGGCGGTGAGCTGCTCGGCGACGTCCTCGACCACGCGCTCGTTCGCCGTCGCGGTGGTGGCCAGGACGGGGACCCCGTGGGGGAGCGAGCGGATGAGCTCGGCCAACCGGCGGTAGTCCGGCCGGAAGTCGTGACCCCAGTCCGAGATGCAGTGCGCCTCGTCGACCACGAGCATGCCCATCCGCGCGATCAGGGTCGGCATCTGCTCGTCGCGGAACTTCGGGTTGTTCAGGCGCTCGGGGGAGACGAGGAGCACGTCGACCTCGTCACGAGCGAGCGCGGCCTGGGTCTCGCCCCACTCGTGCGCGTTCGCCGAGTTGATCGACACCGCACGGACCCCCGCCCGGGCAGCCGCAGCCACCTGGTCGCGCATCAGTGCGAGCAGCGGCGACACCAGGACGGTCGGGCCGCCACCACGGCGCCGGAGCAGCAGGGTCGCGAGGAAGTACACCGCGGACTTGCCCCACCCGGTGCGCTGCACGACCAGGGCACGCTGCCGGTGCTCGACCAGGGCGGAGATGGCCTCGAGCTGGCCGGGGTGGAAGACCGCGTCGGGGCGCCCGGTGAGCGCAGCGAGCGCCTGCTGTGCCTCGGCGGCGATGTCTGCAGACGGCGAGACGACAGGCGGAGCGGCGGTGGGGGTGTCCATGCCCCCATGCTGTCAGCAGCAACCGACGAAAGCCGACCCGCGCCTCCCGGCTGTGGACAACCGGACCAACCGGGCCTTACTGGTAGGTGACCAACGACGGCGTCGGCTGCACGTCCGCCATCGTCTGCCCGGGCGTCAGCATGGGCGTGTCCTCGTCGTAGAAGTTCTTCCAGCCCCAGTGCAGGCCCTCGGGTGCGCCCTGGTGCAGCGCCTTCCACGTCGCCTGCTTGTCCGGCTGCGACCCCTGCCCGTCGACGTGCACGAGCATGTCGAGCTCCGGGTGGGTCTTCAGCGCATCACGGTCCTGGATCATCGAGAGCCGGAACTGGTGCAGCACGAGCGCCTTCGGCGGCAGTCCTTCGTCCTTCACGAGCGCGGCCAGCCACGAGGACACCTCGTTCACCTCGGACGCCGACACGCTGCCGATCTGCTCGAGCGGCACCTGGTCCTTCGTCAGCCGCCACTCCGGGTCGAGCGCGAGCCACACCCCGGGCTTCTTCAGCAGCGACTCGTACTTCTTCGCCTGCGACAGGAAGTCCGAGCGGCCCGGCTGCAGGTCGATGATCACGGGCATGTCGGCGTCGTGCGCGGCGTCGACGTAGGGCTCGAGCGTCGACACGGGCAGCTCGGTCGAGTAGTCGCCGTCCGCCCCGGCGTCCCCAGCGGCGACGGTCGCGATGACCTCCATCGCAGGCGTCACCAGCTCGTCGGACTCGGCCCGGTACGGCTTCGCGACCTGCTCAGCGCGCTGGACGGTGGCCTCCGGCCCCTGCTCGCCGAGCACACCGAGCGCCGGCGCCCCGGGAGCCCCGTACAGCGCCACGTAGCGGTGCCCGTCGAACGGCCGCTGGCCGCCGTTCCGCAGCTGGAAGCCGCCCTCGGCCGCCCGCACCGTCCACTCCGGGTCCTGCAGGGCGTCGAACGCCGCGCCGACCAGGACGGTCGGGTGCTGCTTCCGCTCGTGCAGCGCCGTCACCACGTCGGGTGCGGCAGCCGGGTCGGTCACGCCCTGCGGCATGGTCACGACCTTCGCTCCTGCGGCCTTCGCGGTCGCCACGGCAGCAGCGTCCGCGCTCGCGTCCGCCACCACCACGGTCGCCTGCCGGGAGGCCCGGCTCGACTCCGGCGCGTCGCCACCCTCGGGTGCCTTCCGCTGTTCGACGTCCGTGTCGAGCGCCACGTCGCCCTCGGCCTGGTACCAGTCGGCCCCGAGCCGATCGAGCTCGCGGGCGACGGTAGCGCTGCTCTTCGCGCCCTTCTCGTTCTTCGCGGTCAACAGCACCGGGACGTGGGCGCTCGCCGCGGCCTTCGCCGCTCCGGAGATCGCATCGGCATCGCCGGCCGTCGCGACGATCGCGCCGGGAGCACTCGCGAACAGGGCCTTGCTCACGCGCACCGACCGTGCGGCAGCGTCGGAGGCATCGGCGACCGTCACGGTCGTCGCCGAAGCCTTCGCGAGGGTCGGCCGGCTCGTGTCCGGGCCGCTCGACGTGCACCCGGCGGCTCCGAGCAGCAGTCCGGAGACCGCGATCGCGACGAGGACACGAGGGGTGGAACGAGAACGCATCGGGCCACCCTACGAGCCACGCGGAGAGGTCCCTGGGAATCCGACGGGTGTCGTCTCGTAGAAGGGAGGCATGCCCCACCACCCCGACGACCACCCGCTCATCGGAGCCGTCCGGTCGCCCGAGGTCCACTGCATGACCCTCAACGTGCGCCGTCGCGTGCCGCGACCGTCCGCACACCCGGACGCCTGGGAGCGTCGCCGCGATGCGATCACCGCGCTCGTCACGTCCGAAGCGCCCACCGTCCTCGCCGTCCAGGAGGCCCTCCCCACGCAGGCAGACGACCTCACGGCCGGCCTCGGGTCGGGTTGGGAGCCCGTCCTGGTCGGGCGCGGCGCGCGCGGCGGTGGCGAGCAGGTCGGGCTCTTCCTGGACCGCTCCCGCCTCGACGTCGTCGAGCAGCGCACCTGGGCGCTGTCCCGCACGCCGAGCCGTCCGGGATCCCGCTCGTGGGCCACGTCCTTCCCCCGGCACGCCGTCGGGGCCGTCGTCGACGACCGCGCGACCGGCGTCCGGTTCCTGGCCATCGCGACGCACCTCGACGTCGCATCGCCGTGGGCCCGACTGCGGTCCGCCGAACTCCTCGGCCGGATCGTGCGACAGCGCGGTCTGCCCGCCGTCGTGATGGCCGACTGGAACAGCCCGGCAGGGTCCGCACCATGGCGAGCACTGGCGGACGCTGGCGTCGTCGACAGTTGGGGGCGGGCCTCCAGGCAGGTGGGCGAGCCGTACGGGACGTACCCGCACTACGGGAGCCCGCGTGTCGGTGGCCGGCGCATCGACGGCGTCCTGGTGACGCCGGACGCGACCGTCGACCGGGTGGCCGTGTCGAACCGACGGCCGGGCGGGGTGTGGCCGTCCGACCACGCGGCCGTGCACGCGGTCGTGCGGTGGGCGTCGTGATCCGGGCGCTCGGGCCGACGTTCCTGCGGCCGGGGTTCCTGGTGGCCGACGTGGTGCGTGCCCTGACGCTCGTGAGCCTGCTCGTCGCGAGCATCGGGTGGGGCGGGACCGCGCTGCCGGTGATGGCGCTGTCGTTGCTCGGGGTCGTGGTGCCGCGGATGCTCGGGCTGCGGCCGGCGTTCGACCTGGCGGTGTGCGTGCTCGTGCTCCTCGCGGGGTGGTCGAGCGTGCTCGAGTGGTACACGAGCGTGTTCCTGTGGGACAAGTTCATGCACGTCGTGCTCACCGGGCTGCTCGCCGCCGTGCTGTACGTCATCGGTGCCGACCTGCGCGCGGTGCCGGCGCCGGACGGAGAGCGCCGGGTGGTCGTCGCGGTCCTCGGGCTGTGTGCAGGGCTCGCCATCGGGGCGGCGTGGGAGATGGGGGAGTGGCTGGGGCACAACTTCGTCGACTCGGCGATCTACGTCGGGTACGACGACACGATCGGGGACCTGGCGGCGGACGGGGCCGGCGGGTTGCTCGTCGGGCTCGGGTTGCCGTGGTTGGCGGCGCGGCGCGAAGTGGTGCGGGCGGGGTGACGGTCTCGTCCGGGGTGATCATGTCGTTCGGGTTGTTCGGGCGGCTCTGGTTGCTTGCTCGGTCCGACTCGCCGTGGCGCGGAGGGGGTCTGGCGTCCGCTATGCTGGACCGGTCGCTCGCGCTCCGGTCGGACGCGGGCGAGGGTCCTCCGGGATCCTGAGTTCTCCGGAACTCGCGGGCTGTGGCGCAGCTTGGTAGCGCACTTGACTGGGGGTCAAGGGGTCGCAGGTTCAAATCCTGTCAGCCCGACCGAAACGTGTCTGACACGACGACGAAGCCCACCGAGGATCTCGGTGGGCTTCTTCGTTTCAGTAGCGGTCGTGGGGTCGTACGCATAGGGGTCCCTCACTGCGACGATGAGCGGACCACCTATGTGAGACACCGTCCTTGCGGCAGCTGTATCCGGTTTGGTTCGGAGTCCGAGATTCGCTGGGGGACCGGCTATTGAAACCGCTGTAACGCTGACCGCGTCGTCCGATATCCGCCAGAAACTGAAGCGCGGCTCGGCTGAACTGAGCAGGTGAACAACAGAACCACGCAGGCCGCCGCCTTCCACACGCTCCACCAGGACTTCGCACAGCCGCTCCTTCTCGCCAACGCCTGGGACGTAGCAAGCGCCCGACTCGTCGAGAGTGCGGGTGCGCCAGCCATCGCTACCACCAGCGCAGGTGTCGCATGGTCGCTCGGTCATGCGGACGGTAACGCGCTCGGGCGCGAGGAGGCCGTCGCGGCAGTCTCTCGGATCGCTGGCGCGGTGACTGTGCCGGTCACCGCTGACATCGAGGCCGGCTACGCCGACGACGCAGACGGGGTGGAACACACGGTCGACGCAGTTCTCGAAGCCGGTGCAGTCGGCATCAACATCGAGGACGGCGCACTGCCCGCAGCTGAGCTCATGGACCGTATCGGCGCGGCTCGACGTGCAGCGGGTCGTGCCGGGGTACCGATGTTCATCAACGCGCGGACGGACGTGTACCTCGCCGGCCTGGTCTCGCCGGAGCAGCGCTTCGCTGAGACCCTCCATCGGGCACACCGGTACCTCGAAGCAGGAGCAGATGGTGTCTTCGTACCCGGAGTTGGCGACGCCGACACGATCAGAGCGCTGGCTGAGGCAATCGACGGCCCGCTGAACGTGATGGTCGGCCCCGGCTCCCTGACTGCCGCGCAGCTCTCAGAACTCGGAGTGGCCCGCGTGAGCGTCGGTTCGGGCATGGCGCAGGCCGCGTACGAGATTGCTCGATCGGCCGCTATGGAACTGCTGACTGCCGGCACATACGGGTCCTTGACGCCGGCCGTCGACTACGGCGAGCTGAACTCGCTGTTCTAGCGAGGTCCGCGACGAAGGAAGAGGACCAACGTCGAATGACGTTGGTCCTCTTCGCTCCTTGCATGTCTGCCTCGGCTAATCCAAGGGTTGATGGTGAAGGTCTCGGCGACCGATCCATCAACGGGCGGCGGACCTGCCTGCATCCCACGGCCGACAGGTCCTTCTCTACTAAGCGCGCTCGACAGGGAGCCAGAGCTCGCAGGTGGCCGTGCTGAAGTCGCCGGCGCGGTCGAGTACCGCGACGATGGACGGTCCAGGCCGAAGCCGCCCGGGGTTCGACGGGAACCAGTCGGTCGCGGTCGCGGCCCATGCCTCTTGCAGCGCAGCCGGATACTCGCCCTCGGTGTGGAACACGGCCCACGTGCCGGCCGGAACCTCGATCGTGTCGAGATCTCCGATCATCGGCGCCTTCCCCGTGACGGCTACTCCGTGCAGGTAGGTCAGTTCGCTCCCCTCGGTGTAGTCCGGGTCGACGTCGGCGCTGACCTGAAGCAGGTCGGCCGGTTCGGTGTCGCTCAGGGCTTTGAGGCGTGCGTGTTCTGCTGCCGGAAGTGAGGCGATGTGGGCTTGGATCTGCTGGTTGATGCCCTCGTGGATGAGGGGCACGCGGATGGCGTGGCCGATGAGGTGAAACGCCGGTCGATCGGTGATGCGGGTGTCCATGGTGATGTTCCCTTCTACGGTCAGGCGGAACCTGAGCTGCGGTTGCGTTCGAAGGGGGCCGCCATTTCGCTTGACGCTGCCGACGCTGACACCGTGCACTGATCGGAACGCTCGACCGAATGCCTCGGTGGAGCCGTAGCCGTACCGCACCGCGATGCTCAG
This sequence comes from Curtobacterium sp. MWU13-2055, assembly GCF_023242305.1. Classification (NCBI taxonomy): domain Bacteria; kingdom Bacillati; phylum Actinomycetota; class Actinomycetes; order Micrococcales; family Microbacteriaceae; genus Curtobacterium; species Curtobacterium sp. MWU13-2055. The sequence continues at coordinate 24,871 of NZ_JALLIO010000012.1, forward strand.
CAGGTTTCCGTGTCCGAGGACATCCGCTGCCGCGACTGACATTCGCCGACGCCGGATGTACTCCGAAAGGGGCATCCCAGCGAGTGACGAGAACATTCGACGGAGGTGGTACTCCGTCGTGCCGAGTTCCCTCGCCAAGGATGCAACGTCGAGGTTGTCGTTCAGGCGACCTTCGATCAGTTCGACCAGTCTGTTGAGCTCCGCGATCATGCCGCCTCCTTCGACACCCACACTTCCGGGTCATAACGGTCGGCACCCTACTATCGCGGTCCGATCGGATCGCCTCTGTGCTCCGGAACGTGCCCGTTAGCCGATCGTCTATCGGACGCAACCCGTCACGTGTGCGTAGCCGGAGCGGATCGGGCCCAGTCTGAGCGAGCTTGCTGGAAATCGCTGTTCGTTCCGATACCGTCGACGGGGACGGCAGAGAGGCCATTGTGCACGGGGACGCGATCGACACGTTGGGGAACGACGGGGTGTTCTTTGACCCGCTGTGGCGGATCGAAGTGAGCCTGACAGAAACGGAGCAGCGTCTCCTCCGCACCTGGCCGGTGCGGCGTCTGGCCTTCATCGCACATGCGGGAGCCGCCTCGATCACAACGGTTCAGACCTACTCTCGCCTCGAGCACTCGCTCGGCGTGCTTGCCCTCGTGGCCCACTTCGCGTCCGAGGATCACCCTTCGCGGATCGCAGCGTTGTTGCACGATGTCGGCCATCTGCCGTTCAGTCACACACTCGAGGGCCTCGCGGGTCTCGACCACCACCGCCTCACCCGACAGCGGATCACTGCGATCTTCGCCGCAGATGTGACACTCGATAGCGATGCTGAAACGATCATCGCACTCGATGACGGGAGCCTCCCCTCGGCGCTCACGGCAGTGCACGGTGGACTGAAGCTGGACCACCTCGACTCCTTCTTGCGTAGCGGGCAGGCGCACGGGCGCACGCGGTCCGCACCACATGAGCTGCTGCGACGGCTGCGTTTGCGCGACGGAGCCGTTGATGCTGATCCGGTCGATGTGGTGGAACTCACGGACCTCGCGATCGGCGAAGCCCACGCGCAGAGAAGCGCAGCAAACCTCGTCCCCGTCGCCGTCATGCGTGGCTTGGTCAGTCGTCTCCTCGGCACGGGAGCCCTCGAACCGACCGTCCTGGCCGGCAGGACTGACGACGAACTGTGGTCACTTCTGCTCTCCGCCGATGAGACCCGTGTCGACGCAGCGTCGTTGCGACGTCATCCTCAGCATTGGTACCTCCGTCGTCACCGGGACAACAGTCACGGCGCGCCCTTCTCGCACGTGATTCGGCGGAGCTACCTCGATCTCCCCATGAGTGACGGTCAACCTACTTTCGACCCCCGCGTCGACGCCTTGCAGCAGGACCTTCCGATGCGGGTGAGCGTTCAGAGAACCAAGGGCCAGGCCCCCGTCGCGTAGGCCCGACCGCGACCGGCAACGGATCCTCTACCGCGCGTCGGGTGTGGGCGAAGATGCGGCGTTCTCAGCGGATGCGGGATCGTGGCCGCGGCTGCCTGCCACGAACCCGACGACGCTCAGGAGGGCGCGTGCCTGGAGCATGCGCATCGCGACGGCGTTCACCCGGATACCCCATTGCCGTTTCGGAGCGACCATGGGGACACGGCCCGGAAGCAGTTTCTGCGCTGCGGCGGCCCTGGGTCGCATGGCACCTTCGAACGTCTGCAGCGCCGCGGCCACCCGCACTCCGGACGCATCTCCGTGCACGCCGTGCTGGCGCAGTGCGTGGGCGAGTTCTGCTGCACCGCGGAGACCGAGTGCGGTCCCGAGGCCGCTGAGCGGGCTGGCACTCCACGCGGCATCACCGATGAGGACCACGCGTCCGTCGGACCAGATGTCGGGTAGGAGGATCTGGTCGTACGTGTCGAGTGCGAAGTCCGGCGCGGTTCGTGCTGCTCGGAGGAACTCGGCAGCACGCCACCCGGTGCCGGCGAACACATTGCCGAGGAGAGTGAGCTGCTCATCCCGATCGCGAGGCACGGTGGACGCCGCGAACGTCATCCCGATCTCCTGTTGACCGTCATGGCCGGGCCGAGCGGTCAGGCCGCGACGACCCGGCTCGTTGTAGGACAGCGCCCAACCATCCAGCAGAGGCGTCTCCGGTTGCTCATCAAGGGTGAACCAGGCGTGCGCCAGACCAAGGGGCTTCCGGTAGCGGGACTCGGGGCCGAAGCGGAGCGCCCGCGTTCGGGAATGCGTTCCATCCGCGCCGACGACGAGATCGAACGATCCCGAGCGCCCGGAACGAAAGCGCACATCGATCCCCTCGACCGTGTCGGTGAGAGCGTCGACCGTGTCCGCGAACCGGTGCACGACACCGGCCGCGCGCGCCTCGTCATGCAGGAGACGTGCGAGGTCTGCCCGCGGGAGTTCCTCGCGAGAGATAAACCCGCGACCCCCGAACGCCTCGACCGGCATCTCGGCCATCCGACTGCCGTCAGCGCGGATCCAGGCAATGCCGCGCTGCGGGATCAGGTGCTCGAGTGCGGCGCCGATGATCCCGAGGTCGACGAGGACCTGCCGGGAGTCGCCGCGCAGGTCGACGGTCTGTCCGCCGGTCCGGAGCGCGGGCGCGATCTCCACCACGGTGACCTCCCATCCGTCGCGGGCGAGACAAAGTGCGAGGGTGTCGCCGGCGATGCCAGCTCCGACGATGAGCGCGGTGGTCATGATGCTCCGTTCTTGCAACTTACGTTGCGTTAGTAGCTTGAAGCATACCTAACGCAGCTGGCTGTGCAATAGGGTGGAGTTATGCCAGAAGTTGCCGGTTCTCGTCGCCCTGGTGGGCGCACTGCTCGCACGCGCGAAGCCGTACTCGCCGCGGTCCGGGCGACGCTTGCGGATCCTGAAGCAGAACTGACGGTGCCCGCAGTCGCGAACCGCGCCGGGGTGCACGCCACCACGGTGTACCGCCGGTGGCAGACAATCGAGTCACTCTTGCTCGACGTCATGGTCAGCGACGTCCGGCAGGCTTCCCCGGTCCCGGCGACCGGCGACCTCCGCGCCGACCTCACGGGGTACATCGGCCGACTCCTCACAAGCCTCCGCGGGCCGCACGCGCTCGGGTTGCTGCGGGCACTCCTCGCCGCATCGCAGGCAGCGCCGGACCTCGAGGCGGTCAGCGAGCTCGTGAAGCCTCGAATCGACGACTTCCAGGCGATGCTCGACGCCGCTGACGTCACCACGATCGACGGCCTGGGATGCATCGAACTCGTGATCGCACCGGCGTACCTCTGGGCCCAACTCGGCGCCCCACTCGACCCAGCCAAAGACACGGAACGCCTCGTGAACACCGTGCTCCGAACCGTCTAGGGTCGACTCCGCTGCTACCGGCTACTTCCCCCGGCGGCAAACCGACTTCGAGGACCCCGCACGCTCCATTGAGGTGAGCGCTGCTGTCGTCCGATAGGAATCGAGGCGTGACTCCCTCTCGATAGCGAGCAGAGGAAGGGGCGCCTGTGAAGTTCTGCGGGTCGCCGCGACCGCTGACCGATCGGCCAGCGGGACGGTCACGTGCGCCGACGAGGATGGGTCAGTAGCCGCGGCGGTAGAGCGCTCGGAACACGAACACCCAGGCGACGAGGGCGGCCAAGACGACCCCACCGTTCCAGACTTCGGCGCAGGCATGCCGGGTTCATGCCCCGGATATCAGTCGAGAGTGGAGTGGTGCCCTGATGAGCCTGTGGTGAGTTGGCGGAGGATGGTGGCCACGGGCCCTGTTCGTGCGAGCCGCCAGCTCTGGCCGGCCCAGAGATGTAGTGCGGACGGGTCTACTGCCGTGGTTGCGGCGGTGCGGAGTGGGCGGGTTAGGTGATGCAGTGCTGGGTAGCCGCTCGGGGCGTCATCGTGGTCGCTGACGAATCGGTTGACCAGCGCCCGAGCGGGACGGCCTGTGAACGCGCGGGTCAGGGCGGTGGAGGTGTACCGCCGGCCGACGATCGCGGCTTTATGGACCTGGGAGGCACCACTCTCATCGGAGCACAGTACGGCGGTACCGACCGCCACCGCTGAGGCGCCCGCCGCATGTGCGATGCGGACGTCTTCCGGAGTGGCGATCCCGCCGGAGGCGATGATCGGCAGGGTGACTGCCGCCCGAACGTCAGCGATGAGCCGTGCGAGTGGCACGTTGGGTGGGAGAACGTCAGCGTGCCATATCCCGCTGTGGCCGCCGGCCGCGAATCCCTGAACGATGAGCATGTCGACGCCGCGATCCTCCGCACGACGTGCTTCGTCGACGGATGTGACAGTCTGCATGAGCAGAGAACCAGCACCGTGGAGCACTTCGACAACGTTCGGGGTGGGCAGGCCGAACGTGAAGCTCACCAAGGGCACGGGGTCGTCGATCAGCGCGGTGATCTTCGCGTCCCAGTCGTCGTTGTCCTCGGTGAGCGGGGCCGGGTAATCGGTGACGCCCAGGCGGAGAGCGTCGCTCTGAAGGGTGTCCGCGTACCGGGCGTATTCCTGCTCAGCGATGGGGTGGACGTTCGGCGTGAACAGGTTCACGCCGAAAAATCGCGTACCCGCCGCGCGGACTGCTTGGATCTCCACAACCATCGCCGCGGCACTTTTGTATCCGGCGGCGAGTTGCGCGAAGTGCCCCACCTCGGCTGCAGCGATCACCAGCGCGGGGCATGACGCACCGCCGGCCATCGGTGCAACCCAGACGGGTTCGCTCCGATTCAACGGTGCGGGCAGGGCGTAGTTCGACGGGACGTCGCCGACGTGCGCGTCGTCGTTCATCACTCCTCCTAGTGCAGGACCTCAAGCAACGATTTTCCTCCATGCTTGTCCGTCAGGTCCGGGTCGGGGGCTGCCGGGAGAGAATACGACGCTTACACCCTTCCCGCAGCTACCGTGATGTGAAACGCCCGACCGGTTCGAGAGGCTGCGAGTGCGATGCTCATCAGGATTGACCGGTCACTGAGTCTTGATAGACGATCCTCTACCGAACGGCGTTCGTTCTGAGGGGCGAGCACATCGCGACGACGACGGCGCCAGCGAACACGAGGGTGACCGCGAGCAGTGCGACGCCGTCCCCAGCGACGGTCATGAGTGCGCCGCCGCCCACTGCTCCCGCAGCCGCAAGGGTTCTGTTCGCGCTGCGCATCGTGCCGTTCATCCGGCCGAGAAGCGCGTCGGGTGTGACGGTCTGGCGGAGGCTCATTTCGTTCGCGTTCTCGCAGCCCGCGGCAGCGCCGTGTACGGCGAACGCGACGAACAAGACCACGACGGACCCCGGTGGTGCTGCAACACCGAGGCCAACGGTCGTGAGCGTGATGGCCGCCCATGCGATCGGGTAGGCGGCTCGTGCGGCGATGATCGTTCGGCTTGCGCCGAAGCGTGTGCCGAGGCGCGGCGCCGCAGTGGCACCGAGGAGCATCGCGACTCCGCTGACTGCGAGGATGGCCCCGTACACGGCCGCTGGGAGCGCGAGGGTACGGAGTGCGAAGGTCGCGAATACCGTCAGTCCGGCGGCGTTGGCGAGGAACCAGAGATGTGTCGACAGCGCCAGCGGTGCGAGTGTCGGATGACCGTACGTCCACCGCAGACCGTCAGCGATGTCGCGCCGCAGCCGCGCGCCGGCCCGGCGTGCTGCCGTTTGCTCGACAACGCGGACGCGGGCGATGAGGACAGCGTCGACGAAGTAGCTCACCGCATCGAGCGCTATGGCCACCGGCGCGGTCACGATGCTGACCAGGACACCTCCGAGAGCCGGGCCCACCGTCTGCGCTGCCGCGTCACTCTGATCCACCCGCGCATTCGCTGCCAGCAGGAGAGGGCGAGGAACGATCCGAGGGAGGAGGGACTGCGTGGCGGCGAATCCCACAACGGACAAGATTCCGAACACGAACAACGCCGCCGCCGTCACCCAGAGGTTCAAGAGCCCGGTCAACCAAAGGACCGGAATCGCGCTCAGGCACACGCCGCGACCGACACTCGCCCAGATCAAGAGTGGCTTCCGCCGGAACCGATCGACGTACGCGCCGACGATCAAACCGAACAATGCGTACGGCAGAGACTGGGCAGCGTTGACCAGTCCTACTTCGAACGGGCTAGCGTGCAGCACCGTCACCACGAGAACTGGCACGGCCACCGCGCTCACTGCTGATCCGAACGACGAGACGGTCGCGGCAGACCAGTACGGGCGGAACCCGGGCACTCGACGCAGGGTGGTCACGTCGTCGCCCATGGGCCAACGCTGGCAGACCGCAACGCTGCGAGCAAGAGAGGTCGCACTCCGCGTCCCTGTCTCGGTAGCCGACCGGCTACCGGACCAGCTCGTGTTCGTAGAGGCTGGAAGCGAGTTGCCGCCCGCCCTCGAGGGCTGTCACCGTCACGTCGCGAACGTGCCGGAACCGTAGCTGTTCGTAGAAGCGCCGCAAGCCCGGGTTGTCCGTCGCACAGTCGAGCCGCACGAGGGCCGCTCCGCGCTCGGTAGCTCTGTGTTCTGCCCACACCAGCAGTCGTTGTCCGAGCCGGCTGCCACGATGAGTCTGCGCAACGGCCAGTCGGTGCACGTACACAGCGGAGCTGCTCTCCATGCCCCACGTCTCGGAGTCCGAGTCGGACACGGTGACCATGGCCACGATCACCTGGTGCTGACGCACGACGAAGAGATTCCCCTGCTCGGCGTCGCGGAGTAGAACAGCATCCGGGACGGGGTCTTGCCACTGGTCTATCCCACGCGAGCGCAGCCACTGCCTCGCACCGTCGATGAGCGCTTGAGCTGCAGGAATGTCCGTGGCGCTGGCCGCTTCGACCACCAGCACGTCTTGATCCATAGGACGACGCTACGGGGTGATTTAAGCGGATACGAGCGGAAGCGCCGTCGCCGACCGCCCGACAGCCGATCGATTACCGGACGCCCGTAGCGTCGTGATCTTCAACTGCCGCTGAAGAACCCGATAAGCAGGAGGGTGATGCACGTCACCGCTACAGCAGCATTGCGCGCGCACAGCGCCTTCCGGGGGCGATGGCTCGGCTGGCTGCGCTGACGAGTTTGCTTGAACGGCGATCCGCAACCCCCGAAAGGGGTACAAGCTAGTGGGGCGAAACACCCACTCGAGACATCGCGGCTCGTCTGTACGGTTATTCAGGTACGCCGACAGCAACGAGAAAGGCTTCAACGATGAAGTTCAGACCCGCCGCCTTCAGCGCAGCGACCCTTGTCCTCCTGAGCACTTTCGGGCTTGCTGGCCCCGCCAGCGCGGCCACGTCAGCGACCGACGACAACGGCGCAGCTGGTCAAGCCTGCGTCCAAGCGGCAACCGACCTCACCACCAGCGGTGGAACAGGCGACTTTGCCTGCCTCATCACCATGTCCTCCGAAGAGGCGGCGAACCTCGCGCCACCGTCGAACGCCCGTGCCGACAGCGTCGGCTGCTACAACAGCACCCCCGTGCGCACGATCTGGGCTCCATCGTCGAGCGACATCGTCTACGGCGTGATCTACGGACAGGCGAACGACCCGACCAACGGCTCCTGGAGCAATTGCATCGACCTCACGTTCACCATCGGACTGCAGACCGACAAGCACATCTTCGGCCTGTCCGCTTTCTCCGTCCTCCGCAACTACAACGTGGACCTCAGCGGTGGCATCACTCTTGAGCAGATGGAAGGACTCCTGCCCAGCCGGACGGTGGACTCCACGGGCTACTCGAACCTCTCCGGCGACGGTTTCAACTTCACCGGGTCGATGGGCGGAACACACAACGGCACCTACATCTTCAAGCTCGGCAACATGAAGATCCAGGACTACGAGCGTGCGCACACGTTCAACCTCAACCTCGGCCTCTCCACGTACCGTTTCCTGTGCACCCCGGGAGACAGCTGCCGGTACCCGGACGGCAAGGAAGCGCCGGTCTTCGGCTGAAACACTCAAGAGGAGGAGCGCACGTGAACAACCGCATCGACGCAATTCGTGAAGCCATCAGAGCAGACACCGACCGTAGCGTCACCGCGACAGTCCTCATGCAGGACTTCAACGGTGTCGACGAGTGGAGTGTGAAGACCGACCTCCGGGACGCCAGCTGGACCGCCATCCACGTCGCAACGCAACGCACCATCGTCTCCGACGGCTACAACGAGCGCATCGGTGAGGGGCACAGCAAGCGCCCCCATCCGGCCGTGAGCCTCATCTATCCCGACAGCATGTTCATCTGGGGTGGTGATCAGTCCGACTGGCATCCGACCGACGCAGAAGACGGGGACGGCTTCACCGTGCTCGTCCTTCGACACCGTTTGGACCGTTCTCTCCTTGCTTCCATCACCTACGACGAAGAGCTGAATCTCTTTAGCAGGTTCGACTCGCCAACCCGCCTCATTCACCTTCGAGACGCCACAGTCAGCCGGTGACAGGTAAGTACGCCGTCACCCTTTCGTTGGGCGATGGGTGGTAAGCGGAGCCGTGATCGTCCGGTAATCGACCGGCGAGCGAGCACACCGGCTGGTACCCGTCGCGATCGGTAGTGCGTCTCATCCGGCATGCTCGTCTTGTGGAGTTCTCGTGGTGGACGTGGTGGGGGCTCATGGTCATCGCGCTGACGGGGCTCGGGCTCATCGGGCGCGCTGCTGTCATTGCAATTCGTCGAGATGGGATTGGCCAGGCGAAAGCCGAGCGCGGAACTAGTGCTCCGTGGTTTTGGCCCGGGATCGGATTGCTCATCGTCGCGGGGCTCCTGCTGATCCCGTGGGTCATCGCACTCGACAGCTGACTGCTGGCAGACCGACATCGACTCGGGAAGGGATCCGTTACCGATCGCGCTTCGCCTTCCGAAGGGCGAAGCGCCACAACCAGATGCCCGCGCCGAGCCAGAAGATGCCAAGCGCGGTGTTCACGATGGCCAGGACCACGTCGAGATCCGGCCGGATGAAACGGACGACCGACGTCGTGATGAACACCAAGCCGAAGGCGAAGGCGATCGTGCCCAAGACCTTCGCGCTCAGAACGTCCACGGGGCCAACATAACCCGCTGGCAGCTCGTTCCGAGAGTGCCCAACCGCGGCCATGGCCTCCTTGATTCGAGCGAGCGACAGGTCGACGGTCACCGCGCACTCCAACAGCCGCGGCATCATCTTGTCGGTCTGCCCGTTGTGATCCCACCCGTTGTTGCCGATGAAGTGCCGCGTCTCGAGGATGCCTTGCTGTTCCTTCGTGATCCCGATCCAAGAAAGATCGGCAGACGTCGTCATGGCTCCATTCTGCTGATCAAGAATCGTGTCCGCCACCCGACCACGATAAGAGCCCAGATGATGACCAGGTCGTCTCGACCGGTGTGCTCTCCCCAGGGTGTTCTTGCGAGGCGTGCCTTCATTGCTGTTGTCTCGATCGATTCTTCTCCGTGAGCGACCCCCGCGTGCCGAAGCCGAGCCGAGCGTAGCGCCCTGGTCGGCTCCCGTGAGCTGGTCCTCTTGCGCACGCTCGGTTGGCAGCGAGAATGAGTTCGTGCAGATCGAAGCAGTGGACGAGCGGCACTACGGCGCCGAAGGCGAGCGCGACACGTTCGTCGTGCACTTCTTCCATGCACCCAGCGCCGAGATGGTCGCGCCCGACTGGGACGCCACGAGTTGCTCGGTCAGTGTGATCCGCGTCACCGACGCGACGTACCGCGCGGCGTTCGCAGAAGCTCGGCGGATTGCTGCTGGCGACACGTCGCCGACGCTGTTCTCGGTGTCACTCGAAACCGCGGATCCGAATGGCTCGGGAATCCTGCGACTGTTCGGGACCGACCTCAACATGGAAGGACTGGAGCTCGACCTCGATTCACACGCGGCGAAACGGGAGATGTTCGCCGAGTTCTTCAGCCGCGACCGTACTGCGCACGCGTGATCGGGGATCTGGAGCGCAACCACTGACGGACTGGAGGCCCGATGCCAGCTGGCACTGTGCCTCCAGTCCGTCACGTACCGCACTCGATGAGCTGTTCGTGGTGAAGGTGGAGTCGCCGTCCGCATCGCTCTGCAACGCGCTCACTGTGGGTGACGATCACGAACTTGGTGCCTGCGTGCTGCAGCTGATCGAAGAGGGCGAGCACGTCGTCCTCGGTCGTCTCGTCGAGTGCTCCCGTAGGCTCATCGGCGAGCACGACAGCCGGCCGCTTCGCGATGGCCCGAGCGATCGCGACGCGCTGCGCCTCTCCTCCCGACAGTCGTCGTGGGCGCTTGCCGGCAAGGTGACCGATGCCGACCGCCTCGAGGGCCTCCTTTGCTCGGTCCGCCGAGTCAGCACGAGCAGGGACTCCGAGCCGGACGTTGTCGAGCACGCTGCGGTCCCCGAGCAGGCTGTGGTCCTGGGTGACGATGCCGATGTGTCGGAGCCGGTGGGCCGCCATCCTGGACGCGGAGCGCTCGAGCACATGCCCTTCATGGCCGTAGGTCCCCGTGAAGTCGGTGTCGAGGCCGGCGAGGACCCGGAGCAGCGTGCTCTTGCCCGATCCGCTGCGCCCGGTGACGGCTACGGAGCGATCGCCTTCGCGAAGGTCGAAGTGCAGTCGGTCGAACAGCGTTCTGGTCGATCCGTCGGGCTCGGTGATCGTCTTCGAGACGTCGCGCAGCACGATCATCGTGGGGTACCCCTTCGGTGTTGGGTGGTCAGTTCGACGCAGACGGCTCGTCGGCCGAGTGCGCCGTCCGCCATGCACCAGAGGAGCAGGGCCGTGCCGGCGCCGAATCGAGCCATCGAACTGTCGTTGGGGAGCACTGCGCTGGTCGCGAGGAAGAGCCCGAACGCGGCGGAGTACTCGGTCAGGCGGCTTGCCCGGAACAATCGGTTCGTGCGGTTCGGGCTCTTCCCGAGGAGATGGTGCACCCGCGCGACTGGCGCTCGACGGTGATGGAGAAGTCGGTCGAGGAACGCCGTGATGATGCCCACGCCCGCGGTGAGCACGACGAGCAGCGCGGTGACGAGCACCATGTTGTCCTGGATGAGCTGGCGGACGAGGGAGAGCTGCACGAGGTAGGTCGGCACTCCGAGCAACGTGTACGACCCGAAGCCGGTGTCGTCTCCGATCTCGTCGAGTCGCGCGACGACGCCACCGAAATCGAGGCTGCGATCGACGGCGAGGTCGGCGTTCAGTACCTGGAACACCAGGCGTCCGAACAGCTCGGGATCCAACCGGTCGAGTGCTGCTCGGTCGAGTCCGGCGAGTGTCGGCGGGTAGGGCACGATCACGGTGTCATCGAGGTAGTGGTTGGCCTCACCGCGGAAGTACATGGCGCTGTCCGGTTCGAGGAAACCGACGACCTCGAGCTCCTGCTCCTGCAGGATGACCGAGCCGGTGAGTCGCTGTCCGAGCTCGTACACGCCGCGGTACTCGTTGCCGAGCAGCACGGGGATCCGGCCGGAAGCCCAGTCGACGGCGTCCCAATCGATCGGCTTGCCGTCCTGCACGGAGAGCCCCGCGAACTCGAACGCGGTCTCGTTGAGCTGGATGGACTTGATGTCCTGAACACTCCGCCCCGATTCGTCCTGGTACTTCCCGTTGAGCGTGTACTCGGTCCCGTAGCCGACGTCGAAGCGATCGTCGCCGCGGAAGTCCTGGACGGTGACGGGTTGGTCGTACGAGGAGATGAACCTGAATCCGGGCTCGTCATCGATGCGGTCGACGAACGAGGCGACTGCGTCGAGTGCGCGCGCTCGTCTCGCCGAATCGCTTCGAAAGCCTCCGGGTCGAGATCGTCGATCACCGTGTAGAGGTCGGCATCGGCAACAGTGGACAGGCCCTGGGTCACGGCCTGCGACGTGGACTGGGTGAACGACGCCACGTTGTACCAGCAGAGTGCGAGCAGCACGATCAGGACGATCTTGGCGACGATGATCGTCCAGTTGGACCGAAGGTCGTTCAGCAGTTCCATCGACGGCTTCCCTGCCAGAACGAAGCGACGGACACGGCAAACACGACGCTTCCGACCGCGATGACTGCGGTGGTGACGTCGAGGTCGAGGGTGGTGGTTTGCCTGACGACCGCCGCGCCCGCGAGGGCGGTCGTACAGGCGGCGGTGCCGATCAGAGCGACTCTGGCGGCCGCGCTGCGAAGGGTGTTCAGCGGTCGGAACCCGGTGGTGAAGCGGACGGCGGCGGTGCGGAGTTCCCATCGTCCAGCCTGAAGACCTGCGACCACGGCGATGAGCATGATGACGAGCGCGCCGAGCGCGACCAGGACCGGTGACACGGCGTCGACGTTCGTCCTGCGGTTCGTGCCGTCGTCGATGATCTCAACGACTCGTACACACGGATGCTCGCGAGCGACGTCCGGTACCGGTTCGTCCTCGACGCCAGCACGATCTGACGCCCAGTCGGCCGTTCGCACCCGGGTCGGTGATCTGGACGAGTCCCCAGCGGGGAGTCGTTGCGCCAGGCGTGTTCGCATCCCCGGGCCGTAGTGTGGCGGCACGCGGTCTTCGACTGCTGGAGCAGGGCACGACCGGCCACTTCTGATCACAGCATCTGGAGTGACCCCGTGGGCGCCGACCGCGAACGACGACTGTTGCAGACGATCATCGCGCTGGTCGGCAGCGCCACCAGCTCAGAGGACCTCACCGGGCGCCTGCAGCACCTGGTGGACGAGTCGGCGGCGTTGTTCGACGTCCACGCTGCCGGGCTGATGCTGTTCGGCTCGGATCACCGGTTGCAGATCACCGCCTCGGTGGGGCACCACAGCGGACTGCTCGAGCTCCTGCAGCTCGAAGTCGGCGACGGGCCCTGTCTCGAGGCAGCGCGGACGGGGAGCGTGGTCTCGATCCCCGACGTCCGAGTGGCCGAGCCGCGATGGCCGCACTTCTGCCGGGCCGCGGCTGACGCCGGGTACACAGCCGTCCACTCGATCCCGCTGCGGCTCCGGACCACCGTCATCGGATCGCTCAACCTGTTCGGCGAGTCCGCCGGCGCGTTCGACGAGGACGACCTCATCGCTGCGCGGGCACTGGCCGACATCGCAGCGGTCTCGCTCATGCAGCAGCGCACCATCGACGACGCGGTGACGACGCAGGGGCAACTGCAAGCAGCACTCGACAGCCGTACCGTCATCGAGCAGGCGAAGGGGTGGATCGCGAACCGGAACGGGGTGGACACCGCGACCGCGTTCTCCCTGCTGCGCGACCACGCGCGGCGGAACCAGCTCCCGCTCGCCGAGGTCGCCCTCGCCGTCCTCGCCGGACGGACCACCCTCGGCTAGTCCCCGCCCCCTCGCAACGCTGCGCCGGTACGTGTTCCAGACGGACAGGAGGCCCGATGCCAGCTGACACCGTCCCTCCCGTCACGGCCGTCGCCCCGCTGGCGCGGTGCGCCGCTCAGCCAGACTCAGCCACGCGCCCGGCGTCGCCGCTTTCGCTCGTTTCCGCTTCGGTCACCCGGAGCGCCGTCCTGTGGATCACGACGTGGCTGCGGTCGAAGCGGCCACGGCCACGGACGTTTCCGGCACCGCCCCACCCCAGCCGTTGAATCCGCCGAACACGACCCGCACCGGGACGGCCTGGGCCCGGTCGGTCACGTACCGGTACACGCCGCCGGGGCGTCCGAGCCACAGCACACGCGCCGGCGTCGCGGTCGTCGCCACTGTCCGGAGCTCGACCAAGTACTGCCCGGAGGGAATCTGGAACTGTGCCGTCTGCTCGCTGTCGAGCAGCGTCGAGAACCGGGTCGAGAACGACGCACCGGTCGTCGCGTTCGTCACCGTGACGCGCGCGCCACTGAGCAGCGGCGACGGGGTGCGGGACGCCGTGTCGGCGTAGACGACCAGGTCGTAGTCGCTGTGTGCGTAGTGCCTCGACAACGTCACCTGCGACGCTGGGAGGGTCCCGCGCTGCTGGTACACCCGGGTCTTCCAGACGGCGGGCGACGCCGTGCCGCTGGCGTAGGCCTCGATGCGGTACTTCCCGGTGCTCAACCCGACGAACCGGTACTGGCCCGCGCTGTCCGAGGTCGTCCGGAACACCTGCGAGGTGTCTTCGTTCCAGGCGTACATCAACCGTCCAGCAGCGGGACCCGAGGGGCCGACCACCCCGCCCTCCACGGTGGCGCCGATCACGAGCGGCACGGTGACCGCGACCGTCGTGCCGCCGCGGACCACGATGGCCGAGCGGAGTCCGGGGGCGTAGGTCTGCGTTCCGCGCGGCGGGAGTTGCCGTGTGGTGACCGTCACGGTGTCCGGGGCGGGGATGCCGGTGAACGTCGCGGTGCCGTCGGCATCGGTGGTGGCGGTCCCGACGACGGCGTCGATGCCGATCGCAGCGATTTCGACGTCCGCCAACCTGATCGGGGTGCCGTCCGGCGTCGCGAGCTGCACAGCGATCGTCCCCGACCCGGCCGCGGCCGCTGGCGGCGCCAGGCCGACCATCGCTGCTGCGGCAAGCGCCACGACCAGTGTCGTTCCCGTCATCAGTCGCATCGCGTTCCCCGCCCACCGGTCGTACCTTGCGGGGGACTGTACGCGTCGTGCGAGTGGTGGGGAAGGACGGCGTCCCGGTTGCGCACCAGGAACGTCGGCGTTCAGTACCTCGTTTCCGCGGCTTCTTGCACAGTGCGGTGCGCGCTCCGGAGCGTCGCGTGCACTACTGTCCTCGGCAGAGGGAAAAAATCCCGCGCTGCTCCGGCAGGCGGGACCGCACACGCGTCTCACGGGAGTCGCCACTTCTTCATCGAAGGAGTGTGCCCGTGTCCGACCCCATCGCTCGCCCGCCGTTCGACCCCGAACTCGCGACCTTCCTGACGGCGCTCGAGGCCCGCGGTCCGTTCACCCTCACCGCGGAGATGCTGCCCCGCATGCGACAGCTCGACGTGCCCGAGGACGTCGTCGACGAGCGCCTGCGTTCTCGCGGGTACCAGCGGCGGAGCGTCACGGTTCCGGGGTACCTCGGTGAGCCCATCGACCTCGCGATCATCGACCGTGTCGAGCGCACCGGAACGACCGCGGCCGTCTACTCGATCCACGGCGGGGGCATGATGTTCGGCCACCACCTCGGGAACCTCGACTCGTTCGACGACTGGCTGCTCGACCACGACGTGGTCCTCGTCAGCGTCGACTACCGCCTCGCACCCGAGTACCCCGATCCGTACCCGGTGGAGGACTGCTACGCCGGTCTCGTCTGGGTGGCGGCACACGCCGACGAGCTCGGCATCGACCCGGCGCGGATCGTCATCGCGGGGCAGAGCGCGGGCGGCGGACTCGCGGTGGGGACGGCCCTGCTCGCCCGTGACCGGCAGGGTCCCGACCTGATGGCGCAGATCCTCGTGTCACCCATGCTCGACGACCGTGACGAGACCGTCTCGACCCAGCAGATCGACGGCGTCGGGGTCGCCGACCGCCAGATGAACCGCTTCGCGTGGGACGCGTACCTCGGCCCACGCCGTGCCACCCCTGACGTCTCCGAGTACGCCGCGCCGGCTCGTGCCGCAGACCTGTCTGCGCTGCCGAAGACCTACATCGACTGCGGCAGTGCTGAGGTCTTCCGCGACGAGGACGTCGCCTTCGCGAGCCGCCTCTGGGCAGCGGGGGTCGACGCGGAGCTCCACGTCTGGCCCGGTGCCTTCCACGGGTTCACGAGCATGGTGCCCGACGCCGCGATCTCGAGGACCGCGACCGCGGCCCTCGCGGACTGGACCCGACGACTGCTCGGCGATCCTTCCCGGGACGACGGAGGCCGACACCCCCAGATGGGCCTCGATGGTGTCAGCGGCTGACGGTGACGCGTTCGACGGAGGTTCCGCCACCACCGTCGGCCTCGATGGACGCGGCATCGCGGAGAGGGAGGCCGTCGTCGGTGATGATCGTCGACAACTCGTCGAGTCCGAGGACCCGGTACCGGCCGAACGTGCCGTACTTCGAACTCGTCGCGACGAGCACGGTGGAACCGGCTGCGCGCGCCGCCGCCTTCTTCGGCTCGACCTTCGACTCGGACGGGATGGTGATCCCGCGACGGAGGTCCCACGAGCTGGTGCTCAGGAACGCGATGTCGATCGAGAGCTCTGCGAGCACGATCGAGGGGAGCCGTCCGACGGTGGACTGGTTCTGCTTGTCGAGGCGTCCGCCGACGACGATGACCTCGATCGTGGGGTGGTCGAGGTACGACGACGCGATGACGAGGTCGTTCGTCACGACGGTCAGGTCGTGCAGGTGGTCGAGGTAGGGCCGCATCGCCTGGATGGTCGTCCCGGCGTCGAGGTAGACCGTCATGGACTCGTGGACGAGCTGGGCTGCCCTGGCAGCGATCGCGTCCTTCTCGCGGACCTCGGTCGTGGACTTCTCGATCCGTGGCGGCTCGCTCGCAACCCGTGCGACGCTCTTCGCGCCGCCCTGGGTCGCGATGACCCGGCCCTGTTCCTCGAGTTCGGCGATGTCCCGCCGGATGGTCATGTGGCTGACCCCGAGGAGACCGGCGAGCTGGCGGTAGCTCAGGACGGAGTCCTGCCGCAGGTGGCGCACGATCAGGTCGCGCCGCTGCTCGGGGATGAGCGGCGGTTCGGACGTCTGCGGCTCGCTCACACGGTCACTGTAGCGATCGTCGGGTCCACGGCGTGCCGTACCGGTCGGCGAGCTCGATCGCGTCGTCCTCGGACAACAGTCGTCGGTCGTGTCCCGCGGTCAGGACACTGATGCGGCACGCCTCTTCGAGCTCGATGGCGGCTTCGAGGGCGTCGGCCGTGTCCGTCCCGCTGACGACCTGGCCGTGGTTGGCGAGCAGGACGGCCCTGGAGGGTGTCGGCTCGTCGCGGATGAGCGCGCCGATCTCCGGGTGGCCGGGAGCCCGGTAAGGGATGAGTGGCGTCTGCCCCACACGCATGACGAAGTACGGGGTGATCGGTGGGATCGCGCTCGTCGCGGACCACGGCGCGAGGCAGGACGCAGCGACGGAGAACGGCGAGTGCACGTGCACGCATGCGCCGTGCGTCGGGTTCCGGGCGTACATGGCGAGGTGCATGGCGACCTCCTTCGACGGCCGCGGCCCGTGCACGTGGGTGCCGTCGAGGGTGAGCTCGGCGATGCCGTCGGGGCGGAGGTCGCTCAGGTCGGTGCCGGTACCGGTCATCGCGACCCGTCCGTCGCGGAGGACGCTGATGTTGCCGGTGCTGCCGGGGCTCAGGCCGGCCGCCGCGAGGCGCTTGCCGGTGTCGGCCAGGGCAACGGTGACGTCGGCGAGCCAGGGGTCGGTGGTGTTCACGCGAGGGCCTCCCATGCGGTGACGAACATGTCCGGCGACCCGAAGTTCCCGGACTTCAGTGCGATGGCGATGCGGCGTCCCGATGCGGTCACCCCTTCTGCCCAGCACACACCGGGGGCGATCGGTGCACCGATGACGAGCCGCTGGATCCCGAGCCGCGAGACCACCGCGCCGGACGTCTCCCCGCCGGCGACGATGCACTGTGCGAAGCCGTCGGCGATCGCACGGTCGACGATCTCGGAGAGTGCGTGCTCGATCCGGGTCGAGCTGTCGGCGTCCGCGGAGACGTCGGACGGAACGCCGACGCTGTAGACGACGGGTGCGCTGTCCGCGGGTTGCGCTCGGAGCCAGGCCACGGCCTCCTGGACGACCGCTGGTGCATCGACGGCGAGCCGGGCGACGTCGAGCTGGTGCGTGGGGGAGCCGGCCGCGACGGCGGATGCGATCTGCTCGCGGGTGCGCGCAGACGCGCTGCCGCAGACGACGAGGCGGCGGCCGACGGGCGCGGTGAAGGCGGCGGTGGCGTCCGCACTGCCCGGTGCGACGCCGAGGGCGAGCCCGGAGCCGCCGGACCGGAGGACGTCTCCCTCGGTGGCCGCGGCGATCGTGACGAGGTCGTCGTCGTCGACCGCGTCGACGACGACGTACGGATCTGCGGACGCGTCGAGTGCTGTCCGGACTGCCTCCGGCCCGGCCTGCACCGTCGTGAGACGGACCTCGCCGACGGTGTGCCGGGTCTGCGGGCGGAGGATGTCGGCCACGCGTGACTTCGTCATCGGGGTGAGCGGGTGGTGCCGCATCGAGGAGTGCTCGAGCAGGTCGGACCAGACGAAGAGGTGTCCTTGGAAGGTGGTGCGGCCGTTGTCGGGGAACGCGGGGACGACGACGCAGCGTGCAGCACCGGTGCGTTCGACGAGTGCGTCGAGGACCGGTCCGATGTTGCCGCGATCGGTCGAGTCGAACGTGGAACAGTACTTGAGGAAGAACCTCGTGTGGCCGGCTGCCGCGAGACGGTCGTGCGCGGCGAGCGATTGGGCGACGGCGACGTCGATCGGCGCCGTCCGGGTCTTCAGCGCCACGACGGAGACGTCCGTTCCGGGGTCTGCGCGCGCGTCGGGTGCCGTGAGGACCTCGGTCCGGTAGCCCCGGGCGGCGTACGCGGTCGCGATGTCGGTCGCTCCGGTGAAGTCGTCGGCGATGACGCCCATCGTGGCCATGTCGTTCCCTCCTGACGATGCCCGCCGCTCTCCGGCGCGCGTCCTCCAATGAGAATACACGTGAATCCGTGTGAAAGAAGTTGAACAACTGTGACAAGCGGTGTTACGGTGGCGATCGCCCGGTGGTCACCTGACCCGGTCATCGGGCACCTGATCAACGAGGAGACGAGGAACGATGGCGATCCAGCAGCCCAGTGGCACGCAGACCCGAGTCGCGCTGACCGGCGCGCGCGGAGGCTACGGACGGACCCTCCTGGCACAGCTGCGGAACGTGGCCGACATGACGCCGACGGTCCTCGTCGACCCGGACGGGGCAGGGGTCGAGTCGATGCTCGCCGACCTCGGCATCAGCGACGCCACCGTCGTAGCGGACCTGGCGGGGATCGACTGGAGCGCGATCGACGTGCTCGTCGAGGCCACCGGCCGGGTCGCCGCCGGCGTCGCGTACGCCGAAGCCGCCATCGCGCACGGTGTGCACGTCGTCATGGTGAGCAAGGAGGTCGAGACCGTCGCCGGCGTCACGCTCGCCGCCACGGCCGCCGCGGCCGGCGTCCGCTACCTGCCCGGCGACGGGGACCAGCCGGCCAACCTCATCCGCCTCGTCACCTGGATCGAACGTGTCGGGCTCGACATCGTCGCGCTCGGCAAGTCGGGGGAGTACGACCTCGTGTTCGACCCGACCGCCGGCACCGTGACCCAGGTCGACGAGACCATCCCCGCGCCGGGCATGGCCGACCTGCTCGCCCTCGGGGACGACCTGCACGCCACACTCGCCGCGCGCGCCGACCTGGTCGCTCCGCTCAAGCGCCGTGCCGCGGCCGACCACTGCGAGATGACCGTCGTCGCCCAGTACACCGGGTACACCGCCGACCGCGAGGACCTGCACTACCCGGTCGTCCGCACCACCGAGCTCGCCGACGTGTACGCGGCCCGTGCCGACGGCGGGATCCTCGACCGTCCGGGCAGCCTCGACGTCTTCTCGATGCTCCGCCTGCCCGACGAGGCGAGCTTCGGCGGAGGTGTCTTCGTCGTCGTCCGCACCGGCGACCCGGAGACCTGGAGCCTGCTCGCCGGCAAGGGGCACGTCGTGAGCCGGGACGGCCGCTACGCCTGCGTGTTCTGGCCGTACCACCTGATGGGCGTCGAGACGCCGCTCACCATCGCAGCCGCAGCCTCGGGCACCGCGACCATCCCGGTGCCGCGCCAGAGCTCCGTGCTGGCCGGCCGGACCGCCGAGCCACTGACGGCCGGCGCGGCCTTCCAGGTGGCTGGGCACCACCACGAGGTCGCGGGCATCGACCCCGTCCTGCTGTCCGAGGACGACGCGCCCGCGGGGACCGCGCCGTTCTACCTGCTCGGCGGTGCACGGCTCGTCCGCGACGTGCCCGCCGGTCACCTGCTGACGTTCGACGACCTCACCGGGGTCGACGAGATCGGGCAGCGCATGTTCGAGGAAGCCCGTGCGGCAGGTTCGCGAGCTGCGCTGTGAGCGCACCGGAACTCCACCTCGTCTTCGCCGCCGTCGCGATCGTCCTGCTCGTCATCGGCATCGCGAAGTTCAAGCTCAACCCGTTCCTCGCGCTCCTCATCGGTGCGCTGCTGCTCGGGTTCGCGAGCGGACTCGGCGTCGAGAACACCGTCGGCACGTTCGAGCAGGGATTCGGCGACACGCTCTCCGACACCGCTCCGGTGATCGGACTCGGGTCGCTCCTCGGCGCGATCCTCACCAGCACGGGTGGGGCGAACCGGATCGCGGACGCCTTCATCGGCAACCGCAAGGTCGCGCTCATCCCGATCTCGATCGCCGTCGCTGCGCTCGTCATCGGCCTGCCGAACATCTTCGACGTCAGCTTCGTCATGCTCGTGCCGCTTGCCTACGCCCTCGCACGCCGTTCCGGCACACACCTGTTGTTCGTCGGGATGCCCCTCGCCGCCGGCCTGTACACCGCACACGGCCTGCTCCCACCGCACCCCTCACCCACCGCCGCGGTCGCCGCCTACGACGCGAGCTTCGGACTGACCCTGGCACTCGGCTTGGTCGTCGCGATCCCGACGGTCATCCTCTGCGGGCCAGTGCTCACCCGGGTCGCCTCGCGCTGGTTCGGACCGGCACCCGACCTCGATGCCGGTCCCGCTGCCGGGTCCCGTGAGCTGACGGAACTGCGCCCGCCGCTGTGGCTCGCCCTCGGCGTCGTGCTCCTCCCGCCGCTGCTGCTCGTGATCGGCGCGTTCGGCGTCGACGCCACGGCCGACGGCACCGTCTTGCACACCGTGTTGACGTTCTGCGACGACCCGGTCGTCGCGCTGCTCCTGGCCGTGGTCGTCGCGATGATCGGCCTCGGCCGGACTTCCGGATCGTCGATCGCGACGATGGGGAGCGTCGCCGGTTCGGGACTCAAGACAGTCGGACCGGTGCTGCTCATCATCGGAGCCGGCGGTGGACTCGCAGCGATGCTCGCCGAGACGGGCGTGAGCAAGGTCATCGTCGAGTACGCGCAGGGATGGCACGTGCCGGCACTCATCCTGGCCTGGGTGATCGCTGCCCTGCTGCGCATCGCGCTCGGGTCGGCGACCGTGGCCACCGTGACGGCAGCCGGGATCATCGCTCCGCTCGCTGCGGCCGACCCGTCGATCTCGCCTGAGCTGCTCGTGCTCGCCACGGCGTCGGGCTCGGTGATGCTCTCGCACGTCAACGACTCCGGGTTCTGGCTGTTCAAGGAGTACTTCCAGCTGTCCGTCAAGCAGACGTTCCGCACGTGGACGCTCATGCTCTCCCTCCAGTCGGTGATCGGCCTGGTCGGCGTGCTGCTGCTCTCCCTCGTCGTCTGACCCGACGCAGCCTGCGCTGCACCCGACGCGGCGCTCGCCGCCCCCGACGCGGCGCTCGCCGCACCCACCCCGTGCAAAGGAGCATCATGACCGCGTCCACCCGCCTCGAGCCGGACAGCGATCCCAGCGTCGCCCGCCCGACCAGGATCCGCTGGGCGATCGTCGTCCTGCTGTTCGTCTTCTACACGATCAACAGCGTCGACCGCAGCGCGCTCAGCGTGGCCCTGCCCTTCATCGGGGACGACTTCCACATCTCCGGCACCGTGCAGGGGATCATCCTCAGCTCGTTCTTCTGGTCGTACTGCCTGCTCCAGATCCCCGGCGGTCTGATGGTCGACAAGTTCGGGCCGCGCACCGTGATCGGCATCGCCTCCGTCATCTGGGGTTCGTTCATGGCCCTCGCCGGGTTCGCCGCGAACGCCGTGATGCTCGTGCTCTCCCGCATCGGCCTCGGCGCGTTCGAGGCGCCGTTCATGCCGGCGGCATCGTCGCTCGTGTCGAAGTGGATGCCGCCGCGCAAGCGAGCAAGCGGCGTCACGTTGATCGATTCCGGTGCTCCGCTCGGCGCCGCGGTCGGCGGGTTGGTCGTGGCATGGCTGATCGGTACGACCGGTTCGTGGCGCGTCTCGTTCGTCATCATCGGCGTGTGCACGGTGCTGTTCGGCATCGGCGCGTGGTTGTACCTGCGGAACCGTCCCTCCGAGCACCGGTCGGTGAACGCCGCCGAGGTCACCCTCATCGAACAGGCCGAAGACGAGCAGTCCGACCGCCCCGGGGTCAGCCGCGCGAACGTCGTCGCGATGGTGGTCGGACGTCTGGCGTGGGCGATGGTGTTCTGGGGCCTGGTCACGTGGGGGCCGAGCTACCTCTCCGCCGCCCGTGGACTCGACCTCTCCGCGCTCGGGTTCGCGACGTTCCTGATCTTCTCCTGCGGCGCGGTGGGCGAGATCCTGAGCGGCTTCCTCGCTGACCGTCTGCAGCGCCGGTTCCGCCGGAACGTGGCGTTCAAGATGCTGTTCGGCGGCTCGGGCGCACTCAGCCTGGTGGCGCTCGTCGCCCTGCCGTTCGTCACCGACACCGCCGTCGCCGTCGCGTTGCTGTGCATCGGCGTGTTCTTCAACCTGTTCGGCGGGCTCTACTGGACCATCCCGTCGATGCTCGCGAAGCCGAGCAACGTCGGCATCGTCGGCGGCGTGATGAACTTCGCCGGTACCGCCGCCGGCATCATCGTCCCGATCGCGGCCGGGGTGCTCCTCGACCTCACCGGCGGGTACACGGCAGTCCTCGTGTTCCTCGCGATGGCGGCAGCCGTCTACCTGGTCGGTTCGCTCTCGATCAACTTCACCGGCACCACGCGGACGGAGCCCGCTCGTGCCTGAGGCCGGGTACCGCGGCCCGGTCATCGACGCGCACCACCACCTGTGGCAGCTCGCCGACGACCGGTACCCGTGGCTGCGGCCCGGCGTCCTCGTCCCGCACCGCTACGGCGACTACTCGGCGATCAAGCACGACTACACCGCCGCCGACCTGCTCCGCGACACCGCTGGTCAGGGGGTCGTCGCGACCGTCTCGATGGAGGCCGAGTGGGACCCGGCCGACCCCGTCGGCGAGACCCGGTCCCTGGAACGGGTCGCCGCGACCACCGGCGTGCCCGGCGCGATGGCCGCGCAGGCGCGGCTGGACGCCGACGACGTCGCCGAGGTGCTCGCCGCACAGGCGTCGCACCCGTCCGTCCGCAGCATCCGGCACAAGCCAGGAGGCCCGGCTCGGCTCGAGCAGGTCGGGTCCGGTCGGACGCGCATGAGCGACCAGACCTGGCGCGCCGGCTACGCGCTGCTCGCCGACCACGGACTCCACTTCGAACTGCAGACTCCGTGGTGGAACCTCCACGAAGCGGCCGAGCTCGCCGTCGACCACCCCGAGACGCTGATCGTCGTGAACCACGCCGGCGTGCTCCTCGACCACGGCGCACGGACCATGCGTGGGTGGCGTGCAGCGCTCGCCGAGCTCGCGGACCTGCCGAACGTCGTCGTGAAGGCATCCGGACTGTGCACCGAGGCCGACGGCTGGGACCAGTTCGTCAACCGCGAAGTCGTCCTGACACTCGTCGGCCTCTACGGCGCCGAGCGGGTGATGTTCGGCAGCAACTTCCCCGTGGACGGCATGTTCACCACCTACGCGGCGATGCTCGACGGTTTCCGGGACATCCTCGCCGACCTCCCGGCGGCCGGGCAGCGCGCCGTGTTCCACGACACCGCTGCCCGTGTCTACCGACCTACCCGCATCCACCAGCCCGCCAGCGCTTCGTAGGGAGCACCGACCATGACCATCGCCAACGGCCACCGTCCGAGGATCCTCGACGCCCACCACCACTTCTGGGACCTGCAGAGCGAGGGGCACTGGCCCTGGATCCAGACGGATGTCAACGCCGACTTCTTCCTCGGCGACTACGCCGCGATGCGCCACACCTTCATGCCCGATGACTACCTCCACGCGACCGCGGGATGGGACGTCATCGGCACGGTGCACTGCGAGGCCGAACGCTCCCGCACCGAGCAGGTCGAGGAATCGGCATGGCTCACCGCGCTCCACGAAACGGACCCGCGGTTCCCGATGGCGGCCGTCGGACACGTGTTCTTCACCCAGCCAGACCTCGACGACGTGCTCGCGGGGCACGCGGAACACCCCCTGGTCCGCGGCGTCCGGTCGAAGCCCGTGACCTCCGCGCACCCGGGTTCGACCGTGCGCGGGGTCCCCGGGTCCATGCAGGACCCAGCCTGGATCGCCGGTCTGCACCGACTGGCGGCGTACGACTTCAGCTGGGACCTCCGCGTGCCGTACCACCACCTCGCGGAAGCGGCCGACGTCGTCCAGGACATCCCGGACACCACCGTCGTGATCAACCACTGCGGCCTGCCCCTGGACCGCAGCGACGACGGACTCGCGATCTGGCGCCACGGCATGGAACGACTCGCCGCCCTGCCGAACACGGTCGTCAAGGTCTCCGAGCTCGGCCTGCCCGGGAACCGCTGGGACCGTCCGAGCAACGAAGCGGTGGTCCGCGAGACCCTCGCGGTCTTCGGTCACGACCGGTCGATGTTCGCCTCGAACCTGCCCGTCGCGACGCTCACGGCGCCCGACTTCGACGAGGTGATGGACACGATCCTCACCGGGGCCGCCGGGTCCACCCCGGACCAGCTCGACGTCCTCTTCCACGGCACCGCCGCTCGCGTCTACCGCATCCCGCTCGCCGACACCGTCGGCTGATCCGACACCGAACGAAGGAACCCGATGACCACCGTCAACGACGACGCACTCTTCCGGAAGGTGTCGACCCGCGTGCTCCCGCTCGCGATGATCGGCTTCTTCCTGTCCTACCTCGACCGCGTGAACATCGGATTCGCGCAGGAACAACTGAGCACCGACCTCGGCTTCTCCTACGCCGTCTACGGACTCGGCGCCGGCCTGTTCTTCGTCGGGTACTTCATCTTCGAGATCCCGTCCAACCTGATCCTCGCCAAGGTCGGTGCGCGGAAGTGGATCGCCCGGATCATGATCACGTGGGGCCTCATCTCCGGGTGCATGTTCCTCGTCGACTCCGAGACCACGTTCTACGTGCTGCGGTTCCTGCTCGGTGTCGCCGAGGCCGGCTTCATCCCCGGCGTGCTCTTCTACATGTCCCAGTGGTTCCCCGCCAGCCGTCGCGGCCGAGCATGGGGCATCTTCTACATCGCCCTCGCCGCCTCGGGGGTCGTCGGCGGGCCGGTGTCCGGCTTCATCCTCGACGGCATGCGCGACGTCGCGGGTCTCGACGGATGGCAGTGGCTCTTCATCATCGAGGCGATCCCGACGATCGTGTTGGGCTTCGTCGTCCTCCGGTACCTGCAGGAGGACCACCGCACCGTGCGCTGGCTGACCGAACCCGAACGCAGCCGGCTGGGCGCGCTCCTCGACGCCGAAGCCCCACCCGCCGGACACACGAAGCTCCGGGAGGTCTTCCGGAGCCCGATGATCTGGATGCTCACCGGCATCTACTTCTCGTACAACTTCGCGCTCTACGGCATCAGCTTCTGGCTGCCGAACCTCATCCGTGACCTCGGGATCGACGGCGACGTCACGGTCGGTCTCGTGTCGGCACTCCCGAGCCTCGCCGCGATCGTGTCCATGGTGATCTTCGGCCGCAGCTCCGACCGACACGGCGAACGGAAGAAGCACATCGCAGCGGCCTTCGCGCTCAGCGCCGTCGGGTTCGTCATCTGCATCCTCGCCGGCGACCAGGCGGTGCTCGGGATCATCGGACTGATGCTCGCCAACGCCGGCGCCCTCTCGATCCCAGCCGTCTTCTGGAGCTTCCAGACGTCGATGCTCAGTGGCACCGCGCTCGCCGGTGGCATCGCGCTCATCAACTCCACGGGGAACCTGGCGGGGTTCGCGGCGCCGTACGCCATCGGCGCGGCGAAGGACGCCACGGACTCGGCGACGATCGCGCTGTGGATCACCGCGGGGTTCATGGTGCTCGGCGGTGTCCTGACGTTGACGGTGCGGACCGCGCGCGCACATGCCGCAGTGCATGGCCGGGTCGAGACCCCCGACCTCACCTCGTAGCGAGCTGCGTCACGGCGCGAGGAGCCACTGGCTCAGCGGGTGGACCAGGTACCGCAGCGAGGCCGCCTCCCACGCGGCACCGATCACGAGGAGGGCGAGGGCGGGGACGGCGAGGGTGCCGAGCTGCTGGAGTCCACGTCGGTACCCGTCCCGATGACGCTCCACCCCGGCGGCCCCGGGGCGGAGCCAGTACTTGCCCACCAGGAACGAGCCCAGCAGCAGGAGGACGTAGGCCTGCAGCTCGATGAGGAGCGTGACGGAGTGCGGGATCAACGCCACCCAGCCTTCTCCGGTCGACGGCACGAGGGTGATCCCGGTCTGCACCGCCCAAGCGCCGAAGATCGCGAGCCCAGCGGACGGGACGACCAGTGACGGCAGGACGATCGTGAGCAGGCTCAGCCGGAGGACGTTGACGGCGAGGATCGTCAGTGCGAAGAGCGCCGGCGAGCTCACGAGTCGGGTGACGAGTCCGGCGGTGCCGTCGGCTTCCATCGCGGACATCCGGGCCTCGGTGAGTCCGGGGAACACGAGGCCGATCGCAAGCCCAGCACGACCAGCCCGTACGCCGAGAGGTTCAGGACGAGGTACGCGCGGGACTCCCGCCGGACGATCTGGCCCGAGCCTCGCACCACGCTGCGGCCGACCGGCGGCGTCACGAGGCTGCTCCGCCGTCGAGCAGCCAGTGGTAGCGCAGCCGCGTCGCTCGCTCGACCGCTCCCAGGGCTGCCGCGAAGCCGAGCGCGACGTTGGCCCACGGGGTCAGGTGCACAGGCGACTCGAACGTGTCGACCGTGTCCGCGATCGGCGGGATCTCCGAGATCGGCTCGAGCACCTGCAGGACGTTGAGACCGACGCCGACGAGCAGCACGACGACCGACACGGCTCCGATGATCCTGCTCGCAGCAGGGTGGCGCTGCGCGAACCGCAGGCGGCGCCCTTCGGCCGAGCGAGGGTCGGGAACGAGCTGCCGCTGGGTGCCGTCCTCAGCGACGAAGTGGCAGCGGCGCAGCCCCGCCTCGCTGACACGGACCTCGATGTGCCCGCCGGTGACCGGAAATCGTGCAGGGACCCGCGAGACGAGGGTCAAGGTGCCGTCGACGTAGAGGCGAGCACGTACGACGCCGTCGGTCGCGTCCCCGCCGTGGCGGACGTCGATCGTGTGGTGGGCCGGGACGCCGTTGCGCGTCAGGGTGATCGACATCAGTGAGCGCCGTGTCGTCTGCCACCAGCGGAAGGGCTTCAGGCTCGTTCCGTCGCCGGGTTTCGCTCGGCTGGCCCACCGTTGTGCTCGCCGGTTCGCATCCATTCGCCCGTCCTCTCTAGTACAGTGTGACAACACGGCGAGACGCTAGTACACTGTGCTAGTCGAATGGAGAGGATGGTGACCTTGGTCGATCCGGCGGCACCGGACACCCGGTCGAAGATCTTGATCGCAGCGGCGACGATGATCGGAGAGGACCCGACGGCGCGCCTGAGCGTGCGTGGGGTGGCTGCCCGGGCCGGCGTCAGCACGGGGTCGCTCCGGCACTTCTTCCCGACGCAGCGGGAGCTCATCGACACCGTCGTTGAAGGACTCCAGAGCCTCGACCTCCCGGAAGACCCGATCGCGGACCACTCCAAGGAGTCCGCCGAGCGGCTCGAGGGGTGCCTGCACCTGCTCCTCGCGAGCATCGGGAGCGGTGCGTCCGCTCGGCAGAACTGGGCGGCGCTGCACGATGCCTACGTCGCCGTGCCGGTCGCCGGTGATGCCGAGCACACGTTCCTCGCGATGGAACGGCTCGCCGTCGGTCGGGTCGAGCGGTGGCTGTCGGTGCTGCGGCTGGAGGGGGTCCTGCAGGACGGCAGTCCCGAGGAACACGCGCGGTTCCTGCTCACGGTCGTGAACGGCCTCGCACTCGAGCGTGCCCTTCCCGGGGCGCCTGCGCGGACCGCCTTCGAGCGGGCGTCCATGCGGTTGGCGGTCGCTGCCGTACTGCGCTGAGGGCCAGCCGCTCCTGCCCACCGACCGGGCTCCCGGGCGTCGAGTCGGGGCCACGACAACGGGCTCGTCCTCGGCGATCAGGATCGCGAATGTCGGATCATCATGGCGCCGGCCTCATTCGGCGCTGCGCAGGTCCTGCACGTCGCCGTCCGAGCACTTCGAGACACCGGTGATGCTGTACCGCAGCGGGTACGCGTTGAAGCCGATGGAGGTGACGGGCCCGTCCGCGCCCCGGATGACGGTGAGCGGGTCCGAGCCGCCGCTCTCGAACCGCTCCGTCGTGATCCCCTTGGACTTCCAGAGCTCCTCGACCGTCCGGATGTCGGCAGCCGGATCGGTGCCGTTGGTGCCGCTCCGCTCCAGGATGTACACGAAACGGGCACCATCGCCGCCGCCCGACCGGGTGCAGACCTCGGCGGCCGGGCCGCGGTACACGGTCCACTCGCCGCCGACCGCGTCGGTGGATTCCTTGACGGCGTCGACGATCGACTTCTTCGCTTCGGACGGATCCACTGTCATGCCTCCGGGGGTGTTGCTGCAGCCGGCCACGGTCAGTGCCGCCGTCAGGATGAGGGTGACGCCGACGCTGGTGCGGGCGGCGCCACGGATTCGTTGGTTCACGTTCACAGTGTCCACTGCGGGTTCTCCAGGAGCGACTTCTGGAAGTCGGTCATCCCCTTCGGCTGGGGATCGGGCATGGGCTTGGGGTGCCCGGCGCCCCACGTCGAATCGAGCGACCTACGCGCAGCGCGCACCACGGAACCCAGCCGCCCCTGTTCACCAACCGGACTCCCACGCATGGCAGGGTGGTCCGGGGCACCGTCGCCCGCAGCCCACCCAGCCGCGAGCGGAGCACGATGCCACCACAGGACCTGATGGTCGTCACGGACCTCGACGGGACGTTCCTCGACCACCACGACTACTCGTTCGACGCTGCCCTGCCGATGCTCGAGCGGCTGCGCGCGGACGGCGTGCCGGTGGTGTTCTGCAGCAGCAAGACCCGGGCCGAGATCACCGCCCTGCAGCGGCGGACCGGTCTGGACGGGCAGGCGTTCGTCGCGGAGAACGGCGCGATCGTCGTGGCACGAGACGGCAACGTGCTCGCGGGACCGCCAGACGGCGAAGTCGCGC
This sequence comes from Curtobacterium sp. MWU13-2055, assembly GCF_023242305.1. Classification (NCBI taxonomy): domain Bacteria; kingdom Bacillati; phylum Actinomycetota; class Actinomycetes; order Micrococcales; family Microbacteriaceae; genus Curtobacterium; species Curtobacterium sp. MWU13-2055. The sequence continues at coordinate 53,823 of NZ_JALLIO010000012.1, forward strand.
GTCTCCGCGCAGCCCTCGACCGCACCCGTGCGGACCTGGACCTGCACTTCGCGACCTTCGGCGGTGTGACCGACGAGGTCGTCGCCGCCTGGACCGGCCTCGACCTCGATGCAGCCGGTGATGCCCGGCGGCGCGAGGCCTCCGAGGTCCTGCTCTGGCACGCCGAGGACGACGACCGGGCGGACGCGTTCCGCACGGCGCTCGCCGCAGCCGGCCTCGAGCTCGTCCGCGGTGGCCGCTTCTGGCACGTGCTGCCGGCCGGGCGCGACAAGGGCACCGCGGTCCGCCTGCTCGTCGCCGACCACGAACGCCGCACCGGCACCGCTCCGCGCACGATCGGGCTCGGCGACGGCCCGAACGACACCGCGCTGCTCGACGCCGTCGACCTGGCGGTCGTCGTCCGCGGCCACGGCCCGGCACCCGGTCCGCTCGCCGACGACCGACCCGAGCGCGTCCACCGCACAACCGCCTCCGGCCCGCAGGGCTGGGCCGAGGGCGTCTCCCGATTCACCACCCCGTCCGTCAGGAGCCACCGATGAGCGACTTCCACCAGAACGGCGTCATCACGACGTTCCACGACCTCGGCCGCCGCAGCACCGCGAGCATCGAGGACGACCTGCGCGGGTTCGCCGAGAAGCGGCCGATGAGCCTGATCCTGCCGGCCCTGTACTCGGAGCTCGAACGCCCGGCGCTCTCACGGATCGTCGACGAGCTCGCCGAGGCCGACTGGCTCAGCGAGATCGTGATCGGGCTGGACCGTGCCGACCGCTCGCAGTTCGAACACGCGCGGGAGTTCTTCGCGCGGCTGCCGCAGCGGCACCGCATCCTGTGGAACGACGGTCCGCGGCTGCGGGAACTCGACGCCGAGCTCGAGCGCGAGGGGCTGGCACCTGGCGAGCCGGGCAAGGGCCGGAACGTCTGGTACTGCACGGGCTACGCGCTCGCGTCGGAGCGCGCGGAGTGCATCGCGCTGCACGACTGCGACATCACCACGTACGAGCGGGGCATGCTCGCGCGGCTGTTCTACCCGGTCGCGAACCCGGCGTTCGACTACGAGTTCTCGAAGGGCTACTACGCCCGCGTCGCCGACGGCCGGATCAACGGTCGCGTGGGACGGCTGCTCGTCGGCCCGCTGCTCCGGTCGCTCCGCCAGGTCTACGGGGAGTCCGAGTACCTCGAGTACCTCAGCAGCTTCCGGTACCCGCTGTCCGGCGAGTTCGCGATGCGCGCGCACGTGCTGAACGGCCTGAAGATCCCGGGGGACTGGGGCCTCGAGATCGGCATGCTGTCCGAGGTCTACCGCGACTACGCGACCCGGCAGGTGTGCCAGGTGGAGATCGCCGATGCCTACGACCACAAGCACCAGCCCCTCGCCGAGGCCGACGGCACCGGCGGACTCGCCCGCATGGGGAACGACATCGTGCAGTCGCTGCTGCGGAAGCTCGCGACGATGGGCGTCCCACTCACCGCGGACTCGTTCCGGGTGCTCAAGGCGACCTACTACCGGAACGCCCTCGACATCGTCGAGGTCTACCGGCACGAAGCGGAGATGAGCGGGCTCGGCTTCGACCAGCACGCCGAAGAAGCCGCGGTCGAGCTCTTCACCAAGGCGATCCTCGACGCCGGCGGCGCCTTCAGCGCGCGCCCGGACGACAAGCCGTTCATCCCGAGCTGGAGCCGGGTGCGCTCGGCGGTGCCGGACGTGCTCGAGCGGTTGCAGGATGCGGTGGAGGCGGACCAGCAGGACTGATCACGCGCCCTGGGCGCGACTCCAAGGCGGACGGGAGGCACGGCGCGAGCTGGCACCGTGCCTCCCGTCCGGCGGTCTGGCGCCGTTCTCAGGCCGCCGGTCGCGGCGCCCAGCCGAGTTGCGGCCCCAGGTGCTCGGCGATGTCCGTGGTGATCTGCGCGTAGTCGTCCGGTTCGAACGAGAACGGCAGCGCGAAGGCGACCTCGGTGACCGCCTGGTAGCCGGCGTCGGCGCGCAACCGGTCCGCGATCTCCGCCGAGGTCCCCACGAGGTCGGCGGCGAAGAGCATCCCTGCGGGCCCCATCGGCACGCCGACGCGGCCCGAGCGGCTCTCGACGTAGGCGCGGTAGCGGGCCTCCTGCTCGCGGGTCGCCGTGTCGGTCGGGATCACGACCAGGCCCTGCGAGACCCGAGCGGTGCTGGGATCGGGGTGGGAGTCGAGGTAGGCGTCGATCTGCGCGCGCTGGTTGGCGGCGAAGTCCGTGCCGACCTCGCTGCGGGTGACGCTCGACGTGAGCAGGTGGAAACCGTTCTCGCCGGCCCAGACCGCCGACTTCGTGCTGCCGGTGCCGTACCAGATGCGGTCGGCGAGGCCGGTGCTGTGGGGTTGGACGGTGCTCGCGAACTCCTCGATCCCTCGGCGCTCGACGGTCCCCGTCCCGGTGCCGGTCACCGCGTCTCCGCGCACGAGGGCACGGAAGCGCAGGAGTCGGTCGTTGCCGAGGTCCTCGTGCTCGAGGGTGTCGGGGTAGATCGCGTCGCGGTACAGGTCGAAGTTCATCGGGGTGCCGACCGAGAAGCCGGGGTTCAGCCGCCCGCCCAACAGCACGTCGACGGTGCCGAGGTCCTCGGCGAGCCGGAACGGGTTCTCGGCGCCGATCGGCGTGACGGCGGTGCCGAGTTCGATCCGCGAGGTCCGCTGCGACGCGGCGGCCAGCACCGCGACGGGGGAGGAGATGCCGTGCTGCAGGTGCCGATGCCGAAGCCACGCGCTGTCGAAGCCGAGCGCTTCCGCGCGTTCGATGACCCGGAGCGTGTCCTCGTGGCCCTCGGACGGTCGGGCGGGGTCGAACGACCCGATCGTCAGGAAGCCGAGCCGTTCCAGGGGAGTTCCGTCGAGGGGCATGGGTCGATCGTGCCAGACCACCGGGTGGCGCGGGGGTCCGGCTGGCAGGGTGGATCGGTGCACATCACTCTGGACTCCGCGACCGACGTCGTCACCGACATCCGCTTCCCCGAGGGCAACCGCTGGCACGACGGGCGGCTCTGGTACTCGGACATGCACACCGGCGAGGTGTTCTCGGTCGACCCGGCCTCGACCGCGGCTCCGCGTCTCGAGACCACGGTCGAGGGCCAGTCGTCGGGGCTCGGGTGGCTCGCCGACGGGCGACTGGTCGTCAGCTCGATGGAGTCCCGTACGGTCGTCGCCGTCGATGACCGTGGCCAGACGTCGGTGTTCGCCGACCTGTCCGGCGAGGAGTCGTCGCTCCTGAACGACCTCGTCGTCGACGAGGCGACCGGCCGGACCTACATCGGGGCCTTCGGCTACGACCTGTACGGCGGCGAGGAGCTCCGCCCCGGTCCGCTGTACGTGATCGAGCAGGACGGCTCGTTCCGCCTCGCCGCCGAGGGGCTGGTGTTCCCGAACAGCGCGAACGTCCTGCCCGGCACCCGCACCCTCGTGGTGAGCGAGACGTGGGGCGGCCGGCTCACCGCGTTCGACATCGAGCCCGACGGGTCGCTGACCGGCCGACGCGAGTGGGCAGCGCTGCCCGGTGGCGTCACGCCGGACGGCAGCACGGTCGATCGTGACGGCGCCGTGTGGGTCTGCTCCGTGGACACGGGGGAGTTCCTCCGGGTCCTCGAGGGTGGCGAGGTCACGGACCGGATCGATGCGCCGGGGCTGTGCGCGATCGACTGCGCGCTCGGGGGCGAGGACGGCCGCACGCTCTACCTGGCCACGGCGGACAGCTACGACCCGGCGACGACGGCGCAGACGCGTGCGGGGCGGATCAGCGCGGTGCGGGTGGCCGTGCCGGGTTGGTGACCGGAGGCCTGGCTGCCCGCTGATCGCGGTGGGAACCCGCTCGGTGCGAGGTTGACCGCATGGTGCGAGGCATCAGGGCCGCACCATGCGAGCAACCTCGCACCAGGCTGTTCGGGCCTCCGAATACGGCAGACTGCACGGACAACCATCCAGGAGTGTTCGTCATGTTCGTTGCCGCCATCGTCTTCCTCGTCATCGCGCTCGTCGCGCTCCCGTTCCGGAAACGGACCTACACCACCGCGGAGCGACCGGCCACCCCCGGTCGCGAGGCCCGGCCAGCCGTTCCCACCCGCCGCCCGAACCGCATCGCCACGTGGACAGCAGCCGGAGCCGGCCTGGTCTTCGTCGGCTTGGCACTCGGGAGCACCCTGTACGCGCAGGACACGGGCGAGTCGAAAGTGCAGGTGGACATCTCCGGCAACATCGTCGGGCAGACCACGGACTCCGGGTTCCACTTCAAAGCGCCGTGGGCCACGCTCCACACGTTCAACATCCGGAACCAGACCGTCACCTACATCAACGCGGTGAACGGCTCCGACTCCGACAACAACGGGAACGTGCGATCCGGCCCCTACGTCACCGTCCAGGACCAGGACGGCGTCTCGTCGAACGTCAGCCTGAACCTGCAGTACAGCATCGACGCCAAGTCGGTCACCGACATCTACCGGTCCTACAAGACCGAGGAGAACTTCAAGACGCAGTTCATCGGCAACTCGGTGCGCAGCGTCGTCCGGCAGGTCCCGAACGACTTCACCACCATCGAGCTGATCACCAAGCGCGGCACGGTGGAGAAGTCGATGATCCAGGCCCTCGAGACCCGGTGGAAGGGGTCCGGCGTGCACGTCGACAACTTCGCACTGCAGGAGATCACCCCGCCGAAGTCCGTCACCGAGGCCTACGCCACGGCCCAGCAGGCACAGATCCAGGTCACGAAGGAGCGCGCGCTGCTCGACGCGAAGAAGGTGCAGGCGCAGCAGCAGGTCGCCGAGGCGCAGGGGCAGGCGGACGCGAACGAGGTCCTCAACGAGCACCCGCTCTCGGCGGCGGCGCTCAAGCAGCGTGAGATCGAGGCCCTCAAGAGCGCCGGCGACAACGGCTCGCTCATCGTCGTGCCGCAGGGCACCGACAACATCCTCAGCCTGCCCGGTACCGGGGCGTCGAAGTGAGCGGACGGCTCACGACCCTCCGTTACCGGACGGGCTGTCGCGAGCGAGCGGCGCGGGTGGTCCGCCACGTCGTCACGAGGGCCGCGACGCCCATCGCGATGCCGACGACGCCGGAGCCGAGGCACAGTGGCATCACGAGCCCGAGGCCGATGTTGGCACCCCCACCCTCCGGTCCGTAGTAGACGTCGGCCATCAGCGCGCCGACCCCGAGGAACCCGACGGCCAGCAGCAGCGTGCTGATCAGGTGGAACGTGCGCGCGGTGGTCATGATCGAGCCCTTCGTCGTTGTGGTCGACGAATCCTCGCACGACCCCGCATCGACGTATTCCTGTCCCGGCATCTGACGGCGGTAGTGGGCGTGCGTAGAGTGCAATGGTGAGCATCAGACAACTCGACGCCATCGGGTGGGCACAGCTCCTCGGCGTCCCCGCCCTCTTCGTGGGGCTGTGGCTCATGCTGGTCGGCCTCGACTTTCCGGAGATGTCCCAGACGGCCGTCCTCGTCGTCGTGGCCGTCCTCGCCGCAGGCGGCTTCGCGCTCATCCTGGGCAGCTGGTCGCGCTTCGGCGGCTACGGCTCGTACCGGGCGATGAACCGGTGGCTGCGCGGTGGCGCCGACCCGACCGGTGTCCCGGTCGCGATCCGGATGCGCTTCCTGCGCCGCCAGACGTCACAGGGCGCGGTCACCGGGTGGGTCTGGATCAGCCTGGGCGTCCTGTGGGCCGCGCTCGCCGTGCCGGAGGTCTTGCAGGGAGACCCCGCGGGCATCGGGCGCGGGGTCATCGCCGTGCTGTGGGCTGTCAGTGGCATCGTCCGCGTGGTCTTCGTGCGCAGGTGGGGAGCCCGCGTCGACGAGCTGGTGCGCGAGACCGAAGCGCAGATGGCCGATCCCGGCGCGACTCCGCACCTCGACCTGTTCCGGTGAGCATGCCCCCCCCCCCCCGAGCCCGCACTCGTCCCCGAGCCCGCACTCGTCCCCGAGCCCGCACTCGTCCCCGAACTCCTCGTCGCCGACCTGGACCGGAGCCTCGCGTTCTGGTGCGGCCGGTGCGGCTTCGAGATCCGCTACTCCCGGCCGGAGGAGCGCTTCGCGTACATCACCCTCGGCAATGCCCACCTGATGCTCGAACAGGCTGGGGTCGGTCGGAACTGGATCACCGGTCCGCTCGATCGCCCGCTCGGCCGAGGCGTGAACTTCCAGATCACCGTGTCCGACAGCCGCGCGCTCGCCGCCACCCTGCTCCGTGCCGGGACCGAACTCTTCATGCAGCCCGAGACGAAGTGGTACGACGTCGGGAACGTGCAGGCCGGCGTGGACCAGTTCCTCGTGCAGGACCCGGACGGGTACCTGGTGCGGTTCCAGTCCTCGGCGGGACGACGCCCAGTGGTCGACTGAACTCGTACAATCGGCCGTGCCTTCCATCCAGATCGAGAGCCCTCGCAGCGACGACGTCCTCAGCCTGCTCCGCCAAGGAGACGCCTTCGCGCTGGCCCTGTACCCGGCCGAGAACTACTACGGCCTCGACGTCGACGCCCTGGAAGCCGACGGGGTCCCGCTGTTCGTCGCTCGCGAGGGTGACGTGGCCGTCGGTACGGCGGCGCTCGTCGATCGGCGCGACGGATCCGGCGAGGTCAAGCGCATGTTCGTCACCGACGAGGCCCGAGGACTCGGGGTCGGCCGTGCCCTGCTCCAGGCGCTCGAAGCGCATGCGCTGGCCGGGGGCATCTCGACGATGCAACTGGAGACGGGCTTGCCACAGGTCGCGGCGATCGCCCTGTACGAGAAGCTCGGCTACCGCCAGGTCCCGCGGTTCGGGCCGTACACCGACGACCCGACGAGCTACTGCATGGAGAAGCAGCTCTGACTCGGGTTGGATGAAGTCATGCTCGACGTGACGACATCCGCTGCACGCTCGTCAGCCGAGTGGGAGCTCGCGATGCCACTCGAGGAAGCGCACCAACGGGTTCTGCGTGCTGTCGCCGGGATGCCGCGCGTGCGGGTCCGCTCGGTCGCCGAGGACAGGATCGAGCTGTCCGTGCTCGGGAACTTCTCCTCGTGGGGTGAGGTGATCTCGATCGAGTTGACTCCTGCCGCAGGCGGAACTGGCTTGCGCGTCCGGACGCGTCCGATCGTCCCCTTCACGTTGCTCGACTGGGGTGAGGGTGCGCGCGACATCCGCGCGCTCCACGCTGCGGTCGCGCACGACGATGGCGGAGGTGGCGGCGCAGCCGGCCTTGCCGGAGGATCCACCGGCGAACCCTCGCCACAGCTTGGCCGCTTAGCCCCCTGGCCGGAACCGTTCGCGTGGTTCGCGGTGGTCACCGCGTCCGTGCTGCTCTTGCTCGCGTTGGTGAACCTCGTGCTGAACTCCAGCCACATCGGGTCGTCGCTCCCGCTGCTGGTCCTCATGCCGTTCTCGCTCGTCTTCGGCATCGGGAGCCTCCGAGCCAGCCGCCGCACCGACGTCAGCGAGCACGACGGGCGTCGGCGACGCCCTGGTCGCGACCGCTGATGGACGGGAGGCCCGTGGCGGCCCCGCCACGAGCCTCCCGTCCGTCATCCGTCCGTCGGGCGCGGAGCGCTCTCCGCAGCCGGCCCGTCGTCCAGGCTCGCGTCGACCGCCGGGTCGGGTGACACCGTCTGCGTCCGGATCGGGAAGTCGTCGAGGGCGGTGGCGGCCGGGTGCGCCACTGACCCACCGCGCACGCGCTTCTTGACGGCCGCCCACGGCCGACCGAACGCGGACCGCGGCGCGCGTTCTGACGGCCCCTCGACCTCGAGCCCGTAGTACGCGCCGACGTGCTCGAGCAGGACCTCGCGCTCGGCCTTGTCGTACGCCCGCCGCTCGCGGGTGAAGGCGATGATCGTCGACCAACAGGTGAGCAGCAGCACGACGCTGAAGGGCAGCGCCGTGGTGATCGCCGCCGTCTTGAGGGCGTTCAGCCCGCCGCTCAGCAGCAGGGCAACGGCGAGCAGTGCCGAGACGGTGGCGAAGAAGACGCGTAGCCAGTTCTTCGGCTCGATGTCGCCGCCGGACGCGATCATCGCCATCACGAGCGACCCGGAGTCCGACGAGGTCACGAAGAACACGCCGATGAGCAGGATCGCGCCGAAGGTCAGCACCGCTCCGGCGGGCAGGTCGCCGAGCAGGGCGAAGAGCGAGCCTTCGAGGTCCACCGAGCCGTCCGAGCCGACCAGGCCGCCGGCGCCGTCGGTCTCGCGGTGGATCGCCGCACCGCCGAGGACCGCGAACCACAGGAACGTGAGCGCGGTCGGGACGAGGAGGACGCCGAAGACGAACTGGCGGACCGTGCGGCCCTTGGAGATGCGCGCGATGAAGACACCGACGAACGGCGCCCACGACATCCACCAGCCCCAGTAGAAGGTGGTCCACGCGCCCTGCCAGGCGACGCCCTCGGCGCCCTGCTGTGCGGTGACGTTGAACGACAGGCCGACGATGTTCTGCAGGTACGCGCCGATGGACTGCACGAAGTCGCGGAGCAGGAACTGGGTCGGCCCGACGATGAGCACGAACAGCAGCAGTGCGGCGGCGAGCAGCAGGTTGAAGTTCGACAGGATCTTCATGCCCTTGGTGACACCGGTCACGAGCGACACGATGGTGACCGCGGTGATCACGGCGATGATGGCGATCTGGCTGACGATGCTGCTGTCGGCGATGCCAGCGCTCTCGAGCCCGGCGCCGATCTGGATGACCCCGAGGCCGAGCGAGGTCGCGACACCGAACAGCGTGCCGACGAGCGCGATCACGTCGATGAGGTTGCCCCACCCGCCGCGCACACGGTTGCCGAGCAGTGGCTCGAGCGCCCACCGGATCGACACCGGACGGCCGCGCCGGTGGATGGCGTAGGCCAGGGCCAGACCGAGCACGACGTAGATCGCCCACGCGTGGAGTCCCCAGTGCAGGAACGTCTGGGTGAGGGCCTGCTGCGCGAGCTCGTTCTCGGAGCCGGTGACGCCGGGGCGCGGTGAGGCGAAGTGGCTGAGCGGTTCCGAGACGCCGTAGAACACGAGGCCGATGCCCATGCCGGCGGCGAAGAGCAGCGCGAACCACGACCCGGTCGAGAACTCGGGCTCGTCCTGGTCCTTGCCGAGCTTGATGTCGCCGAACTTGCTGAAGCCGACGAACAGCGAGAAGCCGACGAAGAACGCGGCGACGAGGACGTAGTACCAGCTGAAGTTCTTGACGATGCCGTCCTGCAGTCCGACGAACATCGCCTCGGCGCTCGACGGCGAGATCAACGTGAACGCCACGAAGCCGAGCACGAGGACGGCGGCGGGCCAGAACACCCACCGCCGCACCTTCGACGTCGTCTCGACGGGGCCGGGCGGGGGAGCGGAGGTGGTGCTTGCCATGCCCTCCATGGTGCCTGCTCGCGTTCCTGTGTGTTCGGTCAGGCGTGTCGTTCGGGTGAGCGGGCAAGGCTGCACCGTGCAGCCTTGGCCGTTCCGTGCCGGGTTGCATGCTCGGTGCGGCGCCGTAGGCGCGCACGGAGCGACCAACGGCGCACCGGGTGGCGACGTGCGCACGGTGCGCGCAGCGGTCGCGCCGGCGAGTGGCGGACGGGAGGCGCGGGGCGGGAGCGACCCGCGCCTCCCGTCCGCCTGTGGGCGTGCATACCCCGCCAGGTGCGATTACAACGTTGACTTCCCGTTTACAGCGCTGTAAACAAGACGTGCGCGACGACGCGCACGAGGGAGTTGCCCGATGGTGGGAAGCAGGACCGGAACGATCAGTGCGGCCGTGAGCCGGCGGGGGTTCCTCGCCGGAGCAGCCGGCGGGATCGCGCTCGGCACGATGGCGCTCGCGGGGTGCGCGGCACCACGCGCAGCGGCAGGGGGTGCGACCACGCTGCGCTTCTACGAGCAGAAGCAGGAGGTCATCGCCTACTTCGACGCGCTCCTGCGGCGCTTCGAGAAGGGGCACCCCGGGTTGTCCGTGGTGCACGACAGCACGGCGGCGATCGCGCCGCAGTTCGTCCGCGGTGAGCCGGCCGACGTCGGCTGCTTCAACGACAACCTCGAACTCGCGCGCTACATCTCCCGCGGCGTGCTGAGCGACCTCGGAAACCTGCCGTCAGCGGCACGGGTCCGACCGGACATCGACACCCTGACGAACCAGTACGCCAAGTTCGAGGACCGCACGAGCGTGCTGCCGTACTCGCTCGCCGCCGCCGGGGTCATCTACAACAAGCGGATCTTCGCCGACCACGACCTGCCTGTGCCGACGACGTGGGACGAGTTCGTCGAGGTGTGCCGGACGCTCCAGAAGGCCGACATCACCCCGATCTACGCGACGGACCGCGACACCTGGACGCTGTGGCAGGGGCTGTTCGACTACTCGGTGGGCAGCCTGGTCGACACCGGGTCGTTCTTCACGAAGATGAAGGCACTCGGCACCGACGTCGGCCCGGACTCCGCGGTGTCGTTCGAGAAGGACTTCGCGGTGCCGATGGAGCGTGCGAAGACCATCTCGACGTTCTTCAACCCCGACCACGCCACCCGTGCCTACGCCGACGGCAACCTGGCGTTCGGCAAGGGCGAGGCCGCGATGTACCTGCAGGGGCCCTGGGCGCTCGGACAGATCGCGCTGGTCGACGAGGACCTCGAGGTCGGCACGTTCGCACTCCCCGTGTCGAACGACCCCGGCGACCGACAGGCGCGGGTGAACATCGACCTCGGCCTGTGGATCCCGACCGCGTCGCAGCACCCGGACGAAGCGAAGGAGCTCGTCGAGTTCCTCATGCAGCCCGAGGTCATCGACGCCTACAACCGCGACAACCTGGCCTACTCGCCGACGAAGGACGCGCCGCCGCAGCAGGACGAGCGGCTCGCCGGCCTGCAGCAGTACGTCGACGACGCCGCGTTCTACCAGGGCGCCGGCACCTTCATCCCCACCTCGATCCCGCTCGGCAACTACCTGCAGTCGGCGATCCGGAGCGGGGACTTCACCTCGATGCTGCAGCGGCTCGACTCGGACTGGCGGCGTCTCGCCGGCCGTTCGGCGACGGTCTGAGCCGGACCAGGACTCCAGGAGCCACCATGACCATGCAGACCCCGCTCTCCCGCGACACCGACCCGGCGACGTCCGGGCCGGCCACCGCGGCCGCCCGCACGCACCGCGCCGCCGGTCCGCGTCGCCCGGGCTCCCTCCGCCGGACGGAGGGCATGTACTACCTGTTCCTCGTGCCCGCCCTCATCGCGTTCACGGCCTTCGTCGTCGCACCCGCCTGCGTCGGCATCTTCTACAGCTTCACCGACTACCTCGGTTTCGGGCAGTGGAACTTCCTCGGGCTCGAGAACTACCGGGCGCTCGTGTCCGACCCGGCGATCCTCGCCTCGTACGGCTTCACCCTCGGGTTCGCCGTCGTCACCGTCATCGTCACGCAGGTCATCGCGCTGGCACTGGCGATCGCGCTGGCGAAGAAGATCCGGTTCGCCGCGGGCCTCCGGTCGATCTTCGTGATCCCGATGGTGATCTCCGGGATCATCGTCGCCTACGTGTTCAACTTCCTCTTCTCGAACACCCTGCCGGCCCTGGCCACGAGCGTCGGGTTCGGGCCGCTGGAGCAGAGCATCCTCGGCGACCCGAACCTGGCCTGGGTCGCGATCGTGATCGTGTCCGCCTGGCAGACCGTGCCCGGCGCCCTCCTCATCTACACCGCCGGGCTCACCTCGATCCCCGAGGAGCTGTACGAAGCGAGCTCGCTCGACGGCGCGACCGGCTGGAAGCAGCTGCGCGCGATCACGCTCCCGCTGCTCGGCGGCTTCATCGTGATCAACACCGTGCTCGGCGTGAAGGGCTACCTCGGCGCCTACGACGTCATCGTCGGCCTGACCAACGGTGGCCCGGGCAGCGCGACGAGCAGCGTCGCGATGACCATCTTCGGCGGCTTCACCGGCGGCGACTACGCCTACCAGATGGCGAACGCGACCGTGTTCTTCATCATCACCGTCCTCATCTCCGTGCTGCAGCTCGCGGCGACCCGCGGAAGGAACCTGCGACTCGCATGACCGCCATCGACACCCGCCCACCCACCGACACCCGCACGGTGACCACCGGCGACGCGCGACGACCGGGCCGCGGACACCGGCGACGCCTCGGCGGCACGAACTGGACCCTGACCGTCGTGCTCGGACTGGCCGCGCTGACGATCCTCGTCCCGCTGTACGTCACCGTCGCGATGGCGTTCAAGACGAGCGAGCAGTCCGTCGACGGCAACGCCCTGTCGCTGCCGTTCCCGTTCAACCCCGGCTCGTTCGCATCGGCCTGGGAGCTCACGCGCTTCCCCGTCTCGTTCTCGGTGTCGCTCGGCGTCGCAGCGCTCACCGTCGTCGCGACCCTGCTGCTCAGTTCGTTCGCTTCGTACGCGATCGTCCGGAACTGGCACAAGCGGTTCTTCCGGTGGTCGTTCGTCTACCTGCTGGCGGCGATGTTCCTGCCGTTCCCGGTCGTCGCACTGCCGCAGATCAAGCTGACCGCCCAGATGGGCCTCGACAACCCGATCGGCGTCGGCATCCTGCACGCCATGTTCCAACTGTCGTTCAGCGTGCTGCTCTACTCGGCGTACCTGCGGTCGATCCCGGTCGAGCTCGAGGAGAGCGCCCGCATCGACGGCGCCTCGACGTGGCAGATCTTCTGGCGGATCATCCTGCCGCTGCTCGGACCGATGAACGCCACCGTCGGGATCTTCGCGTTCCTGGCGTCGTGGAACGACTTCATGATGCCGTCGCTCATCACCGCCGACCCGACCCTGCAGACCCTGCCCGTGGTGCAGAACATCTTCCAGAGCCAGTTCGGCACGAACTACAACGTCGCCTTCGCCTCGTACCTGATGGCCATGGCGCCGACGATCATCGTCTACCTGTTCGCGCAGCGCTGGGTCATCAGCGGCGTGACGCAGGGCGCGGTCAAGAGCTGAGGGGTACGACGTGACCATGACCACGACCGCACTTCCGACCATCCGGCCGTTCCCCGGATCCGACCCGGTCGCCGACCCGGCCGCCGTCGTCACGGGCGAGCACTGGCGGATCACGGTGCTGGACGCCGGCACGTTCCGCGTCGAGTGGAGCGACGACGGCGGGTTCGAGGACCGCGCCTCGACGTTCGCGATCCGGCGGCGGTTGTCGGTGCCGGCGTTCACCGTGGAGCGCGTCGGCGAAGGTGGCCTCGTCGTCACCACCGAACGGGCCAGGCTCCGGTACGACGGCCGTCCGTTCAGCCCGAGCGGCCTGGTCGTCGAGACCATCGGCCCGGACGCGAACCGGTGGCGCTGGGGGCAGGAACCCCGCGACCTCGGTGGCACCGGCCGCACCCTCGACGACGTCGACGGTCGGATGCCGCTCGAACCCGGCATCCTGGCCCGCGACGGCATCACCGCGCTGGACGACAGCGAGTCGTTCCTGTTCGAGGACGACGGCTGGATCGGCACGCGCGTGCCCGGTCGCCGCGACGTCACGGTGTTCGCCCACGGCCGCGACTTCGATGGCGCCCTCCGGGCCTTCCACCAGGTGTCCGGCGCCCCCACGCGGCTGCCCCGGTGGGCGCTCGGCAACTGGTGGAGCCGCTACCACCCGTACAGCGACACCTCGTACCTGGAACTCATGGACCGGTTCGCCGAGGAACGCGTGCCGTTCTCGGTCGCGGTCATCGACATGGACTGGCACCGCGTCGACTCCGTACCGCCGCAGTTCGGTGACGGCTGGACCGGCTACTCGTGGGAGCCGTCGCTCTTCCCCGACCCGCAGGCCTTCCTGGCTGAACTGCACCGGCGGGGGATGCGCACGACGCTCAACCTGCACCCCGCCGACGGCGTCCGGGCGTTCGAGGACGCCTACCCCGCGGTGGCCGAGGCGATGGGGATCGACCCGGCGACCGAGCAGCCGATCCCGTTCGACCCGACCGACCGGCGGTTCCTGCAGGCGTACTTCGACCAGCTGCACCGACCGCTCGAGGCGCAGGGCGTCGACTTCTGGTGGATCGACTGGCAGCAGGGCAGCGAGAGCGGGCTGCCCGGCGTCGACCCGCTCTGGCTGCTCAACCACTTCCACCTGCTCGACTCGGCGCGCTCGGGCGACCAGGGGATGACCTTCTCGCGCTACGCCGGCCCCGGCAGCCAGCGGTACGCCGTCGGGTTCTCCGGCGACGCCGTCGTGTCCTGGGCGTCGCTGGCGTTCCAGCCCGAGTTCACGGCCACCGCCGCGAACATCGGCTACCCCTGGTGGAGTCACGACATCGGTGGACACACACGCGGGGACCGCGACGACGAGCTCGCCACGCGCTGGGTGCAGTTCGGGGTGTTCTCGCCGATCATGCGCCTGCACTCCGCCAACAACCCGTTCATCCGCAAGGAACCGTGGGTGTTCCCCGCCGAGGCGCGCACCGCGATGGGGGAGGCCCTGCGCTTCCGGCACCGCCTGGTGCCGTACCTGCACACCATGAACCACCAGGCCGCCGAGGGCACCGCGCTCGTCCGCCCGCTGTACCACCTGGAACCACGGCGCGACGAGGCCTACCGGGTGCCGAACACCTACTCCTTCGGGTCAGAACTCCTCGTCGCCCCGATCGTCGAACCGCGCGACCCCGTCACCCTGCACGGGACCGCACGGGCCTGGTTGCCGCCGGGGACCTGGACCGACGTGTTCACCGGCACCGTGTACGCCGGCGACCGGTTCGTCGACCTGCACCGCACCCTCGACACCGTGCCCGTGCTGCTGCGCGAGGGCGGGGTGCTGCCCCTCGCCGCCGAGGACCAACTCGACGCCACCGCGAACCCGACCGCGTTCGAGGTCCTCGTCGCCCCCGGTGCCTCCGGCTCGTTCACCCTGGTCGAGGACCAGGAGGACCCCGCCGGCGACACCGGCCGCAGTGCCGGGACCCGCCTGACGTGGGACGCGGCGCTCGCCGAGTTCCGCGTGCACGCCACCACCGGCGCGGTCGACGTCGTCCCGGCCCGTCGCGACTGGCGGGTCACGTTCCTCGCCGTCCCCGCGGACGGGCAGGTCGTGTCCGCCCGTGGCGAGGACCGGTTCTCGGTCGACCTGACCGTGGAGTCGGCCACGGGCGGAGCGGTCACGTTGGCCGGGCCGCCGGTGGTCGGCGTCGACGCCCGTGAGGCCGTCCGGCGCGCCCTCGAACGCGCGCAGGCCGGCAACGCCGAGAAGCTCGCCGCGTGGGAGATCGTGTCCAAGGACCTGCCGCGTGCCGACCGGATCGTCGAGCTCGGGACGGTCGACCTGCCCGAGGCGCTGCGTGCCGTCGTCGTCGAGCTGCTGGGGAGTGTGCACCCGGGCGAGCGCTGATGCTGCGTCGAGACTCGCGCTGGGCCACACTCCTCGGGCGGATCGCCACGAGGAGTGTCGCTCAGGCCGAGACTCGGCCCTGGCCCGGCACCGGCCCGCGGTCGACCGAGCCGTCCGGGAACGGCGCGCTCTCGCCCACCAGCAGCCGGTGCCCGACCGTGACCAGCCTGCCGGGTACCTCAGAGCCGTCCATCCGCTCGAGCAGCAGGTCGAGGGCGGTGTCCGCCAGCGCGACGGTGTCCGGCGCGACCGACGTCAGGCTCGGTACCAGGCTCGACCCGAGTCCCATCGCGTCCCACCCCACGACCGCGATGTCCCGCGGAGCGTCGAGCCCGCGCAACCGCATCGCGCGCAGGACCCCGAGGGCGGCGAGGTCGTCGCGACAGAGCAGCGCGTCGACCCGGAGCCCGGCGTCGAGCGCCCGACCGAACGCGGTCTCGGCACCTGCGGCGTCACCGACCTCGCGGGGGACCAGGAGCGCGTCGTCGACGGGCAGGCCGGCGGCTGCGAGCCCGGCCCGGTAGCCGTCGAGCCGCAGGCCGGAGGTGCTGGACTCCGGCCCGGTCTCGTGCCCGAAGAAGCCGATGCGCCGGCGACCGAGCGCGACCAGGTGGGCGACGGCCTGTGCCGCCGCGGCCGCGTTGTCGATGACCACCTGGTCGGAGTACTGGGGGCGGACGTCCTCGCCGAGGAACACCACGGCGGTGTCTCCGCGGATCCGGTCGATCGCCTCGGGGGTCAGGACCTGGGGGTGGATGACGACGCCGTCGACCACCCCGGCCTCGCGACCGCGGACGGCGGAGCGCTCGCCGTCGGCCTCGCCGAGGGTCTCCTCGAGCAGCAGTTGGTATCCGCGTTGCGCGCAGACGCGGGAGAACACGTGCGCGAGCTCGGCGAAGTACGGCCGCCGGAGGTCGGGGAACGCGAACGCGAGCATGTTCGACCGGCCTGTGGCGAGCGACCGTCCGGAGACGTTCGGGCGGTACCCGAGCTCGTCGATCGCGGCCTGCACCCGGTCGCGCATCGGCGGACTGACGTGCTGGTAGCCACGCACGACGTTGGACACGGTCTTCATCGAGACGCCGGCGTGCACGGCGACGTCCTGCAGCGTGACCTTGCCCATCCGATCACCGTAGTGGGGCAGGCGGATTGTCAGGTGGAATCGCACCTTCAGGCCCTAGGGTCGCACCAAGCGCAATCGCGTGAACTACCACGAACCGGTCGAAGGGCCGGTCCGCACCGGAAGGTTGGTCCACTTGACCACCACTCCGCTCGCTCCGGGCTACACACGCACTCGTCCAGGAACAGGAAGCCCCAAGGGCACCTCGACCTACTCCGCTCTGCTCGCGCAGGTGAAGGAGAACGGACTCCTCCGCCGCCGCACCGGCTTCTACTGGTCGCTGTTCGGCACACTCATCGTCACCTTCGCCCTCGCGTGGGTCGCGTTCGCATTCCTCGGCGACACTTGGTTCCAGCTCATCGTCGCCGGCGCGCTCGGCGTGATCTTCACGCAGTTCGCGTTCCTGTCGCACGAAGCAGCGCACCGCCAGGTCTTCGCCTCGCAGAAGTGGAACGACCACGCCGGCCGCTGGCTCGGCACGTTCCTGGTCGGTCTCAGCTACTCGTGGTGGATGAACAAGCACACCCGCCACCACGGCAACCCGAACACCGTCGGCAAGGACCCCGACATCGCACCCGACGGCATCCGGTTCCTGCCGGAGGACGCCGCGGCGGTCAAGGGTCCGCTCATGACGACGTTCATGCGGTTCCAGGGCTGGCTGTTCTTCCCCCTGCTGACGCTCGAGGGCCTGAACCTGCACCGGTACGCGGTGCAGAGCATCGTCACCGGCAACGGCACCAAGGCCGACGTCAAGCACCGCTGGCTCGAAGCCGCGCTGCTCGTGGCCCGCTTCGGCATCTACCTGACGGTCGTGTTCTGGTTCCTGCCGTTCGGCATGGCCTGCGCGTTCCTCGGTGTGCAGCTCGCCGTGTTCGGCGTGATGATGGGCGCCTCGTTCGCCCCGAACCACAAGGGCATGCCGACCATCGCGCACGACGCGAAGGTCGACTTCTTCTCGCGTCAGGTCCGCACGTCGCGCAACATCCGCGGCGGCTGGTGGGTGTCGTTCCTGATGGGTGGCCTGAACTACCAGGTCGAGCACCACCTGTTCCCGTCGATGCCCCGGCCGGCGCTGAAGCAGGCCCGCCTGCTCGTCCGCGACCACTGCGACACGCTCGACGTGCCCTACACCGAGACCACCCTGCTGCGCTCCTACGGCATCGTCGTCCGGTACCTGAACCGGGTCGGGCTCGCCGCCCGCGACCCGTTCGCTTGCCCGATGGTCGCGCAACTGCGCATCCACTGACGCCGTGCTGTCGACCATGCCGACCGGCACCGTGAAGTGGTTCGACCACGCCAAGGGGTACGGCTTCATCCACCCCGACGACGGGTCCGAGGACTTGTTCGCCCACTTCTCCAGCATCATCGCGACGACCGGCTACCGGTCGCTCGAGGAGAACGACCACGTGCAGTACGACGTGTGCCCCGGCAAGAAGGGCCCGCAGGCGGACAACATCTCGATCATCCGCTGACGCGGACGACGAACGGGAGGCACGGTGCCAGCTGGCACCGTGCCTCCCGTTGTTTCTTTCCCATGTCCACTGCGCTGGTATGCGGAATCGGGCGTACCTGGTCGAAAGAAACGACCAGGTACGCCCGATTCGGGCAGGTACGCCGCCCGCCGTGCCGGCGCGCGCCCGCCGCGCTACTTGATGCCGGTCGAGGCGATGCCCTGCACGAACTGGCGCTGGAACGCCAGGAACACCACGAGCAGCGGCAGCACGGTCACGGTCGCGATGGCCATCACGGCACCCCACGGCGAACTGAACGCCGGGTTGTTCGTCAGCGTCGACAGGGCCACGGGCACCGTCAGGTTCTCGTTGCCCTGCAGCACGACGAGCGGCCAGAGGAAGTCGTTCCACCGCGTCATGAAGCCGAGGATCACGAGCACCCCGACCAGGGGGCCGCACGAGGGCAGCACTACCCGGAAGAACGTCTGGAACTCGCCGGCGCCGTCGAGTCGAGCGGCCTCCATCAGGGCGTCCGGCACCCCGAGCATGAACTGCCGGGCGATGAAGATCCCGACGACGTCGAACACGGTCGGCAGGATCACCGCCCAGGGGGAGTCGACCAGGCCGATCTTCGCGACGACCAGGAAGCTCGGCACCAGGGTGACCTGGATCGGGATCATGATCGTGACGAGGAACGCCGAGTACAGCAGCCCCCGGCCCATGAACCGGAACTTGGCGAGGGCGTACCCGGCCATCAACGACACGACGACGCTCAACGCGGTGCCGACGCTGGTGATGAGCGCCGAGTTGCCGAGCCACCGCCAGACCGGCTGCGTGCTGAACACCTGCGTGTAGTTCTCGAACGTCGGCCGCGTCGGGAACAGCGAGAACGTGCCGCTCTGCGACTGCCCGCCGGGGGTGAGCGCCGAGACGACCATCCAGTACAGCGGGAACACCATCAGGATCGCCAGGGCGGTGAGCCCGGCGACGAGCACCCAGCGACCAGGCCGGCGCCTGGAGCGGGCCCCAGCGGGACGGCGGCGGGGACCGCGGACATCGAGTACGGCCATCAGAGCATCTCCTCCGCCTTGCGGTTGGCGCGCTGCCGGAGCAGCGTGAACACGAGCAGGATCGCGACGAGCACCAGTCCGAGCGCCGCGGCGTAGCCCATCCGGGCATCGATGAACGCGGACCGGAACACGTACTGGATCAGCACGGTCGTCGAGAAGCCGGGGCCACCGCCGGTCATCACGTAGATGACGTCGAAGGCCTGCAACGAGAACACGACGTTCAGGATGAGCAGGATCGACGTCGTCGGGCGGAGCAGCGGCCACGTGATGGTCCGGAACCGGACCCATCGCGAGGCGCCGTCGATCGCGGCGGCCTCCTTGAGCTCGGCGGGCACGGACTGCAGCGCGCCGAGGTAGATCACCATGCAGAAGCCGATCCGGGTCCAGACCACGACGACCACCAGGGTCGCCATCGCCCAGCCCGGAGCGGTCAGCCAGGGCACGCGCCCCATCCCGAGCGCTTCGAGCAGGTTGTTCACGACGCCGTAGTCGCCGTTGAAGATCCACGACATGATGACGCCCACCACGACGCCCGCCGCGACCATCGGCACGAAGAACAGGGCACGGAACACCGAGCGCCCGGGCAGCGGCCGGTTCAGGGCGACCGCCAGGGCGAGCCCGATCGCCATCGAGGTGGGCACGGTGCCGAGCGTGAACACGAGCGTGTTCCGCAGCGCCGTGCCGATGAGCGGGTCGGAACCCATGTCGACGAAGTTCTTCCCGCCGACCCAGGTGCCGTCGCCGAGCGAGGTGCTGGAGTCCTGGAAGCTCAGCGCGATCGCCGTGATGATCGGGATGAGCGAGAAGCCGAGGAACAGCAGCGCCGCGGGGCCGATGAACACGTACGGGACGAAGCGGCCCCGGCTCCGGCGGGCGCCGCCGCCCGCGGGGGATCCGCCGGTCGGTGGGGCGGTGGACGCCGTCGTGCGGACCGGCGCGGTCTCAGTTCGCAGTGACACTGCGCATCGCCTCCATCATCTGGTTCGAGGCCTCTTTCGGGCTCAGTTGCCCGAGCAGGCAGAGGTCGAGGTAGTCGGCGAACACCGCGTTGAGCGAGCTGAAGTACTCGCCGCTCTCGGCCTTCACCATCGAGAGCGGGATCGTCGTCCCCTGGTCGATGAACCGCTGCA
Organism: Curtobacterium sp. MWU13-2055; assembly: GCF_023242305.1. Taxonomy (NCBI): domain Bacteria; kingdom Bacillati; phylum Actinomycetota; class Actinomycetes; order Micrococcales; family Microbacteriaceae; genus Curtobacterium; species Curtobacterium sp. MWU13-2055. The sequence goes on from NZ_JALLIO010000012.1 coordinate 73,877, forward strand.
TCGTGTCGGTGTTCGCGGCGTACCCGATGTCCTTCGCGTCGAGGGACTTCCGGGCGGGCAGCCAGTTGCCGTCGTGGCAGAATTGCTGCATCTTCGACCGTGACGTGATCATCGCCACGAGCTCGGCCGCGAGCTCCGGGTGCTTGCTCGACTTCGTGACGGCCAGGGCGTTGCCGCCCAGGTCGCTCGCCTCGCCGACGTTCCGGATCATCGGGGCCGTGCCCCAGTTGTCCGGCATGTCGGTGTCGAGCTGCGCGATGGACTCCGGGTTGTTGAGCATCATGCCGATCTGCCCGGTCAGGAACAGGTTCCGCGAGACGTCGCCGCCGCCGCTCTTGCTGAGGTTGCCCGTGGTCGCGAGTCCCTCGGCGTACCACTTCCGTCCGAAGGCCAGGGCGTCGATCGCCTCCGGGGTGTCCATCGACGGGGTGGCACCGTCCTCGCCGAGGAACGCGCCGCCGTTCTGGTGGACCAGCGGCAGCCACCGGTACGCCGTCTCGGGCGACGACCACCCGTACCCGAACGCGTACTTGCCGGTGACCTGCTTGACCTCCTTCGCGACGTCGAGGAACTCGTCCCACGTCCACGCGTCGGCCAGCGCCTGCGGTGGCGTGACGCCGATCTGCTCCATGACGTCGCGGTTGTAGTAGGTGATGAAGTTGTCGGTGTGCTGGAAGACGCCGTACACGCCGTCGTCCCGCGCGCCGATCGCCCAGAACGGGTCGCTGTAGTCCTGCCGGTAGTCCGCAGGGACGGCCCCCGAGATGTCGACGAGGCTGCCGTTCGCGGCGTACCGGCCGATCTGCTGCGGGGTGATCCGGATGACGTCCGGCGCCAGGTCGGCGGCGAGCCGGGTGATGAACCACTGGTGGAACTGCCCGGTGGTCACCTCGACGGCGACGCTCGTGCCGGGGTGCGCCGCGACGAACTCGTCGGCGATCGCCTGGTAGCTCGTGATGTCCGTCGGGATGTTCCAGGTGGACAGGCGGATGTGCTTCGTCCCGCCGCGGCCGGTCGTGCCGCCGCCGGCGCACGCTGCCAGCGCGCCGGTCAGCGAGATGCCGGCGAGGGCGAGGAACCCCCGTCTGGCGAGCTGGGGGGATGGTCGGGTCGGCATGGTCCTCTCCTTTGAGGTCGTGGTGCCGTTCAGGTCGGCCGGGAGGCGCGGGGTGCGCACACGGGGCGCCGCGCGTCCGACGTGGGGTCGCGTCCTGGACCCGACCCCACGTCGGGCGCGACGGTTCAGACGAGCGCGGGGCGGGCCTCCCGGTCGGCCACCGGTGCCGCGGTGACCGCGTCCGCCGGACGCAACGACTCGGGGAGCAGCGCCGCGTGGGCGTGCAGGAGCTCGTCGGTCATCTCGGCGATGCGGTCGAGCGTCAGGTGCGCCGCCGTCAGCGGGTCGAGCGCCACCGCGTGGTGGACGTGCTCGACGTTGCCCGTCAGCGCAGCACGCACCGCCAGGGTCTGCACGTTCGTGTTCGTGCGGTTGATCGCGGCGAGCTGCGGCGGGAGCTCACCGAACGACGTCGGCTGCACCCCCTTGCCGTCGACCAGGCACGCGACCTCGACGCAGGCATCGGACGGCAGGTTCTGGATGACGCCCGTGGCGTTCGGCACGTTGCCGTAGACCACCGCGGGGACGCCCGTCACGATCGCGTTCACGATGCTCGCGCCGTACTCGACGCTCGGCGTCAGGTCGGCCTTGAGCTTCTCGAGCTGCGTGTCCACGTCGCCCTGCTCGTCGTGCGCCAGGCAGATCTCGTAGTAGTCCCAGCGCTCCGGGATGTACTCGAGCACCGTCTCCGGGTCCTTGCGGAAGTACGGCACGTACTCGCTGGCGTGGTGGCTCGACTCGGTCTCGAAGTACCCGAACGAGCGCATCAGCTGGGTGCGGACCTGCTCGTTGCCGCCCTCGTAGTTGCTCGCCGCGGCAGCCGCTTCGCTGTGGTCGCCGTCGTCGTCGTGCAGGTCGGACGCCGCGACGCCCCGCTGGTGCTTCGCCGTCATCACCTCGCGCAGACGCGGGTAGAGGTCCTCGCCGTTCCGACGCGTGAACTCGAGGATCCACGCCTGGTGGTTGATGCCGGCGCTGACGAACTCGACCTCGTCGTACGGCACGCCGAGCGTGCGGGCCAGCATGCGGGTCGTGCCCTGCACGCTGTGGCAGAGGCCCACCGTCCGGAGCCCCTTCGCGTTGAGGAACGCCGTGGCCATCGCCATCGGGTTCGCGTAGTTGATGAACTGGGCGTCCGGGCAGAGCTCGAGCGCGTCGCGGGCGATGTCCTCGTACGCGCGGACCGACCGCAGGAAGCGGAAGACGCCGCCCGGGCCGACGGTGTCGCCGACCGCCTGGTCGATGCCGTACTTGCGCGGGATCTCGACGTCCCACTTGTACGACTCGACGCCGCCGACCTGGAACGTGATGATGACGACGTCGGCACCCGCCAGGGCCGCACGGCGGTCCGTGGTCTCGAGGACCTCGACACCGAGGCCGTGGTGGGCGACGAGCTCGCGGGCGGCCGTCGCGGTGCGGGCGACCCGGCCCGCGTCGAGGTCCATGAGGTGCAACGTCGCGTCCTGCAAGGCGGGGAAGGAGACGAGGTCGCCGATGAGGCGGAAGGGGAAGACGAAGCCGCCGGCGCCGATGATGGTGATCTTGGTCATGTGTCGACGGTAGGAAGCGCGGGGGTGTGCGGTCCTCCGGCTTCGGACGGTGGGGTTCCAGGATCCTCGGATCGATCCGTGGCCCGCTGTGCGAGTGTTGTCCGGTGCGCTACCGACTGATGAACGAGTACAGCGTCGACTGGCCGCTCTGGGACGAGGACGGCCTGTGCCCTGAGGGGACACCGGCGTTGTCGGAGACGGTCCGCGACGAAGTACTGCGGTGGGCCGCCGAGTTCAACGAGGGCTACTCGGTGGAGGCGGGATGGCCGACCGAGGCCGCGGCGCGCTCGTCCGAGCGCCAGGCGCGGCGACTCTTCCGGCTCGTCGAACGCGAACTGCCGCCGGGCGACGAGCTGGTGCTGGGGTACTGGGAGACGAACAGACGGAAGGGGCTCTGACGTGGTCTCGACATCGTGCTCGACGTGGAGCTCGACGTCGGGGCGATGGAAGCGGCGTACTGGAGCCACCGTGGCCCGGCCCCGCTCATGGCGTGGAGCTCGTAGGGTTCGGTGATGCACTGGCAGCAGTCACTCCTGGAGAGGCTCCGCACGGACCCGGCGGTCGGCGCGGTCCGTCCGTACGGCTCCGTCCTCACGCCCGACCAGCTGGACCCGTGGAGCGACCTCGACGTCGAGCTCGATCTCATTGCGGACGTCGACGCGCGGACACTCCTCGGAGGTGAACCGTGGGCGTGGCAGAGCACCCTCGACGACGGGGTGCAGCACGTTCGCATCGTGCTCGCGGACGGTCGCCGCGTGGACCTCGCGACGCGAGGTGCGACTCTGGAGCTTCCGCCGGAGCCTCCGGACAACAGTCAGCGGTTCGATCTCGCGCTGGCTGCCACACGATTCGGGCGCGGAGCTGACGCCATCGGGCTGCACCTCGTGCTCGGGGTGGTCCGCGAGGCGCTCGTGCACAGCATGATCCTCGCCGACCAGCGGGAGGGGACGGTGCACCACCGGTTCGGCTCCGCCACGGACCTCGCCGCGGCCGGGAGCCAGACGGCACTGTCCGGAGCGCTGAGCCCGTCCTTGGCGTTGCGCGTCGCCTCTGTCTACGCGGAGAGCCGTGCAGCCGTCAACGAGGATTACCACCCCGACTGGAGCGGTCTGGTCGCCGTCGTCGCTGCGGGGTCTCGGCGACCTTGAGTCGCCCGCTGGCACGACCCGGGTCGCGACGGTCGTCGTACGCTGGCGGACGTGGACGAGTGGTGGGACGTGGTCGATGCGGGCGGTGGAGCGACGGGCACGACGTTCCGGCGAGGCGACAGCGGCTGGCCCGCCGGGTCCTTCCACCTCGTGGTCACGGTCTGCGTCCACCGCGCCGACGGGACCGTCCTCGTCACGCAACGAGCGCCGACGAAGGAGTTCGCGTACGGGTGGGAGTTCCCCGGTGGCAGCGCGCTCGCCGGCGAGTCGGGGACAGCGGCGGCCTGTCGTGAACTGCGCGAGGAAACCGCCATCGAGGTCGCGCCCGACGCGCTGCAGTGGGTCGGTCGCTTCACCGAGGACTCTGCGCTGGTGGATCTCTTCACCGTCCGGGAACCTGCCGGCTCGACCGTGCGGCCAGCTCCGGCCGAGGTGATGGCCTGGAAGTGGCTCCCCGCGTCCGAGGTGGTCGAACTCCGTGAGAGCGGCGTGATGGCGGATCCGTGGGGACCGCGGTTGGACGCGCTGTGGCCAGCGGCGATGGCCACGATCCGGTCCGTGGGAGAGCCTCCTGCGGTGCAGCTGGAAGCACACCGCGACTCCTGGAAGACGGACTACCAGCGTGAGGCGTCGCGGCTCGTCGCCGCGCTCGGAGACCGCGTGCTCGCGGTCGAACACATCGGCAGCACGGCCATCCCGGGCCTCGAAGCAAAGCCGGTCATCGACATCGCGGTCCGGGTCGCAGTCGACACGGATCCGTTGGCGCTCGGCCCGTTGCTCGCGGCGACGGGCTACACGCAGCACCGTTCCGGTCCGAAGAACCACGGGGTGTACACCCGAGAGCGAGACGGGGCGAGGACCCACATCCTCCACGCCTTCGCCTCGGACCAGTGGGACGAATGCAACCAACGGCTCTTCCGGGACAAACTGCTCAGCGACCCGACCGCCGTTGCGCGGTACCGGGAGGTCAAGACCCGAGCAGCGCGATCGTCGGACGGTCGTGCCTACACGGCTGCGAAGAGCCAGGTGGTGCAGCAGCTGCTCGATGAGGAACGTGCCGTCCGAGGTCTCGCGTCCGTGACGGCGTGGGACAAGTAGACGGCGGCGCCTGTGGCAAGTCGTGAGGAGTACGACGTGCTCTGGGAACGTGCCCGTCAGCGGCTGCGTGTCGGTGACCTGCAGCTCGACCGTGAACCGGTGGACGGTGATCCGCGCTGGGGTCTGAGCCTGGTGCTGCTCCCTCCGAGGCCACTCGCTCAGCGGATCGCTGGCGTGGCGGATGAACTGGCCGCCGCGTACGACGGCACGCAACACGTGTACGGAGTCGAGGACGTGCACCTCACGATCACGAGCCTCGAACCGTACCGCGATCGGATCGACCGTGCGACGCTCGAGCACTACATCGACGTCGTCGAGGATTCGCGCGGCGCGCTCGACCACCGAGTCCGGCTCGACGGCCTTGGAGGATCGGCGGCCGGCATCTTCGTGCAGGGGTTCGACGACGACACCCTGCGGCCGATCCGTGTCCGGATGCGTGAGGCTGCCTCGGCGCTCCACGGCGGTGCCGCGCCTCCGATGGCCTTCATCAGGAACACGGCCCACCTCTCGATCAGTGTGCACCGCGAGGCCTCACGCGAGGCAGCGGTCGTGCGTCACGTGGACCGATCGCGCCACCAGGAGCTCGGAGAGATGCACGGGGCACGAGTCGCGCTCGTCCGGTACCGACCGCGCGTCGGCTCCATGGGCATCGAAGTACTCCACACCGTCGGGTGAGTATCAGGACAGGCTGTTGCGCCAAGGCCGTAGGGTGGCGCTCGTGACGGCCACAGGGAGACGGAAGCGATCGGTCGTGGTGATGGTCGTGGTGACGCTAGCGCTCGTCGCGTTGCTCGCCGGTGTTCGCCTCGTGTCCCTGTTCGCGTTCGCGACCGAGGGGGATGTGCCACCCGCTTCCTCGGTCTCACTGCCCGCGGGCAGCGAGCTGATCACGGAAGAGAAGGAGTGCGCTTCTGGTGGGTGCTGGGCCGTGCTCTCGGTCCGACCGCCCGAGGGAGTGAGCCCGCAGGACCTCGCGACGAGCTTGGGGATGACTCCGCAAGCTCGTCAGCGCGGGACACTGTGGGACCCGCGCACCGTCAACCTGAGTTCGGAAGCGGACGGGGAACTCCTGGTCATCAGAGCCGACTACTGGTCTCGTCAGGCGACCCCCTGACGGAGGTCCTGTGTGGGGAAAGGCTCACTGACGTAGGCTCAGCATCGTGCTCGACGTGGAGACGATGGAAGCGGCGTACTGGAGCCACCGCGGCCCGGCTCCGCTCATGGCGTCGTCCCATCGGCACGACGACCTCGAGATGAACCTGGTGCTCGACGGGCACCTGGACTACCGGTTCGGCGGGGCGCCGGTAAGCGTGCACGCGGGCGAGATCGCACTGTTCTGGGGCTGGACCCCGCACCAGCTCGTGGGTGACGGCACCGGCACGGGCGAGTTCCGCTGGGTGCACATCCCGCTGGCCGAGGTGCTGGCGTGGGGACTGCCCGACCACGACCTCGGAGCGATGCTCCTGAACCGCCCGATCGTCGTGCCGACCGCAGCCGCTGGCCGTGACGTCGAGTCGATGCTCGGGTCGTGGCAGCAGGACTTCGAGGACGACGGTGCGGAGATCATCGCCAACCTCGAGGCGCAGGCGCTCGTGCGTCGCCTGCTCCGGCACCACCGCGATGCCGTTGACCTGCGGCCCGGCGGCGGGCACGGCACCGCGGATGCCATGCACCGCGTGATCGACATGGTGCGGTTCGTGGTCGACCGGTTCCGCGAACCGATCGAGGTCGCTGACGTCGCAGCGGCCGCACACCTGCACCCGCACTACGCGATGTCGGTGTTCCGACAGGACGTCGGCACCACGATCGTCGAGTACCTGACACGGTGCCGGGTGGCCGAGGCGCAGCGGTTGCTCGCGACGACGTCCATGACGACGTCGGAGATCGCGCACGCCGCAGGGTTCGGGTCGCAATCGAGTTTCTACGTGCACTTCACCCGTGCGTGCGGAACCGCGCCAGGTGCGTACCGAGCGCGGGTTCGCTGACCCGGCGTCTCCACGCACG
>NZ_JALLIO010000013.1:0-62458 GCF_023242305.1 Curtobacterium sp. MWU13-2055
CGTGCGCGCCGAACACACCCTGGTGCAGGGTGGAGAACCAGCAATGTGCGGCTGGTGAGCGCTCCGGGTGGTTCCCGGTCTGTGCAGGTGATTCGGCGCCCTGCCCCAAGTCGATTGGAATCCGTTCGGACGAGTTTCGCCGACGGCTGTCTGTCCTACGCTCGGTCCATGCAGGGGATAACGATCCGACCGACGACCGAGGCTGACTGGGAAGCCGTCCGAGCGCTCCGCCTGGAGATGATCCAGGACACCCCGATGGCTTACGCGGAGCACCTGGCGGACGCCGAGCAGCACGACGAGACCGAATGGCGTGCGCGGGGTCGCCGCGGTCAGGACGTCGGGGGAACCTCGTTCGTGGCGATCGACGCCGACGGCCGCTGGGTCGGTGCGATGGGGGCGTTCATCCCGGACGCCGCCACCGGACCATTGCTGGTCGGCGTGTACGTCGCGCCGTCGCACCGCGGCCGTGCGGCCGGCGTGACCGATGCGTTGCTCGACGCCATCGAGTCGTGGGCTTCCGGCCACGGCGCCACGCTCCGACTCCACGTGCACGAGCGCAACCTCCGGGCGCAGGCCTTCTACGCGCGACGTGGGTACGAGCTGACCGGGGCGACCGAGCCGTACGTCCTCGCGCCCGACGAGCGGGAGCTCGAGATGATCCGTCGACTCGACGGGATCTCCGCATGACCGGCGGTGGGGTGCGGTGGCTGCTGCTCGACGTCGGTGGCGTGCTCGAGATGGTCGACGACGCGGCATGGCCCGGGCAGTTCCGCACGCGGTGGGCGGCTGCGTTCGGCATGACGGACGAGGAGTTCTCCTCGCGGTTGTCGGACGCCGACCTGCCCGATGCCGCGCGACGGACCGGGGTCGACGACGAGTACTGGGGGAAGATCGGCGCCGCTCTCGGCGCCTCGGCCGAGGTGCTCGCGTCGATGCGAGCCGACTTCTGGGACGCGTACTGCGGCTCCTTGAACGAGCCGCTCTTCGACTTCGTCGCCGGTCTGCGCGGGACGGTCGGGCTCGCGATCCTGTCCAATTCCGGTGACGGCGCCCGTCAGGAAGAGGAGCGACGATTCGGGTTCGCGGCCGTGTTCGACCCGATCTGCTACAGCCACGAGATCGGGGTCACGAAGCCGGAGCCAGAGGCCTTCCGGATCACGCTCGATCGGCTCGCTGCCGCGCCCGCGGATGTCCTCTTCGTCGACGACGTACCGGAGAACATCGAGGCTGCGCGGGCGGTCGGGATCCGGGCGCACCTGCACGTCGAGACCGCAGACACGATCGCAGCAATCCGCGCGGCGATGCCGGAGGATCGGGAGCAGTGACGGAGCCGGTGCGCGGCATGGTCTTCTTCGACGTCGACGGGACGCTCGTGTCGACCGGTTCGAGCAGCAGTCATCTCGCGGAACGATTCGGGCACCAGGACGCGCTGGACGAGGCTGAGCGTCGGTACGCCGACGGCTCGCTCACGAATCGACAGGTGAGCGAGATCGATGCCGCGGGCTGGCGCGGCGCATCGACGACGACCGTGGACCGCTGGCTCGACGACCTACCGGTGCTCCCCGGTGTGGAGCTCGTGGTGGCGTGGTGCCGCACGCACCAGGTCGTCCCCGTGCTGGCGTCGCTCGCGTGGCAGCCGGTCACTCGGTCGCTCGCGCGGCGGTTCGGGTTCGTCGCGCACGGCGGACCGCGGGTCGGGGTCACGGGTGGCACCTACGACGGGGCGGTGGCGGAGCACTTCGACGAGTTCGACAAGCGAGACCGTGCGCTCCGGTACGCGCTGGCCCGTGGCGTGCCGATCGAGCGGTGCTGTGCGATCGGGGACAGTCGGTCGGACATCCCACTCTTCGAGGTGGTCCCCGCGGCGCTGGCTCTCAACGCGACCGGAGCGGCCAGGGCGGCAGCATCGACCGCGATCGACACGGCGGACCTGTCGGACGTCGTGCCGTGGCTCGAGACGTGGCTGAACAGTCTGGACTGACCCGGCTCAGCGAGTGGATGCCCCGGCCTCCGTCGTGAGCGACTCCACCCAGCCCTGCGCCGCGCGGAGCAGGTCGTCACGTGACGCGCCTTCGAACGCGCTGAGGCGCAGGAAGTGCTGCGTGATCGTGATGCCGAGGATGCCGCTCACGGTCATCAACGCCCGCAGCCGGGCGTCGTCGCCGTCGAGAGAGCGCGCCAGGTTCTCGACCCGCTCGTCGAGGTAGCCGCGCATGGTGTCCGCCGCCTCGGGCACCGTCAGCATCGACCGGACGAGCGCCGCCGTCTCGGCGGGGAGCGCGTCGAACCGGATGCCCAGGACGTCGAGGAGGTGGTCGGCCGCCGCGCGCTCGCTCCCAGCGTCCGACGTGGCCGGCAGCTGCACGGCGGTCGCGAACAGCGCTGCCTTCGACCCGAAGTGCTGCATGACGAGCGACGGATCGATGCCCGCTGCTGAGGCGATGCTCCGGATCGTCGTGCCCTCGTACCCGTTCGCACCGAACTGCCGCCGAGCGGCTGCGCGGATGCGCTCGGCGGTCTGTGCGCGTTTCGCGTCGCGTGAGGTCTCGGCCATGCGTCCGACTCTACGGCGTTGAGCGAGGTGTACGGTTCACTCAACGCCGATGAGCGAACGCACCGGTGCGAGACCTGACGGAGGAACCCAGATGACCACGATCGCGATCGAAGAGCACTGGAACCACCCGGCCCTGACGGACGCCGTCAACGCCCTGCCCGAGGACCGCCGCGACCCGAGCACGGCGCTGGACGAACTCGGCGACAACGGCGAGCTGCTCCGTGACCTCGGTGACGCCCGGCTCGCAGCGATGGACGAGCAGGGGATCGACGTCCAGGTGCTGTCCCTCGCGCCGCCCGGAGCGCAGCCGCTCGATGCCGCGGACGCGATCCCGCTGAGTCAGCAGGCGAACGACATCGCGATCGCCGCGGTCGCGGACCACCCGGACCGGTTCCGCGCGTTCGCGACCCTGCCGATGGCCGACCCGGACGCTGCCGTCGCCGAACTGGAGCGCACTGCCGGCCTTGGTTGCGTGGGGGCGATGGTCTACGGGCGGACGGGCGAGGTGCCGCTCGACGACCGCCGGTACGACGACCTCTTCGCCGTCGCGGCGTCGCTCGGGCAGCCGGTCTTCATCCACCCGCAGATCCCGTCGAAGCGCCTGCGCGAGGCGGCGTACGAGGGGTTCGACCCGATGGTCGAGCTCGGATTGGCGACCTTCGGGTGGGGGTGGCACCTCGAGGCGGCACGTGCGGCACTGCGCCTGATCGTCGGCGGCACCTTCGACCGGCACCCGGACCTGCAGGTCGTGCTCGGCCACTGGGGCGAGCTGCTGCTGTTCTGGCTCGACCGTGCGGACAGCCTGTCGCGGGTCGCCGGACTCGAGCGGACGGTGTCCGACACCGTCCGCTCGAACCTCCACATCACCAGCTCGGGGATGCTCAGCCCCACGCTGCTCCGGCACGCGCTGGACGTCACGACGCCCGATCGGCTGCTGTTCTCCACCGACCACCCGTTCCAGCGACCCTCCGCCGCCGAGATCGACACGTTCCTGCAGGAGTTCCCCTCGGACGCGGCCCGCGAGGCGTTCACGTCGGGGAACGCACGTCGGCTGTTCGGGATCGGCGACCAGACGGATGCGGCATGATCGGTCCGTGCCCAACCCGAACGTGACCGCCGCGTACCGCGCTGCCCGTGACCAGTTGCTCTCCGCAGAGTCCGCCGATGCCGCCCGCGCCGCCTTCCGGTGGCCGGACCTCGGCGACACCTTCAACTGGGCGGACGACTGGTTCGACGTCATCGCTGCTGGCAACGACCGCATCGCGCTCTGGATCGTCGACGCGGATGGCTCGGAACAGCGGCTCAGCTACGCGGAGATGGCCGCCCGGTCCGACCGTTTGGCCGTTCGCCTGCACGAGCACGGCGTCCGGAAGGGCGACCACGTGCTCGTCATGCTCGGCAACCAGCTCGAGCTGTGGGAGACGATGCTCGCGGTGATCAAGCTCGGGGCGGTGATCCTGCCGACGTCGACGATGCTCGACACCGCCGACCTGCAGGACCGCGTCGACCGCGGAGGCGTGGCGCACGTCGTCACGAACCGCAGCGAGACCGCGAAGTACGACGACGTCCGCGGGGACTTCTCGCGTGTGGTCATCGGCGGCACGGCGGACGGCTGGACGGACTACCCGTCGGACCTCGGAGAACCAGCGCCCGCGGGGGAGTCGCGACCGATCGTGGTCACCAAGACCTCCGATCCCTGCCTCGTCTACTTCACGTCGGGCACGACCTCGAAGCCGAAGATGGTCGTGCACACCCAGACGTCCTACCCCGTCGGACACCTCAGCACGATGCACTGGCTCGGCTTGCGGCCCGGAGACGTGCACCTGGCGATCAGCTCGCCCGGCTGGGGCAAGCACGCCTGGAGCTGCTTCTTCGCGCCGTGGATCGCCGAGGCGACCGTCTTCGTCCACGACACCCCGCGGTTCGATCCGGCCGCGCTCCTCGCCCAGCTGGAGTCCGCCGAGGTGAGCACGTTCTGCGCACCGCCCACCGCCTGGCGGATGATGCTCCAGTCCGATCTCGGTGCGCGCCCTCGGGCACTGCGCGAGGTCGTGTCGGCCGGAGAACCGCTGAACCCCGAGGTCATCGACCGGGTCGAACGCGCGTGGGGTCTGACCATCCGCGACGGCTACGGGCAGACCGAGACCACCGCGATCATCGGCAACGCCCCCGGCACCACCGTCACCCCGGGGGCGATGGGCCGTGCGTTGCCCGGTGTCACCGTGACGCTGCTGGACCCCGTCACCGGTCAGCCCGGCGACGAGGGCGAGGTCTGCCTGGACCTTGACGAGCGACCGGTCAACCTGATGGCCGAGTACCTCGGCGACCCCGACCGCACCGCGGCATCGATGCGCGACGGCTTCTTCCACACCGGCGACATCGCGGTCCGGGACGCCGACGGGGAACTGACCTTCATCGGCCGGACCGACGACGTGTTCAAGTCGTCCGACTACAAGGTGTCACCGTTCGAGGTCGAGAGTGCCCTGCTGCAGCACCCCGCCGTGGCCGAGAGCGCCGTCGTACCCGCGCCGGATGACGCCCGGCTCAACGTCGTGAAGGCGTACGTCACCCTCGCCGCCGGGTTCGAGGCGACGGCGGACACCGCCGAACAGGTGCTCGCCTACGCGCGGACCGCACTTCCTGCGTACGCACGCGTGCGTCGGGTCGAGTTCGCGGAACTGCCGAAGACCATCTCGGGCAAGATCCGACGCGTGGAGCTGCGGGAGCGCGAAGAGCGCGCGGCCGCGAGCGGGGTGCCCGTCGACCGCGAGTGGCGCGACGAGCAGTTCCCGGGACTGCGCGCGTCTCGTCCGCTTCCGCCCGCCGTCGGCTGATCGCATGGTGGTCGTCCTGCGCCCGTGGTCGGTCGACGACGCACCCGCGCTGCTCCTCGCCCGGCGGACGACGCCGGACCTCGACTCGCAGTTCCCCGACGCCGAACTGCGCGACGAAGCGCAGACGCGCGAGCACATCAGCCGGTTCCTCGGGTTCGACGATCGCGCGAAGAACTGGGCGGTCGTGGACGACGGTGTCGCGGTCGGGAACGTCGGGCTCACCGCGATCGAGTTCCGGCACGGGACCGCCTGGGCGTCGTACTGGCTGGCGCGTGGTGGACGCGGACGCGGACTCGCCACGACGGCGCTGGCGAGTGTCTCGTCCTGGGCGTTCGGTGTCGGGCTGTTCCGCCTGGAGCTCGGGCACCGGGTGAACAACCCCGCGTCGTGCCGGGTCGCCACCGCTGCCGGGTTCGCCGCGGAGGGCATCGAGCGACAGAAGCTGCGGTACGGCGTCGAACGCTTCGACGTGGAGACCCACGCTCGGCTCGCGACCGACCCGGCCCCGGTTCTGCCGGCGCTGCTCCAGGTCTCCGACTAGAGCCGCGCGGGGAACGCCGACCGCCGGCCGACCAGCGTGAGCAGCGCCGCGATCGCCCCGAACACGATCATCACCACGGCCAGGACCAGTCCGTCGAACACGGTCAACAGCGCGGCTCCGAAGATCCCGGCGACGAAGATCGCGATGTTGAACGCGACGGGCAGGAAGGCGCTGGCGACGTCGGCGTTCTCCCCACCTGCCGTGGTGAGCGCCGCCTGCAGCTGCGTCGAGGCACCTCCGAAGCTGACACCCCACAGGACGGCGGCGACCAGGACGGCGACCGGCGACGCGTGACCCACGAGCAGGACGACGCCGGTGACGACGAACAGTCCGACGCTCAGGTGCAGCAGGGGCCGGGGATGCCGGTCGAGGAGCGCGCCCGTGATCACGACGCCGAGGATCGCCGCGATGCCGTAGACGAGGAGGACGAGCCCGGCGCTGAGGTCGGTGCCGGTCACCCGCAGGTACGGGGAGATGTAGGTGTAGATCGTGTTGTGCGCGACCATCCACGTGGCGATGACGGCGAGGATGATCGCGATCCCACGGATGCGGAACACCTTGACCACGGAGAGCTTCGCAGTGCCGGTCTGGCCGGGGGCGTCCGGCACGAACACGGCGATCAACCCGAGGATGACGACCCCGACGAGGCTGAGGCCGATGAACGACCAGCGCCAGTCCAGCGCGGTGCCGATGAACGACCCGAGCGGTGTGCCGAGCGCGAAGCCGACGGGGGCGCCCGTGGAGACGATGGCGAGGGAGACGCCTGCGAACCGCGCGGGGCTGATGCGCCGCGCGTAGGTGGCGAACATGCCCCAGATGATCCCGGACGCCGCGCCGGCGACGAACCGCGTGACGAGCGCGATCGTCACGTTCGGGGCGAACGCGGTGAGGGTGTTCGCGATGATCAACACGGCGATGGCCGTCATGAGCAACGGCTTGCGGCGCAGGCCCCGCGTGAGTGCGATCGCCGGCACCGTGGCGATGACGGTGCCGATCGCGTAGGCGCTGACGAACAGTCCGACCGTGCCCTCGGACGTCCCCATGCCGTCCGCGATGACCGGCAGGAGGCCCGCGGGCATGGTCTCCATGGCGACGAGCACGAACCCGATCGCCGCGAGCAGTGCGAGCGGGAACCACGGCAGCCGGTCGTCGGCAACCGGAGTGGTCGACGGAGCCGACGGGGTCGTGGTCACGAGGGGGTCCATGTCCCTGACGGTAGGGCGGCTCGAGCGGCGGAAGGGAGGTTCTGCTCGACCCCGTTTCGGCAGAGCCTCACTCGTCGCGCGGAAGTGGTCTTCGCTGGGGGCATGACCGAACCCCAGACCTTCTTCATCACCGGGACCAGCCGCGGCATGGGCACCGAGTTCGCGCGCGCCGCCCTGCACGCCGGACACCACGTCGTCGCGACCGGGCGGGACCCGGAACGCGTCGTCGCAGCGGTCGGCCAGCACGACGAGCTGCTCGCCGTCGCGTTGGACGTCACGGACGAGCGCACCGTCCGGAGCGCGGTCGACGCAGCGATCGAACGGTTCGGCCGCATCGACGTCCTGGTGAACAACGCCGGGAGCTTCCAGGGCGGGTTCTTCGAAGAGGTCTCCCCGGAGCAGTTCCGCGCGCAGATGGAGACGAACTTCTTCGGTGCGATGAACGTCACCCGCGCGGTGCTCCCCGTCATGCGCGCGCAGGGCTCCGGCCGGGTCATCAGCATCAGCTCGACCGCCGGCATCGTCGCCGGTGCCGGTGGGAGCGCGTACGCCGCGTCGAAGTTCGCGCTCGAGGGGTGGATGGAAGCGCTGCACGGCGAGGTCCTGCCGTTCGGCATCCACACCACGGTCGTCGAGCCCGGCTTCTTCCGGACCGACCTGCTCGCGGAGGGCAGCTCCACGTTCTGGGGCGACGTCCACCTCGACGACTACCGGTCCTCGTCGGACCAGACCAAGGAGTTCTTCCGCGGCATGGAGGGCAAGCAGAGCGGCGACCCGGCGAAGCTCGCCCGGACGCTCCTCGCCCTGACCGAGATGTCCGCACCACCGGTGCGCCTCGTCGCCGGTGCCGACAGCGTCGAGGGGGTCCTGCGGAAGGCGCAGCAGCTCATCGAGCAGGCGCGGGCGTTCCCGGAACTGACCACGTCGCTCGACCTGGACGACCAGTCGAACTGAGGAGGGCGACCGGGTAGCACTCGGGACACAGCGCACGGATCCGGCTCCAGCGTGCAGCACGCGGCAGCGAGACTGGGTCGGTGCGCTCTCGTCTCGTCATCGGACTCCTCGTCGCCCTCGCCTGCACCGTGCCGCTCACGGCGTGCTCGGCCGCGGAGGGCCTGGCCCGGAACGCAATGGGGTCGTCTGGCGGATGGAGCGGCACCGAGACGGCGGTTTGCCCGAGCTCGGAGGCGCCGGCGCCGGACGCAGCGAATGCGACACCGGACCCGACCCCGGCGCCGACGCTCGACCCCGCCGTCGCGAGCCAGGTGCGCACCGCCCTCCGACAGGTCCGTGCGCTCCCGGCCGTCGCCGAGGCGACGCAGACGACCACGAACACCCCCAGCTCCGCCCCGGACCCGACCTGCTCCACCCGATGGGTCACGTCGAACCACTTCGCGTCGCGGTTCACGGTCACGATGGACCCCGACGCGACCCCGTCCGAGGCCGGAGCCGTCCCGACGACGATGGCCACCGAACTGGCGTGGACCGGCGTCTCCCTGACGCTGATCGTGCCGGCGGACGAGGGGCACATCGCCAGCACCGTCCACTACGACGGCACGTTCGACCAGCAGATCCCGATCTCGACGTCCACTGCGGTGGCGCAGGGTCTTGCGACCCTCGCCGCGACCCCGCACGTGACCGGGCTCGAGGCCTCGATCCCGTACACGATGCGCGTCGACTACGGCTCGCTCGTCATCGGCGTGGACTCGGAGGACCAGGGCGTCCTCGAAGGCGTCCGCGCCGTGATCGACACGACGGCTTTCGCGGACACGACCCTGCACGGCGCGTTCGGCAACGGCGCGAAACCGTGACCCGCGGCGGCGGAGCGCGCCGGTAGCGTCGAACGGTGATCTCCACACCTCGCCCCGGTGTCTGCCCGTCCGTGTCCGACGACGGGCCACAGCGTCAGCTCACTGACCGCGCGACCCCGGAGCGGTGGGGACGACTCGTCGCGGACGCACTGGCACTACCGGACGTGGTCGAGGGGCACAGTCAGGTCTCGCCGGCGTCGTCGCGCGCACTGTTCCTCCGCGACCGTGCCGACCACGTCGTGCCGTGGACGTCGCTCGCTCCCGATGGGCGCCTCGAACCCGTGCACCTGCACGGTGTCGATGACACCTCGGTGCACCTGTGCCTGCCGGCGGCGCGCGGCGTCGAGCTCACCGCTCTCGGGTGGGCGACCCCGCACCAGTACGAGGACCACGGCACCGAGTTCCTCGTCTACGGGCCGCGCGACGACCACGAGGTGGACATCGTGCTCTCGATCATCGCGGAGAGCCTCGCCTTCGCCCGCGATCCCGGCGACGAACAGCCCGGACACGGCCCGGCCTGAAGCCCGCCGCCCGCCATACTGAACCGATGATCCGCGCGCTGCTCCTCGTCGACATCCAGCTGGACTACTTCCCGGGCGGGGCCTTCCCCCTCGTCGAACCCGAGGCCGCTGCCACCGCGGCCCGCACCGTGCTCGACTCCTTCCGCGCCGCCGGCGACCTGGTGGTGCACGTCTTCCACGTGTCCACCGACCCCGACGCCACGTTCTTCGTGCCGGGCACGCCGGGCCTCGACTTCCACCCGTCGGTCGCGCCCGTCGACGGCGAGCCGGTCCTCGAGAAGCACGAGCCGAACAGCTTCATCGGCACCGGACTGCAGGAACTGCTGACCGACGCCGGAGTCGACGAGGTCACGATCGTCGGGATGATGAGCAGCATGTGCATCGACTCGACGACCCGGGCCGCGCACGAACTCGGCTTCACCGCGACCGTCGTCGCCGACGCGTGCGCGGCACCGGACCTGACCTCCGGGGGCGTCACCGTCCCGGGTGCGAGCGTCCACGCCGCCTTCATGGCGGCGCTCGACGGCAGCTTCGCGACCGTCACGACGAGCGACGCGCTCAGCCGCTGACGTCCGCAGGGCGCGTTCGGGGCCCTGAGATGGGGCAGAGCGGACGGGAGGCCCGTGGCGGCCCCGCCCCGCGCCTCCCGTCCGCCAGCCGGCTCAGTTGATGATCTCGCCGCGCTCGTCCGCGCGCAGTGCGGCCAGGCGCTCGTGCCAGAGGCGCAGCGCGTCGGGCGTGAGTCGGGGCCAGTCGGTGACCTCGCGGACGATCTGCACCGGTTCGGTGCTGCGGTAGGACCGGGTCGGGTTGCCGGCGAACTTCTTGTCGGTGACGTTGGGGTCGTCCTCGTACTGACCGGTCGGCGCGACCTCGTAGACCCGCGGTTCGGCGTCACCGGCGGCGAGCTCGGCCGCGAGCCCGGCGCCGTCGGAGACCGCCGTGAAGTAGACGTGGTTCATGACCACCTCGGGGCGGTAGTTCGACCGGAAGCCCGCGGTGAGCAGGTCGCCCGGCACGAGGTCGGCCTTGGTGCCGTGGAAGAACGGTCCGTCGTCCTGTGCCTGCTTCACGGCGACAGGCTAGCCCCGGTGCGTCGCGTGCACGAGGGACGTTCGCGCGTGTCCTGTTCTGGGAATACTCCCACTGCGGGTATATGCTTCTGGTCATGAGCAGTGGGGAACTCCGCGAACCGGTCTTCTGGATCCTGACCAGCCTGACGGGCGGTCGACAGCACGGGTACGCGATCATCCAAGCGGTGGCGGACCTCTCCGAAGGACGCGTCGCACTCGCGGTCACCACGTTGTACGCGTCGCTCGAGCGTCTCCAGAAGGACGGGCTGGTCCAGGGCGACGGGGACGAGGTCGTCAGCGGTCGGCTCCGGCGCTACTTCGCGATCACGAGCGAGGGCGAGCAGCGTCTGGCCGACGAGGCAGCACGGCTCGACGCGAAGCTCCGCGTCCTCCGCACCCGACTCGGGCGTGCGTCGACGGCGACGTCCGGGGGAGCGGCATGACCGCCGAGCGGAGCGGCGCACCGCTCGAAGCCCGGTACCGCCGGCTCACGAGGTGGTACCCGCGCACGTGGCGAGCAGCGAACGAAGACGCCTTCGTCGGGACGCTCCTCGACGTCGCGGACGCCGAAGGCCGTGCCGCTCCGACGCGACAGGAGCGGCTGGACATCGTCGGACACGCGGTCTCCGCACGGTTGGACCGGATCGTCGTGCCGCACGTCCGCGACGCGGGCAGCACGATCGCCCTCACGATGGGCACCGGCTTCGCGCTCGCCGAGTTCCTCGTCAGCAGCTGGGCACCGTGGATCCACGGCAACCCGGAGCCGGAGTGGCTCGTGCAGGTCGGGCCGTTCCGCGACACCGGCTTCGTGTTCGCCGCGCTCTGGGTCGTCGCGCTCGTCGCGGCGCTCGCGGGTCGGTGGGTGGTCGGGCGGATCGCGCTGGCCGTCTGCATCCTCGCGGCCGTCGTGACCCCGTACTGGTTCGTCCGGTTCCCCGGGGTGTGGAGCGTCGACCGCGGCACCCTCGCCCTCTTCGCAGCCTGCGCACTCGTCGCACTCGTCGGCCGACCGTTGCGCAGCCACCACACCGCAGCAGCCGCGATCGGGTGGCTTCTGCTGGGCGTCGTGAGCTACGGCAGCGTCGGCCACCTCACGGGGGCGTGGCTGATCAGCCGGAGCATGTGGGACGGCAACCTCTGGGCCTGGTACGCCGTCGGGGTGATCGAGGTCGTGGCCGTCGGGTTGGCGGTGGCGCGGCTCTGGACGGTCGTCTTCACGATCACGCTCGGCCTGACTCCGTACATCCTCACGGTCGTCGGCAACGAGTTGCGCGGGATCCTGACGGAGAGCGGTTCCGCGGGCGTCATCGCCGCTCCGGTCGCGCTGGGACTGCTCCTGCTCGTGCTGCACAGCAGTGGCAAGCTCGAGCTCACCGACCGGACGCGGCGCCGGGTCGAGCGGCTCCGGCCCCCGCGCACCTGACACATCCCCCTTCCGACGGACGCGCCGCCGGACACCGCTGCAATAGCGTGGCCGCCGTGATCGAAGTCAGCCACCTCACCAAACAGTACGGTCCGAAGACCGCCGTGGACGACGTCTCGTTCGTCGTCCGACCCGGCAGTGTGACCGGCTTCCTGGGGCCGAACGGCGCCGGGAAGTCCACCACGATGCGCATGATCATGGGCCTCGACCGGCCCACCGCGGGGAGCGCGACGGTGAACGGCCAGCCGTACACGACGTTCCGCGACCCGCTCCGACAGGTCGGCGCCCTGCTCGAGGCGAAGGCGGTCCACTCGGGCCGCAGCGCCTACAACCACCTGCTCTCGCTCGCGGCGACCCACGGCATCCCGAAGGCCCGCGTGCACGAGGTCATCGACATGACCGGCCTCGAGTCGGTCGCGAAGAAGCGCGTCGGCGGGTTCTCGCTCGGCATGGGGCAGCGCCTGGGAATCGCTGCCGCACTGCTCGGCGACCCGAAGACCCTGATCCTCGACGAGCCCGTCAACGGCCTCGACCCCGACGGCGTGCTGTGGGTCAGGCAGCTCGCCCGGCGGATGGCTGCCGACGGCCGCACCGTGTTCCTGTCCAGCCACCTGATGAGCGAGATGGCGCAGACCGCCGACCGCGTGGTCGTGCTCGGCCGCGGCAAGGTCCTGGCCGACGCCCCGATCGCCGAGTTCGTCGCCGGCGGCGGAGCCGCTCCCGGTGCCGCCGGTGGTGGCAGCCGGGTCATCGTCCGGACGCCCTCGCCCGACCAGCTGTTCCAGGCCATCGGCCCGAACGCGACCGTCACCCCGCGCGAGGACGGCACCTTCCTGGTCGTCGGTCCCGACGCACCGACGGTCGGCAACATCGCCGCCCAGGCCGGCGTCGCACTGCACGAACTCACCCCGACCGGCGCGAGCCTGGAGGAGGCCTACATGGCCCTCACCCGCGACGACGTCGAGTACCGATCGGAGGGCACCCGATGAGCGCCACCACCTCGCCCACCACGCCGTCGACCCGCATGCACGGCGCGACCCGTCTGTCGTTCCCGCACCTGGTGCGCAGCGAGTGGATCAAGCTCCGCAGCATCCGGTCCACGTTCTGGTGCTACGCGATCCTGGTCGTCGTCACCATCGGCATGGCCGCGCTCGTCGGTGCCAACACGAACAGCGGTGGGCAGGACCTGCCCACCGACATCGCCAACGGCACGTTCGTGAACGCCAACACCGTGGGCGTCCTGCTCTCGTCGCTCGTCGTCGGGGTGCTCGGCGTCCTCATCATCACCGGTGAGTACGGTACGGGTCAGGTCCGCTCGACGTTCACGGCCGACCCCCGTCGCACCGGGGTGATCCTGGCCAAGGCGACCGTCCTCGCACTGACGACCTTCGTGGTCAGCGCCGTCGCCACCTGGGTCGGCGTGCTCATCTCCCTGCCGCTGCTGGCCGGCAACGGTGTGGAGCCGGAGATCGGGAACCCGTCGGTGTTCCTGCCGATCCTCGGTTCGTCGGTCTTCCTGACCCTGCTGGCGCTCCTGGCGTACGGCATCGGTCTGCTCGTCCGCTCGAGCGCCGGTGGCATCGCGATCACGCTCGGCCTCCTGCTGGTCGTGCCGACGGTGCTCGCGCTCATGAGCGGGCTGATGAACGTCGAGTGGCCGACGAACATCGCGACGTTCCTGCCGGACATGGCCGGAGCCCAGCTCTACGCCTACTCGTACGACGGCCAGAGCGCCACCGACGGCGGTGTCGTCCTGAACGGCTGGGGCGGATTCGGTGTCCTGGCGGGCGAGGTGCTCGTCGTGGGTGCGCTCGCGCTGACGGTCGCGCGCGGCCGCGACGTCTGACCCGAACGACCGCACGCGCGTTCTGCGACGTCCCACCTGTCGATCGACGGGTGGGACGTCGCACGTTGCACACGCATCGACTGCCCGTGCGACGAATGGCCCCGCGGCGTCGCTAGGCTCACGGCGTGCGACACCTCCCCGCCCTGGTCCTGCCGGCGCTCGCCGTCGTGGCCCTGCTCGCCGGCTGCACGTCGGCACCGCCCGTCGACGAGCAAGCCCTCGCCAAGTGGAAGACGCAGCAGGAGGCGACGACCGAGACCGAGGACGCGGTCCTCGGGGTGCTGAGCGCCGACACGACCCCCGGCGACGAGGACCCGGCCCACCTCGAGCCCGGCGTCCGCGTGCAGTTCCCGGACTCGCGGACGATCGACCACCTCGAGTTCTCGTGCTACGGCAACGGGCACATGCGTGGCATCGTGCGGACGGTGCTGCCGGGCGGATCGCAGAGCATCGAACTCGATCCGATGGACTGCCGCGACAGCCCGCACCAGATCGAACTGTCATCGAGCAAGGCCGTCGACAGCGTCGCGTTCAACGACTTCGACAGCGACCGGCCGAGCGCCTGGCGACTCGTCATCTTCGGTCCAGGGCCCTCGGGGGAGTGACTACCGCAGCACCTGGTAGCGGTGCAGCGTGACACCGTTGTGGTACTCCCGCTGCTCGAGCAGGTCCAGCAGCACCGGCGGTCGCACGCCCGTCGCCGGCGGGTCGAACAGCGGCCGACCGGCGCCGAGCACCGCGGGGTGCGTGTAGAGCAACAGCTCGTCGAGCAGCCCCGCGTCGAGCAACTGCGTCGCGAGGTTCGGGCCGCCGACGCCGATGTCGCCCTCGGACTCCTCGCGCAGGACGGCGAGCTGCTCGATGGCGTCGTCGCCCCCGATGACCCGGGTGTTGTGGTCGGCGCTGGTCCGGGTGCGCGAGACCAGGACCTTCGGCTGGTCGGTCCAGACCTCGCCGTACTCGCGCATGAACGCCGGCATCGACTCGTCGGTGCGGGCGTCCGGCCAGAACGGGTCCATCATGTCGCGGACGACCCGCCCCTCGACGGAAAGGGTCATCGCGGCGGCGCGGGCGTTGAACTCGCGGTGCAGCGGCTCGTCGATCCGCATCCACTCGGGTCCCTCGACGTCGCCGAGTTCGCCCTCGTCGCGCTCGACGAAGCCGTCAATCGACACGTTCATCCAGTACACGAACCTCGCGGGCATCGCTGACTCCTTCGTCGCGCGGAACCGGACGGAACCAGCCCGGTCCGCTGCCCGCGAGCGTACGCTCGCGCACGCAGCCCTTCCTCGACGATGAGAGCAGGACCCCGTGCGCCGAACAGTCGCAACCATCCTCGCCGTCGCGACGCTCACGGCGGTCGCGGCCACGGGCCTCCCGGTCGGCCCCGCCGCAGCGGCAACGCCCGTGGCGGACCGGACCACCGGACACAGCGGCTCGGGACACGCAGCGGCGGCGCCGACCCACCGGAACCCGGTCGCGCTCAGCCTGCCCGACGGCGAGACGGCGGCGAGCTGCGCCGACCCGACCGCGATCCGCGGCGTCGGGCGCGACCGCAACTGGTACCTGTACTGCACGACCGACGCGTTGACGGCGACGGAGCAGAACGCCGACGGGTCGCTCGTGCAGCACGGTGTGCCGACCTACCGGTCGACGGACCTGACGCACTGGACGTACGTGAACGACGCGTTCCCGACGCGACCGGCGTGGGTGGGGTCCGCCAACGGGATCTGGGCGCCGGACGTCGTGTACCGGGCCGGCGACCGTGGTCGCGCGGGCACCTGGTACCTGTACTACGCCGCGTCCGACACGCCCTCGGCATCGGCACCGACCGGTGGGGGATCCGCGGTCGGCGTCGCGACGAGCTCGAGTCCGACCGGTCCGTGGAAGGACTCCGGCGGCCCGGTCGTGGCACCGCAGACCGCCGCGAGCGGCACCGGGGCGCGCTGGGCGTTCGACCCCGAGGTCATCACCGACGAGGGCACCACGTACCTGTACTTCGGCAGCTACTTCGGCGGCGTCAACGTCCGCACGCTCAGCGCCGACGGTCTCCGCTCCGACCCCGCGAGCGAGCGGCAGATCGCGATCGACAACCGGTACGAGGGCGCCTACCTGATGCACCACGACGGCTGGTGGTACTTCACGGGCTCCGCCACGAACTGCTGCAACGGCGCCCTGACCGGCTACGGCGTCTTCGTCGCCCGGTCGCGCAGCCCCCTCGGGCCCTTCACCGACCAGGACGGTGTCGCGATCACGAGCACTCGGGTCGGCGGGACGCCCCTCCTCGCGCAGAACGGCAACCGCTGGGTCGGCACCGGGCACAACACGGTGGTCACCGACCTCGCCGGCCAGGACTGGATCATCTACCACGCGGTCGACCGCGGCGACCCGTACTACGCGGGGCAGCCGACGTACACGAAGCGGCCGGCGCTCATCGACCCGCTCGACTGGCGGCACGGCTGGCCCGTCGTGCGGGGCGGAGCGGGGCCGTCCGACACGGTGCAGCCGGGGCCGGTCGCACAGCCGGGGCAGCGTGCGACCTACCGGGCGACCACCGCACCGGTCGACGTTCCCGGACGGACCATCCGCGCGTTGTCGACCTCGTTCGACGGCACCACCCTCCCCACGGCGCTCCGCTGGACCCGTGAACCCGACCGCTCGACCTGGACCGTCGGCGGCGGCGCGTTCCGCTGGCAGACGCAGGACGCCGACATCCACCCACCGGCGACGCCGCTCGCCTCGGTCCTGTCCGAACCGGCGCCGCAGGGCGACTACGTGCTGCAGACCACCGTCGCCGTGGACACCCCCGCCACCGGCGACGGGGTGAACTACGTGCAGGGCGGACTGATCGTGTGGGGCGACGACGGGAACTACGTCCGGCTGACGTCGAACTCGATCTTCAACACCCGGCAGACGGAGTTCGGCAAGCAGGTGTCCGGGCAACCGGCTGGGGCGCCGAGCTACGGCAACACGGTCGTCGGACCGGTCGGGGACACCACCACGCTCCGGATCGTGCACCGGGTCGTCGGCGGGGAGCACCGGTACACGGCGTCCACGAGCGTCGACGGGCGGCACTTCGTCCGAGGCGGGACCTGGACGGCGGACCTCGGGAGCGCGCCGAGGATCGGGCTCATCTCGCTCGGCGGTGCCGGGTTCACGAGCACGTTCGAGGACCTGCGGGTGTGCACGGTGGCGACGCACCGGCGGTGACGGACGCGTGGCCGCGTCGACGACGCGGGTGCGGCTCGCGTGGATGACCGGAGAAGGACGGGAGGCACGGTGCCAGCTGGCACCGTGCCTCCCGTCGTTCCGTCCTCGCCGCTCAGGCGACAGTCGTGTTCAGCGACAGTCCTGCTCAGCGCACCTGCGGCTCGTCGATCGCCCAGTACCAGTCGTTGTCGGCGTTGGTGAGCGCCCACTGGACGCGGACCTGCTTCGCACCGGACGGCACCGTGACGGGGACCGACGCGACCTGCGCGATCTGGTCGGTCGTGTACGACGCGACCTGCCGGAACGCGCCACCGTCGAAGGAGACGAGGACGGTGGCCTGCTGCGCGCCCTCCTGGCGGTAGTGGTTGCCGAACGACACGGTCGCGCTGGTCTTGCCCGCGACCGAGTACGGCTGCGAGGTGATGCGGCTCGAGAACGTGCCGGTGTGGGTCTTGTCGGCCCACTCGTCGGAGTCGGCGACGGCGAAGACACCGCGTTCGCGGACGTTGGCCTCGCGGGTCTGGTCGCGCTGCGACTGCGTCCAGAAGTCGTCGTCGGTCAGGGTCCAGCCGGCCCACTCGGTGACGCCACCGGTGCCCATGCCCGTGTTGTCGACGCTCCAGCCGGTCGGCATGCTCTTCGTCCAGCCGAGCGTCGAGGCCGGGATCCCGATCTCGTCGACGCGGGGCTTCAGCGCGCCGACCATCGTGTCGAACGGGTCGGTCGACGCGGTCGCGAGCGGGCGGCCGTCGAGCTCGGCGGGGCGGGCGACGCCGAAGGTGGCGAGGACGTCGGCGGCGATGTCGACGTTCTTCGGGCGGATCGCCGGGGTCTGCTTCGTGATGCCGGGGCCGGTCTTGATGATGAACGCCGAACGCTCGGCCGGGGTGCTGCCGCCGTGGCCGCCGGCGTCGGTGTGCCCGTGGTCGGCGGTCACGATGAACGACCACTGCTCCGACGAGTACGTGGAGCGGGCCTGCACCGCTGCCTGCAGCCGCCCGACGTACCCGTCGACCTCGGCGATGGCGTCGAGGTACTGCTGCGACGCGGCACCGTACGAGTGGCCGGCGTGGTCGACGTCGTCGAAGTGCACGAACGAGGCGTTCGGGCCGGTCGAGCGGAGGGTCGACACGGCGTTGGCGGCCGCGTCGGCATCGCTCGTGGCGGCGTACCGCTTGTCCACCGTGCCGATGAGCGGCGTGCCGA
This sequence comes from Curtobacterium sp. MWU13-2055, assembly GCF_023242305.1. Lineage (NCBI taxonomy): Bacteria > Bacillati > Actinomycetota > Actinomycetes > Micrococcales > Microbacteriaceae > Curtobacterium > Curtobacterium sp. MWU13-2055. The sequence goes on from NZ_JALLIO010000013.1 coordinate 18,225, forward strand.
CCGAACCGTCGACGATCGGGTTCCAGCTGGCATCGGCGTACGTGGTGAGGGCGCTGTTCGCACGTTCGAGCCGGGTCAGGAAGTCGGGGTACTTCGTGATGTCGCTCGTGGTGCCCCACGTGTTGCTGAGCACCTTGTGCTTGTCCGGCCAGACGCCGGTCAGGTTCGTCGCCCAGCCGGGGCCGGAGAGCGTCTGCGCCATCGGGGCGGCGTACAGCCAGGTCTTCGACGAGTACCCGGACGCGATCATCGCGTCGAGGTTGGGGGCGTCCGCCGCGGCGATGCGGTCGAACAACGCGCCGTCGATGCCGATGACGACGACGTGGTTGCTGTTGGCTGCGGCAGCGGCCGGGGTCGCTGCGGTGGCGGCTGGTGCTGCGGCGATGCCGGTGGCGAGGCCGCTCGCCGCCAGTGCGATCGCGGTCGCGGCGATGGGGATGGTCCTGGGGATGCGCACGGTCGAGGCCCTTCTCGAGGTCGGTGGAGTGGCCAGCCCATCGGCGCTGCGTGGCCTGGGGCGTGCGAGCCGGGAGCGCGGGGACGAACGCGTGGTGAACCGCAGACGCACCTGTCCGGACAGGCTGGATCGTCGTTCGCCGCCCGTGCTACGGTCCTGTCGACAGCGCCTAGGGTTCCGGGACTCACGTCCGACTGGTCCGAGCGGCGCCACGGCTCGCCACCGAACGCGGACCGTCATCTGAACGGACAAAAGCCTGGAGGACCTCGCTCGTCGCGCCGCGCGTCGAGCGGAAGGTCCTGCCCGTGACTCCGTTCGCCGTCCTCCTCGTCCTCTCCGCCGCCGTCGCGCACGCTTCCTGGAACGTCATCGCCCACGGCGTGAGCCGGATCGGGCTGCCGTTCCTGTGGCTCGGCGCGGTGTCGAGCGTCGTCGTGTGGATCGGGGTGGTGCCGTTCACCGGTGGGCTCGGCACGGGGAGCCTGTCCGGCTTCCTGGTCGGCATCGTCGTGTCCGGGCTGCTGCACGTGGCGTACATGCTCGTGCTGCAGCGCGGGTACCGGGTCGGACAGCTGTCCACGGTGTACGCGACCGCACGGGGGACCGGCCCGACGATCAGCGTCGTCCTCGCGATCACCCTGCTCGGGGAGCGACCGTCGTGGTGGGCGTTGGCGGGCGGCCTGCTGGTGCTCGTCGGGGTCGTGGCGGTCGGGCTCGCGGACCGCGGAACGGCGACCGCACCCCGTGCCCTGCCGCGCCGTCGGCTCGACCCCGGCATCGGCGCCGGGCTGCTCACCGGTGTGGCCATCGCTGCGTACACGATCTGGGACGCGCACCTGGTGCGCGGCGGTGTCGCACCGGTCGCCTTCATGGTGGGCTGCACGGCGGTCGAGATCGTGCTGTTCGGCGCAGCCCTCGGCCCGCGCCGGCGCGAGGTCCTGCCGGTCCTCCGTGCGCACTGGGGCCGGGTGCTGGCGTTCGGGGTGCTCTCGCCGCTGTCGTACATCCTCGTGCTCGTCGCGATCACCATCGCACCGGTCGCGCTCGTGGCCCCGATGCGCGAGGTCAGCGTGGTGCTCGTGAGCGTGTTCGGCGTCGTGGTGCTGCGCGAGGGGCGCGCAGGGATGCGGATCGCGGCGTCGGTCGTCGTGCTCGCCCGGATCGCACTGCTGGCGGTCTGAGGGCGGACCGTCCCGCGCCGGCAGGGGAGACCTGTCCGGACAGGTGCCTGTCGTGTTCACCTGCCGGTCACCCTCGGTGCACCGGTTGGGCACGGCGCGCAACCTGTCGGATGCCACAGTTGCGGCGTCCCGAGCGGACGGCGGACCCCGCCCCGCTGCGGACCTCCGCCCCGCCGCCCGAAAGGTCACCATGCCCATCACCGCCCTCAAGCCGCTGGCCGCCCTGGCCGGCGCCCTCGTGCTCGCCGCGACGCTCAGCTCCTGCTCGGCGGGCTCCACGGCCGCCGCCGGCAGCGACGAGACGTCGACCGCGACGAAGTACGCCGCGGACGAGAACACGATCGTGTTCGGCGTCGTACCCGACTCGGTGGACACCGAGACCAACTACCAGCCGCTGATGGACTACATCGCGAAGGAGTCCGGCAAGAAGGTCGAGTACCACGAGTCGACCGACTACGCCGCGCTCATCGAGGCCTCGGTCGCCGGCAAGATCGACGTCGCGTCGTTCTCCGGCTTCACCTACGTGACGGCGAAGAACAACGGCGCGAAGATCACGCCCGTCTCGTCGATCATCACGGCCGAGGGACAGAAGCCCGGCTACTACTCCGAGGCGATCGTGCCGAAGGGCAGTGACATCACCTCGCTCGAGGACTTCAAGGGCAAGAAGGTCTGCTTCGTCGACCCGTCCTCGACCTCCGGCTACCTGTTCCCGAGCTACAACCTGCTGAAGGCCGACATCGACCCCACCAAGGACGTCACCCCGGTCTTCGCCGGCAAGCACGACGTCAGCGTCCAGAAGGTCGCGGCCGGCACCGAGTGCGAAGCCGGCTTCGCCGAGGACAGCGAGGTCGAGAAGAACAAGGACGTCACGGTCATCGCGAAGACCATGGTGCCCGGCGCCCCGATCGTCGTCTCCGACACCCTGCCTCAGGCCGAGAAGGACACCCTGACGAAGGCGCTCGCCGACGTCACGATCGACGACATCATCGCCGCCGGTGTGAAGAGTGCCGACAGCGACGGCTTCCGCAGCGTCTTCTACGGCACGAAGCCGGTCGACGACGGGTACTACGACCTGATCCGCGACATCTGCAAGACCACGAAGTCGACCACCTGCCAGGCCTGACCCCGGCACCCCCGGAGCCCGGACAGCGCGAGGAGAAGCACGCATGACGCACGACGACCCCGCGGTGGAGATCACCGCACTCACGAAGCGCTTCGGTGGCACCACCGCGCTCCGGGACGTGTCCCTGACCGTCCGACCGGGCGAGGTCGTCGTCCTCCTCGGGCTGTCCGGGTCCGGCAAGTCCACGCTGCTCCGGCACGTGGACGCCCTCGAACTGCCCACCTCCGGCACCGTCCGGGTCGGTGGGACGGCCGTGCACGACCTGTCCGGCCGGAGACTCCGCGAGCTGCGCCGACAGGTCGGGTTCGTGTTCCAGCAGTTCGAGCTCGTGCCCGCGTTGACCGTGCTCGAGAACGTCCTGACCGGGGCGCTCGCCACCCTGCGCGGCCCGCGGCTCGGGCTGTGGTCCTACCCCCGCCGGCTGCGGCACCGAGCGCTCGTGCACCTGGACCGCGTCGGGCTGCTCGATCGTGCCTACCAGCGGGCGGACACCCTGTCGGGCGGGCAGCAGCAGCGCGTCGCGATCGCCCGGGCGCTCATGCAGGACCCGTCGGTCCTGCTCGCCGACGAGCCCGTCGCGTCGCTCGACCCGGAGTCGAGCGGCCAGGTGATGGGGCTCATCCGCGAGATCGCCGCCGAGCGGGGCCTGACGGTCCTGTGCAGCCTGCACCAGGTCGACCTCGCGCTGTCCTGGGCCGACCGGATCATCGGACTCCGGCACGGCGAGGTCGTCCTCGACACCCGCACCGAGGGGCTCGGCAAGGCACAGGTCATGGAGATCTACGGCCAGGTCGCGACGTCGACCGACGAGTTCGAGGCCGTCGAGGCGCTGCACGACACCGTGGACGCCACGAGCGGACTGCCAGCGTGACCGCCGTCACCGAGCGGCCCGTCGTCCGCACCCACCGTTCGCCCGAGCAGGCCGTCGCCGCCGCACCGCGCCGCCGCGTCTCGCCCGAGCGCGTCGCCGCCGGCCTGACGCTCGTCGCCCTGGCCGTGCTGGCGTGCGTCGCCCTGGCCCGGATCGACATCTCGGTGCCGAACATGATCGCGTCGTGGTCGAACGCGGAGCACTTCTTCCAGCGCGTCGGCACCGTCCGGTTCCCGGACGCCGCGACGCTGCTGCAGCAGACCGCGCTCACCGTGGGGCTCGTGCTGCTCGGCACCCTGCTCGCCGCGGTGCTGAGCGTCCCCGTCGCCTACCTCGCCGCAGGCAACACCAGTCCGGGCCGCGGGTGGATCGCCGCCGCGCGGTTCGTGAGCGTCCTGACCCGCGCGGTCCCGGACGTCGTCCTCGCGATGGTGTTCGTGCTGATGTTCACGATCGGCCCGCTGCCCGGCATCCTCGCCATCGGCATCCACTCGATCGGCATGATCTCGAAGCTCTTCGCCGACGCCATCGAGCAGATCGACGAAGGGCCCCGCACCGCGATCCGCGCCACCGGGGGCAACCGCCTGCAGCAGTTCACGGCCGGCGTGCTGCCGCAGGTGCTGCCGTCGTGGGTCGCGACGATCCTGCACCGCAACGACATCAACCTGCGGGGCTCGGTGATCCTCGGGTACGTCGGCATCGTCGGCCTGGGCCGCGAGATGTCGTTCGCGTTCAAGTCCCTCGACTACTCGCTCGGCATCGGGTACGCGATCGTCATCTTCGCGCTGTGCGTGCTCATGGAGATCGTGTCGAGCTCGGTCCGGGCCGCCATGCTCGGCGTCGCTCCGGCCGGCCGGGGGATCGGCGCGAGCGCCATCCGTGCGGGCATGCGCCGCCGGCAGGCCAGCGGCGAGGGGCGCCAGCGCAACCGCGCCACGGCCGAGCCCCGCGCCACGGCCGAGCCCGGCGCCGTCGCCGCCGCCGCGCGCTTCGCCACCCCCGACGACGCCCTCCGCCGCCCGTGGACCGCAGCGCGCGTCCGCACCACGGTGTGGTCCTGGGTCGCGGTCCTGGTCGTCATCGGCAGCGTCGTGGTGTGCGACATCGCCTGGGGCGACCTCGCCACCGTGTGGGGCAAGATCCCGCCGGTCGCCGCCCAGTTCTGGCCGCCGTCGTTCGGCAGCTACGGCGCCGGCGTGATGTTCTCCGCGATGTTCGACACCGTCGCCATCGCACTCGCGGCCACCCTGCTCGCGCTCGTGTTCTCGATGGTGATCGGCTCGTTCGCGGCCCGCAACGTCGCACCGACCCGCGGCGTCCGGACCGGCGCCCGGTTCCTGCTCGTCGTCGTGCGCGGGATCCCGGAGACGATCCTGGCGGTGGTGCTCATCGTCATCACCGGCCTCGGCGCCCAGGCCGGCACCCTCGCGCTCGCGTTCGGCGGCATCGGCCTGCTCGGCAAGCTCGTCGCCGACTCGCTGGAAGAGGTCCAGCCCGGCCCGGAACGCGCCCTCACCGCCACCGGTGCGACCCGGTTCCAGCGGTACGCCGGCGCGACGGTGCCGCAGGGCATCCGGGCGATGATCGGTCACACGTTCTACCTCGTCGACACGAACATCCGCGCGGCGACCATCCTCGGCATCGTCGGTGGTGGTGGGATCGGCTACTACCTGCTCAACGCCGCGCAGGGCTCGAACTACGCCTCGGTCACCGGGATCGTGCTGATGATCCTGGTCACGGTGCTCGTGGTCGAGGGCATCGCCATGTGGATGCGGAGGGTCTTCCGGTGAGCACGACGACAACGACAGTCACGACGGCCAGCACCGAGCGCGTCGACGTCCTCGTCGTCGGCGCCGGCATCGTCGGCCTCGGCGTCGCCTACGAGGCGATGCTCCGCGGCGCACGGGTCGCCGTCGTCGACCGGGCCGCCGGCGTCGTCGGTGCGAGCGTCCGCAACTTCGGGCACGCCTGCATCACCCCGCAGACGGGCGAGGCCGCCGGGTACGCCCAGGAGGCCCGCCACCGGTGGCTCACGCTGGCTCCGCTCGCCGGGTTCACGGCTCGAGAGCGCGGGGCGCACGTCGTCGCGCGCCGTCCGGAAGAGCTCGCGGTGCTCGAGGAGTACCGCGCCACGGGCGCGGACGTCCGCCTGCTCGACGGGTCCGCGATCGCGGCCGCCGTGCCGGTTGACCCCGCCACGGCCAGCGGGGGAGCGCACCTCGCGCAGGACCTGCAGGTCGACCCCCGGGAGGCCGCACCCGCCATCGCCGCCTGGCTCGCCACCCAGGGGGTCCGGTTCCACTGGCGCACCGCTGCGCTCGGGATCGAGACCGGCGCGGTCCGCACGGCGCGCGGCACCATCGAGGCCGACCGCATCGTCGTCTGCACGAACCACGACGTCGACCAGCTGTTCCCGGCCCTCGCCGAGGCGGCCGGGGTCGTCCGGTGCCGACTGCACATGCTCCGCGCCGCGATCCCGCTGGCCTTCCCGCTCGCGACGCCGCTGCTCACCGGGTGGTCGCTGCTCCGGTACTCCGGGTTCGCGGCGATGCCGAGTGCCGAGGCCCTCCGGTCCGCCCTGGCGGCGTCGCTGCCCGACGGCATCCGCTGGGACCTCAACCAGATGTACACGTCGCCGCCGGACGGCAGCGTCATCGTCGGGGACACCCACGAGCGTGAGGTCGACGCTCCACCGTTCCAGGACGAGGACGGCTTCCGGCTGCTCGTCGCCGAGACCGAGCGGCTGTTCGGTGCGCCGCTCCGCGTGCTCGACCGGTGGCAGGGCGTCTACGCGTCCTCGCCCCGGCAGGAGTTCCTCGTCGAGCACCCGCTGCCGGCCGTCGACGTCGTCACGGTGACGACGGGCATCGGCATGACCACCGGACTCGGCCTGGCACCGTCGGTGCTCGACGCCGTACCCGGGCAGCACCAGGATCAGGTGCGCGCCAGCACCCGCTGACCGGCGACCCACACCCCGACGACGCGCTCGCCACGGACCGCGACGACGTCCGCACGGTGTCCGGGTGTCAGGGAGCCGCGGTCGTCGAGACCGGTGTGCCGCGCCGGTGCCGTGGTGGCGGTCCGGACGAGGTGGTCGAAGGGCGCGACCCCGGCTGCCGCGGCGGCACGCAGCCCGGGGAGCAGCGAGCCGAGGTGGTAGTCGGACGTGACGACGTCGGCGTGCCCGGCGACGAGCGCCGACCGAGCCGAGGGTCCGGACCCGTGCGAGCCACCGCGCCACAGGTTCGGTGCACCGACCACGACGCCGAGCCCTTCGGTGGTGGCCGTCTCCGCGGCGTCCGACGTCACCGGGAACTCCGAGATGCCGGCGCCCAGGTGCGCCGCGGTCCGCACGGCTTCGGCCGAGTCGTCGTCGTGCGCGGCGAGGACGACACCGGCTGCGCGAGCGACCGCGGCGATGCGCTCGCGGCGGCCCGGGACCCCGGCGGCTCCGCGGCGGAACCGGTCGAGGCGTGCATCGAGTTCGTCGTTGCCGAGTCGGTCCAGCGCCCGGTAGGCGCGACGCCACCCCGCCTCGTCCGGGTACTGCCCGCGGCCCGGCGTGTGGTCCATGTACGACACGAGTCCGATGCGCGCCGGGGCACCGGCGACGAGCCGCTCGAGCGCGTCCACGGTGCCGTCGTCCGTCACGTCGACGCGCAGGTGCACGCGGACGTCGATCGGCAGCGGCGTGGTCGCTAGGGCGTCGAGCACGTCGGCCGCGTGCTCCGCGCTCCGGGTCGGCACGGTGTCGGGCTCGATCGAGCAGCACAGGAACGCCGTGGTCACGCCGGCGAGCAGCGCATCGGCGGCGAAGGCATCGAGGGCGTGCGGCAGCGGGACGCCGACGCCGGGGCGTGGCTGCTCGAACCGGGCGAGGGAGTCGGCGTGCACGTCGACGAACCCGGGCAGCAGCTCGACGTCGCCGAGGTCGACCACGTCGTCGTCGGGCTGCGATGCGACGACGACACCGTCCCGCACGTGCAGGACGGTGTCGTCGGTGCCCGCGCCGCGGTGGACACGGGCGGCGCGGTACGTCGTCATCCGACCAGCATGCTGGACGGCACGACCGCGCGGCGCAGGTACCCGGCCGACGGCGGGGTCACGACGGCGTGGTCGACGCCCTCGAGTCCGACGGCGGGTTCGACCAGGTCGGCGAACGGCAGGTCGGTCGACGCCAGGAAGTCCACCGCGGTGGCGAGGTGCCGGGGTGCGTAGTTGTGCACGCCGACGATCCGGAGCAACCCCCGCACGATGCGCTCGGGGTCGAGCGACACCGGGCGGCTCGACGACACCGCGCCGACGAGGACGGCCGTGCCGCCGACGTCGAGGGCGTCCACCGCGGTCTCGACGGCGTCCGGGTAGCCGGACAGCTCGATCGCGACGTCGACAGCAGCCACCGGCTCGCCCGGCGACACCGCAGCATCCGCACCGAAGCACACGGCCAGGGCACGTCGCCGGGCGTTGGGGTCCGAGACGACGACGGTGGCCCCGGCGGCGACGGCCATCGCGACCGCCGTGACCCCGAGCATGCCCGCACCCGTCACGAGGACCCGAGCCCCGGCGAGCGGGCGGTCCACCGCGTCGAGTGCTGCGGCGACGGTGGCCGTGGCGCACGCGGCCGGGGCGGCGACCACGGCAGGCAGGTGCTCGGGCACGACCGCGATCGCGGTGCCGGGCAACAGGACGCAGTGCGTCGCGAACCCGCCGTTGAGGAGCCAGTCGGCGGTCGATGCCTCGTGACCGTACTTCCGCAGGGACCGGCACTTCTGCGGCAGCCCGGCACGGCACCGGTCGCACGTGCCGCACGACGCCGCGACCGACCAGACGACCCGGTCACCGAGGGCGACGGGGACGCCGGCGACGGTGGTCGGCACCAACCCCGGGGCGATCGCGACGACGTGGCCGACCTGCTCGTGCCCGAGGACGCTCGGCGCTGGTCCGGCGCGGTGCCCGAGGGCCGTGTGCAGGTCACTGCCGCACACCGTCGCCGCCTCGATCGCGACCAGGACGGACCCGTCGGGCATCGGCAGGGCACCGGCGTGCTCCTCGACCGTGACCGGGTGCCCGATCCCGTGCCAGAGCGCGTACCGGGCGTCGACGTCGGTCACCGCGCCACGGCGCTGAAGTCGTCGGCGCGCGGCTCGTCGGCGCTGAGCTCGTCGGCGCGCGGCACGTCGGTCCCGAGCGCGGCCGCGTCGAGTCCGGCGAGCAGTGCGGGCAGGTCGACGACGGAGTCGAGCACGTGCGTGTGCGGCACGGTGGCGAAGTCGGCGTCCTGGTGGGTCCCGGTCCGGACCCCGGCGACGACCGACGCCCCGGCACGGGTGCCCGTCAGCAGATCGGCCACGGTGTCACCGACGACGGCGACCTGGCGCACGTCGTCGGTCTGCGTGCGCAGCACGGCGGTCAGGACCATGTCCGGGTACGGACGGCCACGACCGGCGTCGGCCGGCGACAGCGCGAGGTCGACCCGGTCCTGCCAGTCGAGCGCGTCGAGGACGGCGTCGCGGGTCACTGGGCTGAACCCCGTCGTCAACGCGACCTTCGTGCCGGACGCGCGCAGGGCCTCCAGGACGTCCACCGCACCGTCGACGGGCCGGACGCCACGTCCCACCGTCGCCGCGTAGGCGCGCTCGAAGGCAGCGTTCGCCGCCTCGGCTCGCGCGGTGTCACCGTCGAACAGAGCCGTGAACACGGCGATCTTCGACTGGCCCATGGTGTCGAGCGCGTACTGCACGGCGTGGTCGTGCGCAGCCGTGCCGGGCTCGAGGCCGACGTCGGTGAGGGCGGTGCGGAAGGCGTCGACGACGACACCGCCGTCGTGCACGGTGGTCCCTGCCATGTCGAGGCAGACGAGCGAGATCATGGGGCTCCTGTGGTCCGGTCACCCGCGGTTGCGGGCTGTCTCCCGCGAGAGCGGGGCTGCCCACAGCGTCCGAGGAACCGATGACCACCATCCAGTCCGCAGGTGTCCGGCAGGTGAACAGCGCCGGGAGCCTGCAGCGCTCCTGTCCGGACAGGTGTGCGACGGGCCCGCCACCTCGGTTACAGTCCGCAGCGTGCCGGAAACGCGTTACCTCGAGATCGCGGCGGAGCTCGAAGCCGAGCTCGCCGATGCCGTCGTCGGCACCCGGGTCGCCAGCGAGGCCGAACTCGCCGCACGCTTCGGCGTCGGCCGCTCCGCCGCCCGCGCCGCCCTGCAGCACCTGCAGCGCCGCAACCGGATCCGTCGGGTCAAGGGCGTCGGGAGCTTCGTCGCACGGCGCATCGACTACCGGATCGGCTCCGCCGCCGCACCCTCGTGGAGCCGCACCGTGCGCGACGCCGGGGGAGAACCCTCGAGCGTCACGCTGTCCTGCACCCTCGCGCCGGTGCCCGCATCCGTCGCGCCGCACCTCGGGCTCGAACCCGGAGCGCCGTGCCACCGGCTGACCCGGCGCTCACTCGTCGACGGACTGCCCGCCGCGTGGGGCGTCGAGTGGGTGCCCCGCACGGTCGTCCCCGAACTCGGGCAGGCGCTGCGGGTGCGGAACTCGCTCTACGACGTGCTGCGCGAGGCCGCCGGCGCCGAGCCCGTCCGCCGGTGGGTGCGCGCCGGTGCGGACGTGGTCACCGACGAGGTCGCACGGCACCTGGACCTGGACGAGGTCACCCTCGGGTGGTTCATCGAGAGCTGCACCGTCGACGCCGGCACCGGGCGGCCGCTCCTGGTGAGCGAGCGCTGGATCCGGGCCGACGCGATGCGGGTGCTGTTCGAGAGCGGGCCGACGGGCTGACGCGTCGGCGCCGCTTCCCCGCGCACGCCGTGCTGTCGCGCCGTCCATCCGGAGAACGCCGGGGGCCCCCACGAACCCCCTCGGGATGGGAGGATGCACCGACGCCTGCCCGCACCGAGAACGAGGTTCGATGAGTCCGACCGAGGACCCCCAGTCCGCGGCCCCACTGCTCGACGGGCGCTACCGACTCGAACACGCCATCGGCCAGGGCGGCATGTCCGTCGTGTACCGCGGCATCGACGAGAGCCTGCACCGCCCCGTCGCCGTCAAGGTGTTCCACGCCGGCACCGTCGACATCGCCCGGCAAGAGGCCGAACTCGGCGTGCTCGCCTCGCTCGAGCACCACAACCTCGTCAGCCTGCTCGACACCGGCGTCGTCACCGGCCACGACGGCACCCACCAGCGGTACCTCGTGATGGCGCTGGTCGTCGGCCAGGACCTCGAGGAACGCCTCGCCGTCGGCCCGCTCGCCTCCCGCCACATCGCCGAGATCGGCTACGACATGGCCGAGGCGCTGCACTACATCCACAGCCACGGCGTCGTGCACCGCGACATCAAGCCGTCGAACATCCTGCTCGTCGACTACGGCCACGACTCCGACCGTGCCCGCGCGCGGCTCACCGACTTCGGCATCGCGCTCGCCGCGGGCGTCGAACGCATGACCGCCGACGGCGTCACCACCGGCACCGCCGCCTACCTCAGCCCCGAGCAGGCCCGCGGCGGCGACGTCGGGAGCCCGAGCGACGTCTACTCGCTCGGCCTCGTACTGCTGCAGTGCTTCACCCGCCGCCGCGAGTTCCCCGGCTCGCTCGTCGAGTCCGCGGTTGCCCGGCTGTCCCGCGACCCGGTCGTACCCGAGCCACTGCCCGAGCACTGGAAGCAGCTGCTCCGTGCGATGACCGTGCAGGACCCGGCCGCGCGCCCCGCCGGCGCCGAGCTGGTCACGATGCTGCGCGACGTCGTCATGACCGAGACCGCCGGCACCGACCACGTCGTGGACACCACGGCCGCGGCACCGACCGCCGCTGCCGCTGCCGGTGCGCCGCGAGCCGACGCCGACACGGCCCGCCCGGCGACGCTCGACACCCTGCCCGACGAGGCCCTGCACCGCACCACCGCCATGGCCGCCCGCCTGTTCGACGCGCCCATCGCCCTGGTCGAGGTGCTCGACGAGGACCGCGCCTGGTCGCAGTCGTACATCGCCGAGGGCGTCGACGAAGCAGCGCGCAACATCAACTTCGGCAACGGCTTCGCGCCCGTCGCGGTCCCCGTCGTGATCCCGGACGGGTCGATCCACCCCGACATGCAGCACAGCCCGCTCGTCACCGGCGCGCTCGGCATCCGGTTCTACGTGAGCGTGCCGCTCGTGCGGCACGACGGTGTCCCGATCGGCACCCTCGCGGTGCTCGACACGAAGCCGCGGCAGGCGACGGAGGGCGACCTCGCCAACCTGCACGACCTGGCCGCGCTCGCCGTGACGCAGCTCGAGATCCGGCAGGAGTCGCTCCGCACGACGAGCGACTCCCTGCCGGTCGCGCAGGCGGTCCCGCAGGAGGGCGCGCGGCCCTAGACGGTCGCCGCTGACGGACGGGAGGCCCGGTGCGGGCCCGCCCCGCGCCTCCCGTCCGCCCTACGGTCGCGCCTCGTGCGTCGGTCCCGCCCGCGGACGGCTGCCTGCCTGCCCGCCCGCGTGCCTCCCGCCGGGCTGCCCGCTCGCCCGATCGGCGCGCGCTGGACGCCGAGCGGGCGAAATACCGGGGTTGCGCGCCCCGCGACCCGGGCATTTCGCCCGCTCACGGTCGCATGCCGCAACTCGCATGCATCCGCTGGAATACGAGTGCCCGCTCGCGCGAACGGGCGAAATGCCGGGGTGAGGAGCCGGCCGGCCGGGGTATTTCGCCCGTTCGCGGGTTCGGGGGCAATGCGGGTGCGGGAACGGTGGCGCGGTGACACCTGGACGGGAGGTGGCGTGGGCGGCGGCGTCGGCCCTACTGTCGGTTCGTTGCGCGGCAGCGGCCGCCACGGAGGGATTGCACTGTGTTCATGGACCTGTCCGAGTCGCACGTGATTGTGCTCCTGCTGATGCTGGCCCTCGAGGTCCTCGCGCTCGTCCAGGTCTGGCGTGACCGTCGGCGCACGCTCGTGGTCAAGGTCCTCTGGACGCTCGTGATCCTCGCACTGCCGGTCATCGGCGTGCTGGGCTGGGCCGTCAACTGGCTGCTCGGCAAGGCTGCAGAAGCGCTGCAGCGACGGAACGCCTGACCGCCGATCCCGGCTGATCGGGCACTGCCCCTATCGGTTCAGGCCGCGCAGGCGCATGCTGTGCGAGGTAACGGAACCCGAATCCGCAAGTGGTCGAAGCACGATCGACCCGTGGGGAGGAAGCGCCTCTCTGGGCCTCTGTCGAGCGTCGACGCTTCCTTCCTGTCCTGCCCCGCAGCTCGTCCCGCCGCGATTCGGGTGTCGCGACCGGACGGGAGGGACGTCCGCGTCCCCGCGAGCCGGGCCCTCACCGTCGCCCGGCTCGTGCAGTTCACTCAGTGAGGGCAGCAGCGTAGGCGCGGACCGAGCGGTGGTAGCGGGGGAGCGTCGGTTCGACGGCCTCGATCGCGACACGGAGCGCCTCGTCGTGACGGCCCGCACTGTGCAGGGCGAGCGCGAGGAACACCTTCGGCGCAGCACCGGTGGACGGGTGTTCCGGGGCGTCGCGGAGCATAGCGATGGCCTCGTCGACGCGGTCGAGGTTCCGCAGGGTCGAGGCGTGCTGCACGACCATCTGCGCTGCACGGGCGGGATCGACGTCGGCGAGTCCCGCGGCGGTGGCGGCTGCGTAGTGGACGTCGGCCTCGGCCTCGTGGCCGCCGGAGTCGTTCGCGCCGCCGAGCTCGAACGCGCCGAGGGCCGGGTGCGGCGCAGCGTCGGCGAGTTCGCGCATGCGGTCGATGCGCTGCTGGTCGTCGATCGTGTCGTCGGCCCAGAGTGCGGCGACGCGGGCTTCCCAGTCTGCGGTGCTCATCGGTCCAGCGTATTGCCGCGCGGCGTCGCGCCGTCGGCGATCGTCGCGCGGAAGGACCGGACGAGCGGGACGCCGGGGTGCACGAGCGCCGGCGCACGCCAGGCGAGGGCCGAACCGATCGCCGGGTACTCGGCGGCCCGGACGAACCAGGGATCGCGGTGGTCGAGCGCTTCGAGCCGGATCGTCGCAGGCGCTCCCTCGAACACCGCGGACCACTCCACCCAGGCCGCGACCGAGCCGTGCACCGCCGCTTCGCCCTGCGCGTCAGCGGTCCGGACGACCACGTCGGTGCAGTCGGCGAAGCGCCAGAAGAACCCGCCGTACCCGGCACCGATCCGGCCGTTGCTGCCCGGACCGCCGAGGTGTACGACGGCGTCGCCGGGGGTTCGGAACGACGACGACCAGGTCAGTTCCCACCCGGAGTCGACGGCGCGCCAGGCGAGGGTGCGGTCCTCGTGCAGGACGACCGTGTGGTCGGGGCCGCGCCAGACGAGTTCCTGGACCGTGCCGCCACCGTTCGGAGCGGGGTGCTGCTCAGCCCGCACGACGTCGACGCGGCCGTGGTCGTCGCGCCACACGTAGCCCGGACCGTGCACGTAGGTGCGGCCGCCCCAGCAGTTCACGCCGTCGACGTCCGGGATCGCGACCCCGACACCGCAGTGCCAGTCGTGGTCGGCCGGGTGGTGGGCGCTCAGGACGGTGCCGCCGAGGGTCCGCACGGGGTGCAGGTACGGGCGCGGGGACGACGTCGCGATGGTCCCGGAGCCGTCGAGTTCCGTGGCCAGCGGGGCCCCGCTGACGCGCAGGACCTGCAGCACCTCGTCGCGGGCGGTGTGGGCCCAGGGCGCGCCGACCTCGGAGAACAACGCTCGTGCGTCGGCGGCGCGGTCGACGATCGCCTCGACGTCGGCGACGAGCGGACGACGGGCAGGCCCCTCGCCCTCCCACGTCACCCAGGGGTGGTCGATGCGGACGGGCTCGGCGACACGGACGGCCTCGAGCACCTCGACGAACGCACCCGTGGAGACCAGGGGGACGAGCAGTTCGTCGCCGCGGGACCGGTGGGCGAGCAGGTTCTCGAGCAGGTCCGTCCGGCCGACGGTCCGGGTGGTGTCGCCGACGGTGACCTCGTCGGCCGTGTAGTGCAGCACGGCGTTCCCGGCGGCGCCGCGGACCCGAACGGTCGGCAGGACCTCGGACGGAGCGCAGAGGGTCAGGGCCGCGGTGGCTTCGAGGCCGGCGCTCGTCGTGACCCGGACAGCCGAGGTGTCGTCGCCCTCGATGTCGTTCGCCCGGAACAGCTCGACCTCGACGCGCCTGACGTCGGACGCCCGACGGCAGCCGACGAGCGCCAGGGCCGTCGCGACCGCGTGGGCGAGCGGGTTCGTTACCACGCCGTCGAGGACGTCGACGCCCTGGACCCGACGCCGTCCGGCCCACCCGGAGCGGTCCCAGTACGCCTGGTTCCTCGTCCACGTGCCGACGGCCGCGGCGGAGCGGACCGGACCGACGAGCGACCCGTCACGGAACGCCGGCAGCGCCTCGGACCCGAGGCTCTGGAACCCGACCTGCACGACGCGGCCGGTGCGCTGCTCGGCGTCGAGCAGGGTGTCGAGCGCGTCGCGGGTGGTCACCGGGGGCTTCTCGAGCAGGACGTCAGCACCGGCCTCGAGGGCAGCGAGCGCCAGCGGCAGGTGCGCGGCGATCGGGGCAGCGATGACGACGACGTCGACCGGGCCGTGGTCGCGCGCTGCCACGACGTCGGCCACGACGACCGCGCCGTCGTCGGTGGTGGTGCCCAGCGTGGGGTCGACGACGGCGGTCAGCGTGCAGACCCCCGCGGCGACGAGCCGGTCGATGTTCGCCCGGTGGTGCAGGCCGTACCCACGCGCACCGACGAGCACCACGCCGGGGAGGGTCATCGAGCGGTGCCGATCACGATGCGCGTCGTGCCGGGGGAGCGCCCGGTCACGTGGACGTGCTCGCCGTCCGGTCGGTCGGTGCCGCCGAGGAACGCGTAGTCCTGTCCGGGCGCGTAGAACGCCGGCTGGGTCGGGCCGCTGCCGTTGCCGGCCTCGAAGGACACGGTGTCGTCGCCGACACGGTAGGTGCCGGTCCCGTCGGCGAGGACGGTCTCCCCGGTCGCGGCGTCGGTGCTCACACCCGTGAACGTACCCCCGCCGCGGAACGTCAGCTGGAGCGACCACGGCACGTCGGCGCCCTCGGTCGTCACGTCGAGCGAGACCGCGTCCGGCGTGGTGGTGACGTCGACCGTCGTGGTGAGGGAGACCGTGTCGGCCGCGCGCGAGCCGAAGGACATCGACGCCGAGAACCGGCCCTCGTCACCGAGCGCGTAGGCGCCGTCGGTCCGTCGAGCCGCGGCGGGCAGGGGCTGGTGGTAGCCGGCGGACACGGTCTCGACGAGTCGGTAGCGCCCGTCGCCGAGGGACTCCAGTGAGGTCGGACGGAACGGTCCGCGCCCGAAGAACTCGCGCGACAGCCGGACGTCGGACAGCACGACCGAGCCGGCGAACACGCGCAGGAACGTGGGGCTGTTCGCCAGGCCCGATCGGACGTGGCCCTGCGACGGCACGTCCGAGCCGGCGAACAGGACGACGCTGCGGTCCTGTTCTCGGACGTGCACGAGCCGGGCGCCGGCGAAGGTGTGCACGGCCGGTTCGAGCGGTGCACCGACGGGCAACGGACGGGCGAGCAGCGGATCCGTCATCGCGCGGGCGGCGACCGCACCGGGCTGCCACATGTCCGCGACGGCGGCCCGGGCAGCGACGGCGGCGAGGTCGGCGCGGTCGTCGAGCACGGCCAGGTGCCAGAGCAGGGGAGCGTACGCGCCGATGCCGAACGCCTGCGACTGGTCCTGGCGGCGGGACTGGACGGTCTCGACGGTGTCGTCGGGCAGCAGCAGCGCGAGGGTGGCGTCGAGCGACCGGCGGACGGGGTCGAGCAGCTCCGGCCGGTCGAGCACCGAGGCGAGGACGAGGAACGACGGGCACGAGACGGCCGCCGCGTAGTTCGGGCTGCGCTCGGACCACAGCCCGTC
This sequence comes from Curtobacterium sp. MWU13-2055, assembly GCF_023242305.1. Classification (NCBI taxonomy): domain Bacteria; kingdom Bacillati; phylum Actinomycetota; class Actinomycetes; order Micrococcales; family Microbacteriaceae; genus Curtobacterium; species Curtobacterium sp. MWU13-2055. Next base: position 34,710 of record NZ_JALLIO010000013.1, read on the forward strand.
GGCGTCGATGTCCGCGCCCTCGGCGAGCCACTCCTCGATCCGCTCGACCAGCTCCGGTGCCGGGTGCAGTCGGTGGATCCGGGCGAGCGCGGCCGAGACCTCCCACCGGTGGTTCGGCGTGTGCACGCCACCGGTGAGCAGCGCCGGCGTCGCACGGTGCACGATCCGGTCGAGGTCGTCGGCGAGCACCGCGGCCGCCGGGACCGACGCCCGGTACGGCGCGAGCAGCTCGAGGGCGTCGCAGACGTCGTTCACGGTGAACGCCGAGTCCGGCGGGGAGAGCACGTTGTCGCCGCCGACGAACGTGCCGCCGGGGGACTGCCGGGCCGCGAGGTGCCGGACCCAGCCGTGCGCGGTGGCGAGGTCGTCGTCGGGAAGGCGATCGGGGCCTCCCGTCCGCTCGTTCCGGACCCACGCCCCGACCAGGGCGAGGGCACGCGCCATCAGTTCCCGGTGCTGCAGCGCAGCCGGATCGTCGTCGGCGAGCCGGAGGCGCGCGACGGCGTCGTCCGCTGCCGGGCCGACAGCGTCGAGGAACCCCATCAGTCCTTGAGTCCCGCGTTGAGGTCCGCGCCGTTCACGTACTTCTGGAACACCAGGTAGATGAGCACGAGCGGGATGATCGAGATCACCGAGGCACCGAGCAGGACGGTCCAGTTGACGTTCTCGGCACCGACGATGCTCTGCAGCGCGATCTGGATCGTGAACTGGTGCGGGTCGTTGAGCACCAGGAGCGGCCAGATGTAGTCGTTCCACCGCCACTGGAACGAGAAGATCGCGAGCGTCAGCATGATCGGCCGGGAGATCGGCAGCATGATCCGCCAGAATATCCCGAACTCGCTCGCACCGTCGATGCGCGCGGCCTCGACCAGGTCGTCGGGCACCGTGATGAAGAACTGCCGGAACATGAAGATGCCGGTCGCGGTGATGACCGACGGCACGATGATGCCGGCCAACGAGTCGTACATGCCGAGGTCGCGGATGACGATGAACGTCGGCGCGAGGATGACCTCGGTCGGCAGCATCGTCGTCGCCAGGATGCAGACGAAGAAGACCTTCAGCCACTTGTTGTCGTACTTCGCCAGGGCGTAGCCGGTGGCGGCGCTCGCCAGCACGGTGAGCACGGTGGTGACCAGCGCGACGATGACGGTGTTGCCGAAGTAGCGGGCGAAGTCGTAGCTCGCCCACGCCTCGGTGAAGCCGCTGACCGACCAGTTCTTCGGCAGCAGGGTCAGCGGGTACGAGAACAGCTCGCCGCCGGGCTTGAAGGCGCTCAGGACGAACCAGAGGACCGGGAAGCCGAAGGCGATGATGAAGACCCAGAGCAGGGCGGTGGCGGCGATGGCCTTCGGACGGGGCGGGCCGTCGAGGCGCTTGGTCTTGGTCGTGCTCTTGCTCTTGCTCTTGCTCTTGGTCGTGTTGTCGGTTGCGGGTGCGCCGGGGGCGCTGGGCAGGGTGGCGGTCATCGACGGGCCTCCGTCCGACGGTTCACGGCCAGCTGGATGAGCGCGATGGCCATGAGGATGAGCATGAGGACCATCGACGCTGCGCTCGCGTAGCCGATGTGGGCGTTCTGGAACCCGTTCGTGTATATGTACTGCACGAGCAGGTTGTTGTCGGTGCCGGGTCCGCCGCCGTTGAGCGCCTGGATGGTGGCGAACTCCTTGAACGCCCCGAGCGACGACAGCAGGATCACGATGAACGACGTCGGCGCGATGCTCGGCAGCGTGATGTACCGGAACTGGTGCCACGCGCCGGCCCCGTCGAGGGACGCCGCCTCGTAGTACGACTGCGGCACGTTCCGGATCGCAGCGACGAACAGCAGCATGTTGAAGGCGGCTCCGGCCCACGCGGTGGCGAACACCACCACGAGCAGCGACAGGTCGGCGTTCGACTGCCACGGCACGGCCTTGCCACCGAGGGACTCGATGACGAAGTTCGCCAGGCCGAAGTTCTCGCCGAACATCCACCGCCAGATGACACCGGTGACGATCGGGGAGATGAGCCACGGCACGAAGAACACGATGCGGGCGACGCTGCGGCCCTTCGCCGCCGGGCTCGTCAGCATCAGCGCCATCGACAGTGCGAGGACGAAGCCGAGCGGGACGGCGACGATCGCGTAGAGGAAGGTGCGCCCGAGGGCTGCGTAGAAGGTGTCGTCGGCGAACAGCTCGAAGTAGTTCGCCAACCCGATGAACTTCGGGTCGACGACGCCGTTGTAGTCGGTGAACGAGTAGCCGAGGCCGATGACGGCGGGCCACACGAAGAACACGACGAACAGGACGGCGTTGACGCTCACGAACAGGATCGGGGCGAGGACGGGCTTGCTGACGCCGGAGCGGCGGCGCTTCGTCGTCTTCGCGGCTCCGGGCCGACGGGGCGGCACCGGGGTGGGGACGGCGGTCTGCACGTCACCGGCTGCGGTGGGGATGCTCACGATGATCCTCTTCGTTCGACGTGGTGCTGCTGTGGAAGGAGGGACAACGGGGCCGGACGCGTGCGCCCGGCCCCGTTCCGTCAGCCGACGTGCTCCTCGTAGTACTTCGTGATCGTCTCGAGGGTCTTCTTCGCCGACTGCTGCCCGTTGATGAGCTTGCCGACCTCGGCCGTGGTGGGATCGGTGCCGAGTTCCTTGCCCTCGACCGCCCACTTCGCGCTCTCCTTCGCGTAGGAGCTCGAGATCGGGTCGGCTGCGTCGATCTCCTTCTGGTACAGCGCGAAGGAGTCCTTGGCCGCCTGGGACTCGAACGGGTACTGGATGTCCAGACCGGTCTCGACCGGCAGGAAGCCGTTCGTCGTCACGAGCTTCGCGTAGTTCGTCGGGTCGTACATGTAGTCGATGAACTTCTTCGCCGCGGCACCGCGGGCGTCCGAGTTCTCGAAGCCGACGATGTTGCCGCCGTAGTTGATCTCGGTGGCGTGGGTCGGGTCGGCCGGGGTGGCGGCGCTCGCCCAGTCGAAGTCGGTGATGTTCGACGCGAAGTCCGACGACTGCCAGACACCCGAGAAGTAGGCGACGACCTGACCGCTCTTGAACAGGGCGTTCGGGTCCTGACCGCTCGTCCACACCGACTTCGGCATGACCGAGTCGTCGTTCATGTCGGCGAAGTCCTGCAGTGCGTCGACGGTCTTCGCGTCGGTCGGGAAGGAGCCGTCCTTCTCCTGCTGCATGAAGTCGGTGCCCTTGGTGAACATGTAAGCGCGCAGACGCGACGGTGACGAGTCGAACACCATGTCGTACTTCGCGCCGGTCTTCGCCTTCACCTTGTCGGCGGCCGTGAGGAACTCGTCCCAGGTCCACGCCTTCGCGGGGTCATTCGGGTAGTCGACGCCGGCCTTCTCGAACAGCGACTTGTTCACGAACAGGCCGGCAGCGGTGACGTCGGACGGGATCGAGGTGACCTTGCCGTCGTCGTCCTTCGCGATGATGTCCTGGTCGATCTTGTTCGCGTCGTCGTCGACGATCGAGGCCAGGTCGACGGTCTTGCCGGTCCAGATCGGGTCGATGCCGGCGGCGCGCACGACGTCGGGCAGCGAGTTCGCCTGGGCGGACTCGCGGAGCTTGGTCTGCAGCCCGTCGTACGGCAGGTTCACGATCTTGACCGTGACGCCGGTCTTCTCCTCGTACGCGGTGGCGAGGTCCTGGTAGCCCTTCTCCTGCGCGGTGGAGGTGGAGAGCCAGAAGGTCAGCTGATCGACCTTGCCGCCGTCGCCGGAGCTGCCGGAGGCACAGCCGCTCAACAGGGCCAGTGCGGCGATGCCGCCGGCGAGCGCGAGCATTCTCTTGGATGACTTCATCGTCACTGCTTTCGTTCGGGACCACTGGCGTCTGCCGTGGGCGAGCGTTCGGGGTGTCTCGGCCGAGGACCCCAGGTCTACACGACGTGAGCGCTCATGGCAAGCGCTTTCCTGCCCGATGTTCTGACAATGTGACCAGCCGTCTCGGAAGGCCGCGCCGGCGGCGCGGACGCTGGTCGGGCCTCCCGGGAAATCGCTATCCTCGCCACAGACCGCGCACGGCGCGGACCGGACTGGAGGCACGACATGCCCGAGCGAGGCACCGTCACCCTGGCCGACGTGGCCGAGCTCGCAGGCGTGTCGCTCGCGACCGCCTCGCGGGCGCTGAACGGCAGCACGCGGAAGGTCCGACCGGAGTCGGTGGACCGTGTGCAGGCCGCCGCCCACGAGCTCCGGTACACCGCCAACGTGCAGGCGCAGGCCGTCGCTCGCGGGACCACCACGACCCTGGCGCTCGTCGTCGGCGACATCGCCGACCCCTACTTCGCCGCGATCGCCGCCGGGGCGATCCGGGCTGCCGACGACGCCGGGCTCGTGGTGACGATCACCTCGACCGGCGGGGATCCTTCGCGCGAGGCTGCGGTGCTCGGCGTCGTCGCCGGACTCCGCCCGCGGGCCGTGGTGCTCGCCGTGAGTCGTCGACTCGGTGCCGGGCAGACGTCGGGAGCGTCGGACTCCGCAGCTGCCGTCGGCGCGCTCGTCGCCGCCGGTGCCGGGGTGTCCGCGCTCGTGTCCGACCTCGACGGTGCCGCCGCCGGGGTGCCCGGCGTGCACGGGGTCGTCATCCGGAACCTCAGTGGTGCCGCGGCCCTTGCGGGTGCGCTGGTCGAGCAGGGGCACGACTCGTTCGCCGTCCTGTCCGGCGACCCGGACCTGGCCACGGCGCACGCCCGGGTCGAGGGCTTCGTCGCAGGGCTCGCCGCGCACGGCATCCGGGTGCCCGATGACTCGGTGGTGCCCTCGGCGTTCACGCGCGACGGCGGGTACCAGGCGATGGTGACCCTGCTCGACCGGGCGGCGGGCGGTGCGTGGGCGTTGCCGCGGTGCGTGTTCGCGGTCACTGACCTGATGGCGGTGGGGGCGGTCGCGGCGATCCGGGAGCGCGGGCTCGTCCCCGGGGTGGACGTCGGCGTCGCGGGGTTCGACGACGTGCAGATGCTCGCCGACGTCGTGCCGGCGCTCAGCACGGTGCGGCTCCCGCTGGAGGAGATCGGGGAGCGGGCGGTGCGGCGGGCGCTGGGGCTCGAGGCCGACGGTGCCATCGACGGCGAGGTCGTCCTGCGCGCGAGTACGGCGCGGTAGCGCGGCGCTTCGTGAGCAGAAAAGGTCGGGTCCGGCGCCGCCACTCGACCTTTTCTGCTCACTGAGTGTGGCGCCGGCGGCTGGTCGGGCTCGAGGGCGCGCGACACGCCGACGCCCGGACGTCGAGGTTCCACAACACGCCGCGGGTTCGGCGCCGAGGTTCCACGGAGTGCCGCCTGGCGCGCCGAGGTTCCGAGATCTCGGAACCTCGGATGGCGCGGTCGGGAGCGTCCCGGGCGGTCCCCATCGGCCACCGGCGCATGCGGAGCGTCGCACGACACTCCGACGCCCGGGGCGTCGAGGTTCCACAACACGCCGCGGGTTCGGCGCCGAGGTTCCACGGAATGCCGCTCAGCGCCCCGAGGCTCCAAGATTTCGGAACCTCGGGCGCGGGCCTCGGGCGCGGGCCGCCGCCGCAGCAGCCGCCGCCGCCGGACCCGGGCCGCGCGTGTGCGTTCGTGTTCGGGTACTACTGCAGCGCGCCGGGCGTGGTGTACGGTTCCGGGCAAGCGCTTTCCACCACGCGGAGAGCAGGCCACAGCGAGCAAGGGAGCACGCGTTGACCACCACGCGCACCATCGGCATCATCATGAACGGCGTCACCGGACGCATGGGCTACCGCCAGCACCTCGTCCGGTCGATCCTGGCCATCCGCGAGGACGGCGGACTCCGGCTGCCGGACGGCTCCCGCGTGCAGCTCGAACCGATCCTGGTCGGCCGCAACGCCGCGAAGCTCGAGGAGATCGCCACCCGCCACGGCCTCGAGCACTGGACGACCGACCTCGACGCCGCCCTCGCGGACCCGCGCTGGGACGTCTTCGCCGACTTCGCCGTCACGAGCGCCCGCGCCGATGCGCTGCGCAAGGCGATCGCCGCCGGCAAGGCGGTCTACACCGAGAAGCCGACCGCCGAGACCTCCTCGGAAGCGCTCGAACTCGCCCGTCTGGCCGCCGAGGCCGGGGTCCCGAACGGCGTCGTGCACGACAAGCTCTACCTGCCCGGCCTCCGGAAACTGCGCCGCCTGATCGACTCCGGGTTCTTCGGGAAGGTCCTCAGCGTCCGCGGCGAGTTCGGCTACTGGGTGTTCGAGGGGGACTGGCAGACCGCGCAGCGCCCGAGCTGGAACTACCGGCAGCAGGACGGCGGCGGGATCGTCGTCGACATGTTCCCGCACTGGAACTACGTGCTCGAGCAGCTCTTCGGCCGCGTCGAGTCCGTGTACGCCCGCGCCGTCACGCACATCGAGCAGCGCACCGACGAGCAGGGTCACGAGTACCCGGCGACCGCGGACGACGCCGCCTACGGGGTCTTCGACCTGGCCGGCGGCATCACGGCGCAGATCAACTCGAGCTGGGCGGTCCGGGTGGACCGTGACGAGCTCGTCGAGTTCCAGGTCGACGGCACCGACGGCAGCGCCGTCGCGGGGCTGTTCGGCTGCCGCATCCAGCCCCGGACGGCGACGCCGAAGCCGGTGTGGAACCCCGACCTGAAGGACGACCGCGACTACAAGGCGCAGTGGCTCGAGGTCCCCGACAACGAGGTGTTCGGCAACGGGTTCCGCGCCCAGTGGGAGGACTTCCTGCAGGACCTGGTCGCCGGCCGCCCACACCCCTACGACCTGCTCTCCGGTGCCCGCGGCGTGGCGCTGGCGGAGGCCGGCCTGCGGTCCAGCACCGAGGGTCGACGCGTGGACCTGCCGGAGCTGCACCTGCCCACGGGGGCCGAGCCGCGCCTCCAGGTCGAGACACCGGAGGTCGCCCAGCACACCGAAACGGTCGGCGCACGCGCATGACCGACCTCACCCTCCTCGCCGCTGACGGCTCGACCAGCCGGGCGACCCTGAACCCGCCGGCAGTCACCGCCGCCGCCAAGCCGACCGCGCCCCTGACCGAGCGCCTCGTCTACGCGGCCGCCCACGTCGTCCCGCGCGCCGCCGCCGACAACACCCCCGGCGCCCCGGCCGACCTCGACTGGGACGCCACCCTCGCGTTCCGCCACCACCTGTGGTCGTGGGGTCTCGGCGTCGCCGACGCGATGGACACCGCGCAGCGGAACATGGGCCTCGACCCGGCCGCGACGCGCGAACTCACCACCCGCAGCGCCCGCGAGGCGCACTCCGTCGGCGGCCGCCTCGTCGTCGGCGTGAACACCGACGACCTGCCGGACGACGGGGACGACCTGCCCACCGAGCAGCGGGTCGTCGACGCGTACGTCGCCCAGCTCCACCACGCCGAGGATGCCGGCGCCGGCGTCGTGCTCATGGCGAGCCGCCACCTGGCCCGACTCGCGCAGCGCGCAGACAGCGACAGCCCCAGCAGCAACGCCGCCGCCAGCACCTACCGCCGCGTCTACGGCCGGGTCATCGAGCGGGCGAGCGCCCCCGTCGTCCTGCACTGGCTGGGGGAGGCCTTCGACCCCGCCCTCGCCGGCTACTTCGGCGGGCAGCAAGGCCCCGACACCGTGCTCGACATCATGCGCGACGCCGGGCCGAAGGTCTCCGGCATCAAGATGAGCCTGCTGAACGCCCGCGCCGAGGTCGCCCTCCGCTCCCAGCTCCCCGCGACCGCCCGGATGTTCACCGGCGACGACTTCCACTACGTGGACCTGATCGCCGGAGACCGGGCCGGAGACCGGGCCGGAGACCGGGCCGGAGACCGAGCCGGAGCACGGGGCCGAGCCCACTCCGACGCCCTCCTCGGCGCCTTCGCCGCCATCGCCCCCATCGCCTCCGCAGCCGTCCAGGCCCTGCCCGACGAGACCGCCTACCGCACCCTCCTCGCCCCCACCGAGGCGCTCTCCCGCCACGTCTTCAGCGCCCCGACCTGGCACTACAAGACCGGCATCGCGTTCCTCGCCTGGCTGAACGGCCACCAGCCTGCCTTCCAGATGGTCGGCGGCCAGCACGCCGGCCGCTCCCTGCCGCACCTGTCCGAGACCGTCCGGCTCGCGAACGCCTGCGGCGCCCTCGAACACCCGGACCTCGCCGCCTCGCGCTGGCACGCGCTGCTCACGGTGGCCGGCGTGGGGACACGGCCGACCGGGAGGCCCGGATCACCCACCGTCGACCGCACCGTCGCCGAGGTGGTCGCGTGACGACCGCGGCGGACGCCGTCACGCCGGTCCGGTCCGCCGGTGCTGCGCCGCATCCGCGACTGTCGGTCAACCAGGCGACGATCAAGTACGCGCCGCTCCGGCAGGCGCTCGACACCGTGGCGGAGGCCGGCGTCGGTGCGATCGGCACCTGGCGGGAGCCCGTGGCCGAGGTCGGTCTCGCCGAGGCCGTCCGGATGGTCGCGGACTCCGGGCTCCGGGTGTCGTCGCACTGCCGTGGAGGCTTCTTCACCCTCCCGCCAGGCACCGCGCGGCAGCGGGCGCTCGACGACAACCGCCGCGCGATCGACGAGACCGCCGCCCTCGGCGCGGCCGGAGCACCCGGTTCGGCGCCCGTGCTCGTGCTCGTCGCCGGGGGACTGCCCGAGGGGTCGCGCGACCTGGTCGACGCCCGGGCCCGGGTGGCCGATGCGCTCGCCGATCTGGTGCCGCACGCCCTCGACGCCGGTGTCCAGCTCGCCGTCGAGCCGCTGCACCCGATGTACGCCGCCGACCGAGCCGTGGTGTCCACGCTCGCGCAGGCGATCGACCTGGCGGCGCCGTTCCCGGCCGCTGCAGTGGGGGTCGTGGTCGACACGTTCCACGTGTGGTGGGACCCGGCGCTCGCGGCGTCGATCGCCCGCGCCGGGGCTGCCGGGCGGATCGCGTCGTACCAGGTGTGCGACTGGACCACCCCGATCGCGGCGGACCCGCTGCTGTCCCGGGGCTACCCGGGGGACGGCCACGTCGACTTCGGGCCGGTGACGGACGCGGTGGTCGCTGCCGGGTACAGCGGTGACGTCGAGGTCGAGCTCTTCAACCAGGCGATCTGGGACACCCCGCCCGCCCAGGTGGTGGCGCGCGTCGTGCAGGCGTTCGACGCAGCGGTCCCACTCCCGCGCTGACCGTCCCGCGCGGCAGCCGTCGTCAGCGCGCCCGGCGGACCAGCACCACGCTGTCGAGCACCTCGTGGGGGTCGCCGTCGGGAGTCGTCGCGGTGCGCGGCCGGAGTTCGGCGGCGACGACGTCCCACGAGCCGTCGAGCTGCAGGGCCGTCAGGTCCGCGTCGGGCGTCGGGAACCGGTACTCCCGCATCTCGGCCGGCAGGTCGTCGTGCGGAGGGGCAGCGTGCGCGGTCACGAGCAGGTGCCCGCCGATCGCGACGAACCCGGTCGCCCGGCACAGGATCTCCGCGCGCGGGATCTCCACCGGCCACGACTGCAGGAACGACGCCGTCACCAGGTCGAAGCGCGCAGCCGTCTCCCACGTGGCGAGGTCGGCAGCGACGAACGCCGTCCGTGCCTCGACCCCGGCCGACACGGACGCCCGCGAACCGCGCTCGATCGCCGTCACCGACAGGTCGACCCCCAGCGCGTCCCAACCCTGCTCGGCGAGCCAGACGACGTCCCCGCCCTCACCGCAGCCGAGGTCGAGCGCGCGCCCCGTCGGCAGCACCCCGGCGACGTCGGCCAGCACCGCGTTCACCCGGCCGGACCAGATCCCGTCCCGCTCGGCGTACCGCTGCTCCCACCAGTCGCGGGCCGAGGCGGTGGGGGAGCGGACGCCGTCGGTGGTGGTCTCGTGTGCATGCATCTGCCCACTCCAGCGCACCCGCCGGGCCCGACCCAAGCCCTGTTGCCGCCCCAGCAACGTCGCACGGTGCGAGGCGGACCCGCACCGCGCCTCCCGGCCGCCCGATCGTGAGCAGAAGATGTCGGGTCGCCGTCACGGACCCGACCATTTCTGCTCACGAAGCGCACGCGCCGCGCGCCCGCACGCCCCGCGCGCACGCGCCCCGCTACTCGGCGGGAGGGATGGGCTCCGCGTTCTCGATGCGGGCGCTCGCCGTGGCCATGTGCTCGTCCATCGCACGCTGCACGGCGGGCACGTCGCCGGCCCGGAGTGCCTCGTAGATCGCGCGGTGTTCGTCGTAGGCGGCCTCGGTGGCCTGGCGGGTCTGCACGCGGCGGCCGACCCACACGCTGAGCATCGAGCGCAGGCTCTGCAGCAGGTCGCCGAGCACGTCGTTCCCGGCGGCGCGGGCGAGCAGGACGTGGAAGCGGACGTCGGCGTCGATGAAGGCCTCGGGGTCGTCGAGCGTGGCCTCTTGCCGGACGAGGTACTCGCCGAGCTCCGCGACCTGCTCGGGCGTGGCGCGCTGCGCGGCGAGGATCGCGACGGTCCGCTCGAGCGAGGACCGGACCTCGAGCAGCTCGCGCGTGCGGTTCGAGGCGAGCATGAGCCCCCACGACAGCGTCGTCGGCAGCAGGTCCGACGTGCCGCCCTGCAGGTACGTGCCCGAGCCGGGGCGGATCTGCACGATGCCCAGGATCTCGAGGGCCGCCAGGGCCTCGCGCACGGCGGAGCGTCCGACCCCGAGCCGTTCGGCCAGGATCCGCTCGGACGGCAGTCGCGAACCGGGGGCCAGCTCGCCCGCGGTGAGCAGGGACACGAGCTGTCGGGCGACCTCGGAGGCGGGCGACCCCGCGGGCACGGACTCGAGTTCGAGTCGGATGTTGAGGGGGTCGTCCGGGCTGAACGCGGGCATGCAGTGAGCGTACCGTTCGGTCAACCGGTTGGGCTTCGAGGCACTCGGGATGGTTTGGTCAACCGGTTGACAAGTCGGATTCGAATCCGCACACTGGACCAGGCGCACCGATGCGCCCGCTCCGTCCGGGCGCAGCAGCACGGGTCGGAGTCGTACCACCCCCACCGAGCAGGAGTCATCGTGGACATCCCCGCCACGCGAGGCATCCCCACCTCGGTCGTCGAGAAGACGGCCATCCGCAAGATCGCGATCCGCATCGTGCCGTTCGTGGCACTGATGTTCTTCATCAACTTCCTCGACCGCACCGCGATCTCCTTCGCGGCCCCGAACGGCATGGAGGCGGACCTCGGTCTGACCGCCGCCCAGTTCGGGTTCGCCTCCGGCGTGTTCTTCATCGGCTACCTCGTGCTCGAGGTGCCCTCCAACCTGGCGCTCCACAAGTTCGGCGCGCGCATCTGGCTCGCGCGCATCATGATCACGTGGGGCATCGTCTCGCTGCTCTTCACGTGGGTGCAGAACTACCCGCAGCTCGTCGGGCTGCGCTTCCTGCTCGGCATCGCCGAGGCCGGCTTCTTCCCCGGCGCGATCCTGTTCCTGTCGACGTGGGTGCCCGCCCGGCACCGCGGCAAGATGCTCGCGCTGTTCTACCTGGCCCAGCCCCTGACGAGCGTCATCGGCTCCCCGCTCGCCGGCTGGCTGATGACCCACGAGGGCATGCTCGGCGGCCTGGCCGGCTGGCGCTTCATGTTCCTGTGCGTCTCGATCCCGGCGATCATCGTCGGCGTCCTGTGCCTCTTCGTGCTCAAGGACAAGCCGTCGCAGGCGAAGTGGCTCGACGAGGACGAGAAGCTGTGGCTCGAGGGTGCCCTCGCAGCCGAGAACAAGGCCAAGGGCGGGGGAGACGGTCACGGCAAGGGCGGTCTCCGTGCAGCCTTCGGTTCCGGCCGCGTCTGGATGCTCGCCGCGGTGTACTTCGGCTTCATCTACGGCCTCTACGCGCTGAGCTTCTTCCTGCCGACGATCATCGACGGCTTCCAGGAGCAGTTCGGCACCACGTTCGACCTGTTCCAGAAGGGCATGATCACGGCGATCCCGTACGTCCCCGCCGCGGTCGTCCTGTACTTCTGGTCGCGTGATGCCTTCCGCCGTGGCGTCCGGGTCTGGCACATCGCCGTCCCCGCGCTCGTCGGTGGTCTGAGCATCCCGGTCGCGCTCTACATGAACAGCCCGGCCGCCACGATCGCCGTCATCGCGGTCACCGCGTGTGCGATCTTCGCCGCGCTGCCGAACTTCTGGACCGTGCCGACGCAGTTCCTGACCGGTGCCGCCGCTGCCGCGGGTGTGGCGCTCATCAACACGATCGGCAACCTCGGTGGGTTCGCCGCCCCGTACATCACGGGCGTCGTCAGCGGGTGGACCGGCGGGTACCAGGTCCCGATGTTCATCGTCGGCTTCTTCATGGTGCTGTCGAGCGTGCTGATGTTCGTGCTCGGTCGGAACACCAAGCGGAACGAACGACGGGACGCCGACGCTGCGGCGCAGGCCACGACGACCACGACCCAGGAGAGCCACGCATGACCCGCCTGTTCAACGACCCGGCCGACTTCGCCGACGAGATGGTCGACGGCTTCGTGGCCGCGAACCAGGCCCGGGTCCGCAAGGTCCACGGCGGCGTCGCCCGCTCGACCACCAGCCCCGAGGGGACCGTCGCGCTCGTCGTCGGCGGTGGCTCCGGCCACTACCCGGCGTTCGGCGGACTCGTCGGGCACGGTCTGGCAGCCGGTGCGGCGATGGGGAACCTGTTCGCCAGCCCGAGCGCCCAGCAGGTCACGGCGGTCGCGAAGGCGTCCGAGCACGGCGGCGGGGTGCTGCTGAGCTACGGCAACTACGCCGGCGACGTGCTCAACTTCGACGCCGCGGCGCGGGCACTGGCCGACAGCGGGATCGACGTCCGCACCGTGCGGGTGACCGACGACGTCGCCTCCGCCCCGAGCGCCGAAGCCCACAAGCGTCGTGGCATCGCCGGTGACCTCTGCGTCTTCAAGATCGCCGGTGCCGCAGCGGAACGCGGGGACGACCTCGACACGGTCACCGCGATCGCGACCCGCGCCAACGACCGCACCCGGAGCTTCGGCGTCGCCTTCTCCGGCTGCTCGCTCCCCGGCGCGGACGAACCACTCTTCACCGTCCCCGAGGGTCGGATGGCCATCGGCATGGGCATCCACGGCGAACGCGGCATCGCCGAAGCCGACGTCCCCACCGCGTCCGGACTGGCCGACCTGCTCGTCGACAAGCTGCTCACCGAGCTGCCATCCGGTGTCGTCGTCGACGGGGCACGCGTCGTCCCGATCCTCAACGGCCTGGGCAGCGTCAAGTACGAGGAGCTCTTCGTCGTCTTCGGCGCCGTGCAACGCAAGCTGACGGCGGCCGGCGCCGTCGTCGTCGAGCCCGAGGTCGGCGAACTCGTCACGAGCTTCGACATGGCCGGCGTCTCGCTGACGCTCTTCTGGCTCGACGACGAACTCGAGCAGCTCTGGGGCGCGCCCGCCGACAGCCCCGCGTACCGCAAGGGCGGTGCCGTCCCCCAACAGCCGGTCGCACCCGAGGCCCTCGCCGCGGACGAGCAGGCACCGGTCACGCCCGGCACCGAGGCGTCGCAGGCGTCCGCCGCCCGGGTCGCCGAGGCGATCACGGCCATCCGCACCACCATCGACGACCACGCCGACGAGCTCGGTCGGATCGACGCCGTCGCCGGCGACGGCGACCACGGCATCGGGATGCAGCGCGGCTCCACCGCCGCGGACCGCGCCGCTTCGGACGCGGTGACGCGCGGCGCCGGCGCCGGCAGCGTCCTGGCGATCGCCGGAGACGCCTGGTCCGACAAGGCCGGTGGCACGTCCGGCGCGATCTGGGGAGCCGCCCTGGAGGCACTGGGTCGCGTCCTCGGGGACGCGTCACGTCCGACCGCCGCCACGGTCCAGAGCGCGGTACACGCCGCCACCGAGGCGGTCCTCGCGTTCGGCGCCGTCCCCGGCGACAAGACCATGGTCGACGCGATCGTCCCGTTCGACCAGGTCCTCACCGACCGCGTCGCGGCCGGCGACGACCTGGTCCGTGCCTGGTCGGCCGCGTCCGCCGCGGCGACTGCGGCCGCCGACGCGACCGCTGACCTGCTGCCGAAGATGGGCCGCGCCCGCACCCACGGCGAGGACGCGGTCGGCACCCCCGACGCCGGCGCGATCTCGTTCGCCCTGATCACCGCCGCGGTCCTCGCGACGCTGGCCGAGAAGTAAGGAAGCCCCCCATGACCGAGCAGCAGTTCCGCATCGTCGTCGGCTCGGACGACGCCGGGTTCGACTACAAGGAGATCATCAAGGCCGACCTCGCGATGGACCCGCGCGTGGTCAGCGTCACCGACGTGGGCGTCGACGCGGACGGGCACACCGCGTACCCGCACGTGGCTGTCGATGCTGCACGACTCGTGGCGAACGGTGAGGCCGACCGCGCGATCCTGATCTGCGGCACCGGACTCGGTGTGGCGATCGCGGCGAACAAGGTCCCCGGCATCCGGGCCGTCACCGCGCACGACTCGTTCAGCGTCGAGCGTTCGGTCCTGTCGAACGACGCCCAGGTCCTCTGCATGGGCCAGCGGGTCGTCGGCGTCGAGGTCGCACGCCGGATGGCTCGCGAGTGGTTGGGCTACGAGTTCGACCGCTCCAGCGCCAGCGCGTCGAAGGTCGCTGCGATCTGCGAGTACGACGGCAGCGCACCGGTCGGGACCGACGCCTGATGCCGGCGACCACGGCGGCGGCCCCGATCACGATCGGGGTGTCGCTCAAGATGTACTTCGGGCACGCCCGGACGCTCGAGTGGGCGGCCGCCGTGGCCGACATCGCCCGGACCCACCCGGCGGTGCAGTCCGGCGCCGTCGAACTCTTCGTCATCCCGACGTTCCCCTCGCTCGTGCCGGTGCACGCCGTGCTCGAGCGCACCCCGGTGCTCCTCGGCGCGCAGGACCTGGCGTGGGCCGACGAGGGCGCCTTCACCGGTGAGGTGTCCGGCCGCGAACTCCGCGAGGTCGGGGTCGACCTGGTCGAGATCGCGCACGCCGAGCGTCGCTCCCTGTTCCACGAGTCCGACCAGGACATCGCCGGCAAGGTGCACGCCGCCTTCCGCAACGGCCTGCGTCCCCTCATCTGCATCGGTGAGACCGACCGCGCGGCCGACGGCGACCCGTCCGCTGCCGTCGCCGAGGTCACCGCGCAGCTCGACCGCTTCGTCGCGACGGCCGTCGCCGACGGGCTCGCCGGACCGGTCATCGCCGCCTACGAGCCGGTCTGGGCCATCGGCGCACCGGAGCCGGCGCCCGACGAGCACATCGTCGCGGTGCTCGCGGGCATCGAACAGCACCTGGCGAACCGGCCGGAGCTCGCCGGTTCGGTCGTCATCTACGGCGGCAGCGCCGGGCCTGGTCTGCTCACCCGGGGACAGGGCCGTATCGGTGGCCTGTTCCTCGGCCGCTTCGCCCACGACCCCGAGGCGATCCGCACCATCCTCGACGAAGCCCAGGCGCTGGAGGTGACCGCATGACCTCCCTGCTCGGCCTCTCCACCTACGCCTACTCCTGGCGCATGTCCGACCGTGTGCCGGCACCGCTGTCCCTCGACGACGCCCTGCGCGACGCCGCGGCCCACGACGGCGTCGACCTCTTCCAGATCTGCGACCACCTGCCGCTCGACACCGCGTCCGACGACCGGCTGCGCGCGATCCGGACGCTGGCCGACGACCTCAGGCTCACGCTCGAGGTCGGCACCCGCGGCACCGATCCGGCGCACCTCGCTCGGTACCTGCACGTCGCGCAGGTGCTCGGCGCGACGCTCGTCCGGTCGATGTGGACGAGCGGCGACGACCAGCCGGACGCCACCGAGACCGAACGCCGTCTGCGCCAAGCGCTCCCCGCCTACGAGGCGGCCGGGGTGACGCTCGCCCTCGAGACCTACGAGGTCGTCGCCACCGCCGACCTCGTCGCGGTCGTGCAGGCGATCGGCTCCGACCACCTCGGCATCTGCCTGGACCCGGCGAACACCGTCGCACGGCTCGAACACCCCGACGACGTCGTCGCGATGACCGCCCCGCGCGTCGTCAACTGGCACGTCAAGGACTCCGGGTTCACCCGGTCGCCGGGGTGGGTCGGGTTCCAGTACACCGGCGTCCCGATGGGCACCGGGGTCGTCGACCACGACAGCATCCGCGCCGCGATCGACCCCGACGCCCGGGGGATCAACCGCGTCATCGAGTTCTGGCTGCCCTGGCAGGACGAGCACGCGGGCGCCGACCCACGACCGGGCGAGACGCCCGCACAGACCACCACCCGCATCGAGGCGGCGTGGACCGAACACACCATCGAGCACATCAGGAGCAAGGAATCATGACCGACACCGTCACCACCCCCCACACCGTCGCTGCCGGATCCGGTACGGCCGACGTCACCGTCGCCGTGATCGGTGCCGGCGGCAAGATGGGCACCCGCGTCTCGAACAACTTCGCGAAGAGCGAGTACACGACGCTCTACAGCGAGGCCTCGCCCGCCGGGCAGGAGCGCATCCAGGCCCTCGGCCGGTCGCTCACCGACAGCGTCGAGGCCGCCAAGGTCGCCGACGTGGTCATCCTCGCCGTGCCGGACGTCCTGCTCGGCACCATCTCGGAGCAGCTCGTCCCGGTCATGAAGTCGGGTGCCAGCATCCTGACGCTCGACCCGGCCGCCGCCTACGCCGGACTGCTCGCCAAGCGCGAGGACGTCCACTACGCCGTGGCGCACCCGTGCCACCCGTCGGTGTTCCTCGAGCGCACCACCAAGGCCGAGTGGGACGACACCTTCGGGGGCATCGCCGCCCCGCAGGAGGTCATCGCGGCCTTCGACGCGTCCGAGTCCCTCGGCGACGAGGACGAGCGTGCCAAGGCGATCGCCGAGGCCGTCATCACCACCATGTACGCCCCCGTCATCCAGGTGCACTGGGTCACCGTGAAGCAGCTGGCCGTGCTCGAGCCGACCCTGGTCGAGACGATCGCCTGCATGATCGGTGACTTCCTCAACGACGCCCTCGAGGAGACCGTCACCGGTGTCGGCGTGCCCCGCGAGGCCGCCCGCGCCATGCTCTACGGCCACACCTGGATCGCGCTGACCAACGGCCTGCGCGGGTCGAACCCGTTCTCGGACGCCTGCCACATCGCCATGGGCTACGGCCGCGAGAAGCTCATCAAGGAGGACTGGAAGCAGGTCTTCGACGACAGCGAGCTCGACAGCGTCATCGCGAAGATGCTCAAGATCGACGCCGTCCGCCGCTGACGTTCGTCTGATCCGCCAGAGCGACAGATTCCCGCCGACCATCGGCGGGAATCTGTCGCTTTCGCGGTACTCACCGCCCGCTACCCCGGCAGCGGCCCGCCGCGGGGTCCCCAGGCCTCGGCGAGGGTGATCGAGGCGACCCCGGGCACCGTCAGCGCCTCCACCGACGCCGCGAACCACGCCCGCGCCGCCGCCGAGTGCTGCGCCGGATCCGTCGCGTCCGCCACGAACTGCGGCCCGTACCCGGCCTCGACCGTCGCGTCGGTCACGACGGGGCGCGCGGACGTCGCCACCGCGTTGAACCGTGGCCGCAGCGTCACCGGTCCGACGTGCAGCGCCCTGCCGGCGGCGAGCCGGGAGGCGCTCATCACCACCCAGCGCTGCATCCGGATCGACTCGGTCACCTGTTCGGGCGATCGGTCGTGCATCTGCGGCGTCACGCTGAACGTCAGAGGCCCGTCCCAGTCGCGTAACAGGTCGACGGTCCGGTTCAGCTCGGTGAAGTGCGCGCGGGTGCCCGCCACGACCTCGAGGTCGCCCGCAGCAGCCGCGGCGTCGCGCAGGGCCTGCTGCAGCGCCGGGGTCGTCACGTGCGAGGTCGGGTCGAACGCGCCGATCCGCACGACCGCGCCCGAGTCGAGCACGTCGTCGATCGCGGCACGCAGCCGATCCGGGTCGTCGGTGACGAACCGGACGTCGAGCGGCCCGCCACCCGCATCGCGTCGCGCCGAGGCCAGCACGGCCCCGACGTTCGGATCGCCGAGCACGGGTTCCACCAAGACCGGCACGCCGAGTGGGCGCGCGTCGGCCGGGCGCGTAGCCGCCGGGGCCGAGGCAGCGAGCAGCTGGAGCGTCGGCGGCGGGGCGACCACGGCGGTGGGAGCCGGCCCGTCCAGGAACGCGAGGTCCGGGGCGGGGGAGGCCGTGCCTCCCGGTCGGTCGTCCGTCGTCGCGCGCAGCGTGAGCGACTGGTGGACCACGGAACCCGCGTCGAGCGCGACGGGGAACGGCTCGGACAACGGCGTCGAGTAGGTCTTGAACGAGGCGTCGGTCCAGTTCCGCTGGTCCTCCGTCTCGAACACGTCGCCAGCCAGGTCGAGCGACAGCGCGACCCGACCCGTCGACCAGTCCAGCCCCGACAGGTCGGCGGCCGGCTGGTGCGGCGCGATCCAGGTCGGGAACGCCGCCTCGGTGACGGTGCCGGACGGGTGCCGCGCGGTGACGGGCGCGCCGGCGAGGGTCGGCGGGTGGAGCACGACCAGGCCGATGCGGTTGCGGCGGAACGGCGTCGTCGTGGTACCGAGCGCGTCGACGTGCAGGGTGGGGCCGCCGACGGTGACCTCGAGGGTGTACCGGAGCACCTCGGTGCCGTCGTAGCGGGCGCTGGCCTCGATGCGGAGCCGCCCGCTGCTGCCTGGGTCGGAGGACAGCGTCTGGGTGAGCACGGTGTCGTCGGCGGTGCGCCAGTCGTGGTCCCGCGTCACGAAGCGGATCGCCCGCAGCACCGGTTCACCGTCGTACGCCAGGTCGGCGAGCTCGGCACCGCGCAGCGTGAACCGCCACGCTCCGATCGACACCACAGCGCCCATCGACGTCAGAGCGCCCATCGACGTCAGAGTCATGGCTCATGACTACCACCGGTCAACCGGTTGGGCAATGATGGGTCCGTGGAGCGACGACGCTCCCAGGACGGAGTTCCCGCATGACCGCACGACTCGACCACTCGACCGCACTCGTCACGGGGGCGGGCTCCGGCATCGGCCGTGCGATCGCGGACCGGTTCGTCGCCGAGGGAGCGCGTGTGGTCTACGCCGACCGGGACGCGACGGCGGCGGGCACCGCAGCAGCGGCAGCCGGCGCGCTCGCGCTGCCGCTCACCATGGACATCGCCGACGAGACGAGCGTCGCGGCCGGGTTCGCCGCCCTCGCGGAGCGCGACCTGACGCCGAACGTGGTGGTCGCGAACGCCGGTGTGCAACTGTTCGGCCAGGACGCTGCGGTCGCGGACGTGTCGCTCGACACCTGGAACCGCACGGTCGCGGTGAACCTGACGGGCACGTTCCTGACCGTGAAGCACGCCGTCCGGGCGATGCTCGCGGCCGGCGGCGGCGGGTCGATCATCGCGACGGGCTCACCCACCGGGCTGAACGGCGAGGGCGCGGGCTTCGCGGCCTACTCCTCGACCAAGGGCGGTATCCACGCGCTCGTCCGCGCGACCGCGATGGCCTACGCGCGGGACGGCATCCGGGTGAACACCGTCGTGCCGGGCTACACCGAGACCGGGCTCGTCTCGGCGATCTCCGGCGACCCCGAAGCGCGGGCCGCGATCGTCGCCCGCACGCCCCTCGGCCGCCCCGGGACCCCCGACGACGTCACCGGCATCATGGTCTACCTGGCCAGCGCGGAGTCGTCCTACGCGACGGGCGCTGAGTTCCGCGTCGACGGCGGCATGACGAGCCTCTGACCGCGGCGTTCCGCGAAAGCGACAGTGTGCCGCCAACGGTTCGCGGCACACTGTCGCTTTCGCGGACGTGACGGCACGCGGCCGGCGAGATCCGTCGCCTTCGCAGGACGCACCTGCACCCCGACCGGGAGGCCCGGCGCGGCCCCGTCAGGCCGGCGTGCGGTGCGCGAGCAGTGCGCCCAGGGCCGCGGCCCCGCCCGCAGCGTCCGGCACCGTCACCATCCGTGCCTGCCCGCCGCGGAGCCGTGCCACGAGGCCCGGACCGGACCGCACCACGTACGCGACCCCACGGCCGGAGAACCGGTAGCCCCAGCCGCCCCACTGTCCGGGCGAGACGTCCTCCCACCCGCAGGACTCGATCCGCTCGAGCGGGACGCGCATGAGCGGGATGCGGGTCCACGTCGAGGTCAGTCGCATCCCACGCCGGTCCACGGTGAGCTCGACCCGGGCGAGCACCAGCACGGCGAGCCCAGCGACGACCAGCACCGCTCCGGAGGCGACGGCCGTACCGAGGTCGGCCGGAGCCATCGCGAGCCCCGTGCCGATCCCGAGTCCGACCACGACGGCCCCGAGCGCCGCGAACCAGCGACTGCCGATGCGGGCGCGCCACGCGACCCGTGTGTCCGCCCCGATGCGCAGCGGTTCGACGTCGTGCGCGGGCACCGGTGGAGCCGACCGGACGAGCGCGACGACCGGCACCGCGGCGATGACCGCGCTGACGGCCAGGAACGGCACGGTCCACCAGCCGGACAGCGTCCCGTCGCCGACGGTGTTCGTCGCGGCGAGCACGATCCAGGCGGTGCCGAGACTGCCGGCGAACAGGTTGGCGACGAGCACCAGGGTGGCGGCGGTCCGGCGATCGGGCATCCGCAGCGCCGCGATCGCCAGGGCAACGGCGCCGGCGGTCACCGCGAGCGTGATCCAGAACACCGGCCAGGGCGAACTCCAGCCGTCCGCGGTGCCGTCGGCCCCGAAGTGGACGGCCATGCGGTCCGGCAGGCTCGGTGCGGCGACGAGGGCCGCGACCACCAGGGCGAGCAACACCACCATCCCGGGTGCCACCACCGCCAGGCGAGTCCTTGCGTGCATCGGTCGGTTCGTCATCGTGCCCCCTTGATCATCGTGAACAGGTCGTCGAGCGGCACCCCGAGCGTGTCGGCCTGGTCGCGCAGCTCGTCCACGAGCGTGCGCAGCCGGTCGAACGACGCGTTGCCCGATCGCAAGACCGTTGCTCCGCGACCCCGCCGCAGTTCGATCAGTCCGTCGTCCTGCAGCTGCGCGTAGGCGCGCAGCACCGTGTGCATGTTGACGTCGACCGCGGCGGCGAGGTCGCGCGCCGACGGCAGGCGTTCCCCGCTCGTGAGGTCTCCGCGTGCGATCGCGTACCGGATCTGCGACGCGACCTGTTCGGCGAGCGTGGCCCGTGCGGTCGGGTCGACGGTGATCAACATGTTCGCATTGTATGCGAACAATCCCGCCGTGGCGAGGGTTCTCGTGTCGCGCTCTCCGGCCTTTGGCCATGGAACGCAGGCCCCCGTCCGGGGGTACGGCGTCCGGGTACTTTCGGCTGCAGCGAACCACTCGCTATTCAGGGAGAAAACCACGATGACGAACTACGAATCCGCCGACGGGGTGGAGCCCGTCCAGGTCACCACCTACCGTCTCGTCCGCAAGGCCGCCCGACGTGGTTGGGCTGTGCCCACCGACGAGGCCGAACCGTCCCTCGCCGACCTCGTGAGCACCCGCGGCTCCGCGCGCCCCGAGGCCCGCTGACCCCGCCACCGACGCCGCATGGGGGCCAGCAGTATCGTCGGCTCATGCCCCCTTCGACCCGAGCGGTCACCCGTGGCGTCGAGGTCGGGACCCGAGGCTCCGACACCGGCGTCCCCGTACTGGTCCTGCACGGCAGCCCCGGCGGGATCGACGTCGCCGAGTTGATGGGGGCGTTCCTGCCGTCCGAGGACTTCCGCGTGGTCACGGTCTCGCGACCGGGCTACCTCGGCACTCGGCTCGACGCCGACCACTCCACGATCGACGACGAGGCCGACCAGCTCGCCCGGGTCCTCGACGACCTCGGCATCGACCGGGTCGGCGTGCTCGCCTGGTCCGGTGGTGCTCCGGCCGCGTACCGACTGGCGGTCCGCCACCCGGATCGGACCAGGGCGCTCGCCGTCGCCTCCGGGGTGTCCGGTCGCTGGGTCCCCGGGTCGGCGGGACCGGCCGAACGACTCGTGACCGACACTGCGTTCGGCGCCGGTCTCGCATCGGCCGCTGCGCGCATCGCCCCGGCTGCCGCGGCACGCGCTGCGGTGGCCGGCGTGAGCACCCTGCGTGGCGGTGCCCTGCGGGAACACGTCGCCGGCGTCCTGGCCGACCCGGTGCGGCGGGCGTTCCTGCTCGGCCTCGCCCGGACCGGCAACGCCTCCGGACCCCGACGCGCCGGCTGGGACAACGACGTGCGCCAGCTCGCGGCCGTCGAGTCGCTCGACCTCGGTGCCGTCCGAGCCCCGA
Organism: Curtobacterium sp. MWU13-2055; assembly: GCF_023242305.1. Classification (NCBI taxonomy): domain Bacteria; kingdom Bacillati; phylum Actinomycetota; class Actinomycetes; order Micrococcales; family Microbacteriaceae; genus Curtobacterium; species Curtobacterium sp. MWU13-2055. The sequence goes on from NZ_JALLIO010000013.1 coordinate 56,769, forward strand.
CGCTCCTGGTGCACGGCGACGCCGACACCGAGGTCCGGCCGGACGACAGCACCCGCGCCGCCGCAGCGATCCCCGGCGCCGAGCTCGTCACGCTGCCGGGTGGCACGCACTTCGCGCTCTGGGACCACCGCGACGCCGCCGCCGTGCAAGTACAGGTGCGCGCACACCTGCAGCAGCTCTGACCACCGGTTCGCCCGCTTGCTCACGATCCGGTATCGACGAGGTCTCGATCGCGACACGACGCCCCGTGCGTGACCACGGCGCTGCCACGATGGCGGGTATGGCTTCCCTCCGACTCGCACTGCCCCTGGTCGTCGGCGCACTGCTCGCATCCGTCGCCCTGTCGTCGTGCTCGGCCGACGCCTCGTCGGCACCGGCGCCGACCTCGTCGAGCGCTCGGTCGGCGGACGCAGCGGTGGACGCACCGGCGGCGTCCCCCACGGTGGACCCGATGGAGGAGGACCGGAGCGCCGCGGCCGTCTGCGGGCAGATCAGCGCGCTGTCGACGATCGCCCTCAACGCCTCGGACGGTCGTTCCCGCGGTGCCCTGACCGATGCGCAGTACGAGGCGCTGATCGCAGCGGAGCGCTTCGGGTACGAGCACCTGTCGAGCAGCGACGAGCGGCTCGACAACGCCATCGACTACGCGCACGAGTACCTCGACGCCCACCCGGCACCCGCGTCGGGGCCGGCGCTCGAGGACAGCCCCGAGTGGGAGCTCGTCGGACGCACCTTGAACACCGCGTGCCAGCAGGCCGGATCGAACGTGGTCGCGACCGCTCAGTCCGGCGGCTGATCGCGACTCGTCCGGCGGCCAGAGCGCACCGGGGCACCAAGAACACCAGGGTCACGCAACGGTCTCGGTCCGCTCGACCGACGCGATCAGCGCGTCCAGCGCACGGTCGAGCTCCGGCACCGTCACCGCCCCGTACCCCAGCACGACCCCGGCCGGGGTGCTGCCCGGAGCCATCCCGTACTCCTCAAGTGTCGAGACGAGCACGCCGGCACCGGCCATCCGCGCCGCGACCTCCTGCCCCGTCGCCCGGCCTGACCACACGACCACGGCGTGCAGTCCGCCGGTCAGGGCACGGGCCTCCAGTCCGGCGACGCCGTTGAGTCGAGCCGCGATCCGGGCGCGACGGTGCGTGTAGTCGCGCCGGACCCGGCCGAGGTGCCGGCGGAGCGCGCCGGTCCGGAGCAGGTGCGCGAGCGCGACCTGCACGGGCTCGGCGACGACCGCGCCGCGGGCGCGACGGGCAGCGAGCACCGCGTCGGTGACCCCGGCCACGGATCCGGCCCCGACCGGTACACCTGCCGCCCCGGGCAGCACGACGTAGGAGCAGCGCAGCCGCGGGTCGAGCGTCTTCGAGAACCCGCCGACGTGCAGCACCACCCCGTCGGCGTCGAGCGCTGCGAGTGCGGGCACGGGGCTGCCGCGGTGCCGGAACTCCGAGTCGTAGTCGTCCTCGACCACGAGCGTGCCCGTCGCCGCAGCCCAGGCGAGCAGCCGCTGCCGTCGCGCCACCGGCATCACCGAACCGAGCGGGTACTGGTGCGTCGGCGTGACGAGCACGACGTCGACCGGCGGTGCGGCGGTCAGGGCGTCGAGGTCCATCCCGTCGTCGTCGAGCGGGATGCCGAGCACGATCCCGCCCGCGCTGAGCACCGCACGCTGACCGGTCCGGTACCCCGGGTCCTCGACCGCGAACACGGGGGCGCGACCGAGGTGCACGCGGAGCGCCTCGGTGACGAGCGACAGCGCCTCGGAGGTCCCCGCGGTCAGCAGCACCCGGTCGACCGACGGCGCGAACCCGCGACTCAGGCCGAGCTGCGCCACGACCTGCGCGCGGAGCTCCACCGTGCCGAGGGGGTCCGCGACCGCGTTCCGCAGTGGGGCGTCGGCCGCCGCCCGCCAGGCTGCGCGCCAGTCCCGCTGCGCGATCGCGGTGACGGCGGGGACCCCGGGGCGGCAGTCGACGGTCCGGGCGGCGGCTGACGCTGACGCTGACGCCGCAGCTGACGTCGCCGCCGGCGCACGCGGGTCCGTCGCCGGCAGCAAGTTCCCGATTCCCACGCCCCCGCTGAACGCCCCGGCCGACGCGACGACCCTCGCCACCGCACCGTGCCGCGTCCGGATCCAGCCCTCGCCGTCGAGCTGGTCGTACGCGGCGACGACCGTTCCGCGTGCGACGCCGAGCTCGGCGGCCAACGCCCGGGTCGACGGCAGCGGATCGCCCTCGCGCAGCGTGCCGTCGTGGACCATCCGTCGGATGCGGGCGACGACCCCTGCGGTCTTGCCGGACTGGTCCACCACGATCACCTCGATCTGGTCCACGCACTGGACCACTGTCGAACCTAGCGTTGCCAGCATGAGCACCCCCAACCCCGCCGACGGCCCTGACCTGCGGGTCCGCCGCATCCGCGAGCGCCAGTCCGACGACCCCGCCGTCCTCCGGGCGATCCTCGCCGAAGCACATCTCGCCCACGTCGGGTTCGTCCGCGGCGGCCACCCGATCGTGCTGCCCTTCCTGTGCGGCGTCGGGGACCTCGGCGCCGGCCCGGTCCTGCTGCTGCACGGCTCGACCGGCGGCGGCCTCTTCCTCGGAGCAGGGGCCGCCGGCGTGCGGGTCGCAGCGACGGTCACGCACCTGGACGGGCTCGTGTTCGCCCGTTCGACCTTCGACAGCTCCGCGAACTACCGCAGCGCGATGATCGCGGGCGCCGCGACGGTCGTGCCGCCCGAACTCCGCACCGAGGCGCTCTGGCAGGTCTCCGACCACCTCATGCCCGGCCGCCGCGACGAGGTCCGCGAGATGACCCCGAAGGAGGTCCGCGCCACCCAGGTCCTGCAGCTGCCCCTCGACCGCGCGAGCGTGAAGGTCCGGTTCCAGGGCAACGGCGAGGCCGCGGACGACGGCGAGGACCACACGGTCTGGGCCGGCGTGCTGCCGCTCGCCGTCCGCGCCGGCGTCCCGGTACCGGGGGACATCTCGGGGGACGCCCCGGTCGACGCGTCCGTGGTGGCACTGGCGGCTCGCCTCGACCGCTTGTCGTCCGACCGGGAGGCCCGGATCGCCGCCGTCATGCGGGTCGCGTCCGTCTGAGGCCGGCTCTTCGGGCCCCTGGCGCCGATCCGCCGCATCTGAGCGACCTGCGAGGACCGCCCGTTCCTGTGACGAGCCGCAGGAACACTCCGGGACTGCCCAGCCTCGATCCGCCCCGTGACCAATACGTTACTTTCCGGATCGCCCAGCGGTCCCGACCCGGAAGGACCCATGGGACGCCACGCCCTGCCTGCAGCAGCCGAAGACCGACAGCCCCCGCGAGGGACCCCGCACACCGCGGTGGAACCCGCTCCGGCGTCTCCGCAGCCGCAGCCATCCCGTCCCCGTGGTCGTCGCTCGGCCCTCGGTCCCGCTGCTGCCCGGGCCACGTTCGTGGAGCACCCGAAGCCGACCCGTACCGTCCGGATGCAGCCGCGTCCGCTCCCAGTCGCTTCGAGCGCCGGTGCGGCCGTCCTGAGCCGGAAGGCCGTCCTGCGTGCCGAGCGGGCCGTCGACCCGCGGCACATCCGCCGCACCGCGAACGCCAAGCGTGCCGCGATCCTGCTCGCGCCGGCGATCGCCGTGACCTCGAGCCTGACCCTGGCCGTGCCGGCGAACGCGGCGACCCCGGCCGAGATGCAGCAGGGCACGACGACCTCGCAGGCCGCGCAGACCTTCACCGTGGCGCACGACGTCAAGGTCCCCGTCGTCACCACCGACGGCATGACCACCACGACCACGGTCGTCTCGTACCCGACGCTCGACCTGCGCTTCGGGGTGACGACGGCCCAGGCGCAGTCAGCCCTGTCGGCGGCGCTGTCCGCCGGTGGCGACCGCGCCACGATCGTCGAGACCGCCCTGCAGTACATGGGGGACCCGTACGTCGAGGGCGGCGCGAGCCACGAGGGCATCGACTGCTCCGGCCTGACGATGGTCGCGTACGCCGCGGTCGGCATCCCGCTCGTGCACTACGTCCCGACGCAGGACGCCGCGGCGACGACGATCCCCGAGTCCGAGGCGCTGCCCGGCGACATGGTCGTGTACGACGACGAGGACCACGTCGGGCTGTACCTCGGCCAGGGACTCGTGCTGCAGGCACCGCACCCGGGCGAGGTCGTCGACATCGTGCCGATGTACTCGGCCGCGCACCACTTCGCGCGCCTGCTGCCCGCCGGCAGCTGATCCGACGCAGGCGGGGCCGTCGACGGTGACCATCCCGGCCACCGGAGGGTCCGGCAGCGACGTGTCACGGGCCTCCCGTATCCTGGCCTGATGGCTTCCGACACCCGTACCCCGTTCGAACAGCAGCAGTCTGCTCGTCCGCAGGTGCGCCCGCGCACCGAGGGCTGGAAGCAGGCGACCGACACCGACGGCCGTCCGCTGCTGCAGTTCGCGTCGCCGAAGCGCGGCAAGCCGCCCGTGCACCTGGCCGACCTGACGGCCGAGGAGCGCGAGGCCCGCGTCAAGGAACTCGGGCTGCCGGGCTTCCGCGCGAAGCAGCTCGCGACCCACTACTTCACGCACTACACGTCCGACCCGGACAAGATGACCGACCTGCCGGCCGCCCAGCGCGAGCAGCTCGTCGCCGGGATGCTGCCGCCCCTGCTGACCGAGACCCGGCGGCTGGCGACGGACAACGGCGACACGATCAAGTTCCTGTGGAAGCTGCACGACGGCGCCCTGGTCGAGTCGGTGCTCATGCGGTACCCGGGTCGCATCACGCTCTGCGTCTCGTCGCAGGCCGGCTGCGGCATGAACTGCCCGTTCTGCGCCACCGGCCAGGCGGGGCTGACCCGCAACATGTCCACCGCCGAGATCATCGAGCAGATCGTCCGGGCCAACGCGGCCATCGCCGCCGGGGAACTCGGGGGCGATCCCCGCAAGGGCGGCAAGGACCGCGTCGACGCCGAGCGCGTCACGAACATCGTGTTCATGGGCATGGGGGAGCCGCTCGCCAACTACAAGCGGGTGATGGACGCCGTGCGGTTGATGGTCGCGCCGCAGCCGAACGGCCTCGGCATGAGCGCCCGCGGCATCACGATCTCGACCGTCGGGCTGGTGCCCGCGATCCTCAAGCTGGCGGACGAGAACATCCCGGTGACCTTCGCGCTGTCGCTGCACGCCCCTGATGACGAGCTCCGCGACGAGCTCATCCCGGTGAACTCGCGCTGGAAGGCCGACGAGGCGATCGACGCCGCACACAACTACTACGTCAAGACGGGCCGCCGTGTCTCGATCGAGTACGCGCTCATCAAGGACATGAACGACCACGCCTGGCGTGCCGACCTGCTCGCCGAGAAGCTCAACAAGCGCGGCAAGGGCTGGGTGCACGTCAACCCGATCCCGCTCAACCCGACGCCGGGCTCCGTGTGGACCTCGTCCGAGGTGCACGTGCAGGACGAGTTCGTCCGCCGGCTCAACGCCGCGGGCATCCCGACGACCCTGCGCGACACCCGCGGCAAGGAGATCGACGGGGCCTGCGGGCAGCTCGCTGCAGCGGAGTAGCCCCGCCGCCGACGGGGACTCCCGGGCCGACACGCCCGGGAGGAACCACGGTTGGCGAGGCCCCCGGAGCCTGTGTAGTGTTACCTCTCGTTGCCACGGCGGCGGAGAACGGAACGGCTGAGACGGTCACTGGGTTTACCT
>NZ_JALLIO010000014.1:0-52481 GCF_023242305.1 Curtobacterium sp. MWU13-2055
CGAGCAGGGCGTGACGGTAGCATTGGCGGGTCATGACTGCGCCATTCACCACTGCTTCCGGGTCCGAGATCCGCGTCCGTTTCTGCCCGAGCCCGACGGGGACCCCGCACGTGGGGCTCATCCGCACGGCGCTCTTCAACTGGGCGTACGCACGCCACACCGGCGGCAAGCTCGTGTTCCGCATCGAGGACACCGACGCCGCGCGGGACAGCGAAGAGTCCTACGCGCAGATCCTCAACGGCCTGCGCTGGCTCCGGCTGGACTGGGACGAGGGCGTCGACGCCGGCGGTGAGCACGGACCGTACCGGCAGTCGGAGCGGACCGCGATCTACGACGACGTCATCGCGAAGCTCAAGGCGTCCGGGCACATCTACGAGTCCTTCGTCACGCCCGAGGAGATGGAGGCCCGCAACAAGGCTGCCGGGCGCGATCCGAAGCAGGGCTACGACAACCACGAGCGGGACCTGTCCGACGACGAGCGTCAGGCGTTCCGCGACCAGGGCCGCGAGCCGGCGCTGCGACTCCGGGTCCCGGACAGTGACCTGAGCTTCGACGACCTCGTCCGTGGCGAGATCACCTTCAAGCAGGGGACGTTCCCGGACTTCGTGGTCGTCCGGCCGAACGGCAAGCCGCTGTACACGTTCACGAACCCGGTGGACGACGCCCTGATGGGCATCACGCACGTCCTGCGCGGCGAGGACCTGCTGTCGTCGACCCCGCGGCAGATCGCCCTGTACGAGGCGCTGTACGAGATCGGGCTCGCACCGGCGATCCCGGTGTTCGGTCACCTGCCGTACGTCATGGGCGAGGGCAACAAGAAGCTCTCGAAGCGCGACCCCGAGGCGAACCTGTTCCACCACCGCGACGCCGGCATGATCCCCGAGGGGCTCGTCAACTACCTGGCCCTGCTGGGGTGGTCGATCGGCGCCGACCGCGACGTCTTCTCGATCGACGAGATGGTGGCGGCGTTCGACGTCACCGACGTCAACCCGAACCCGGCGCGCTTCGACCACAAGAAGGCCGAGGCGATCAACGGCGACCACATCCGGTTGCTCGAGCCGTCGGACTTCCGCTCCCGGCTCCTGCCGTACCTGACCGACCTCGTGGCCGACCCGCCGACCGCGGAGCAGACCGAGGTCCTGACGAAGGCGGCGCCGCTCGTCCAGGAGCGCATGCAGCTGCTCGGTGAGGCCCCGGCGATGCTCGGGTTCCTGTTCACCGCCGACGCCGACCTGGTGGTCGAGGACGACGCACAGGCATCGCTCAAGGGCGACACCGGCGCCGTGCTCACGGCCGGCATCGCGGCGCTCGAGCAGCTCGACGACTGGCGGACCGAGGCGATCGAGGGTGCCCTCCGCACGGCGCTCATCGACGACCTCGGGTTGAAGCCCCGGGTCGCCTTCGGTCCGCTGCGCGTGGGGGTCTCCGGGCGCCGGATCAGCCCGCCGCTCTTCGAGTCGATGGAGATCCTCGGCAAGGAGTCCACCCTGACGCGGCTCCGCGCCCTCGCGGCCCGCTGAACGGCGAACGATGAGCACCGCGGGAAGCGCTGCAGGACCCACGGGTGTGCCGAGTACCCCGGTCGTCCACGACGTCGCGGTCATCGGCGCCGGACCGGCCGGTCTGAGCGCTGCGCTCAACCTGGTGCGGGCGAAGCGCACGGTGCTCCTCGTCGACGCGAACCGGCCACGCAACGCCGCGACCCTGCGGTCGCACGGCTTCCTGACGCGTGACGGGATCTCCCCCCTCGAGCTCCGGAAGCTCGGTCGCGCCGAGGTCGAGGAGTACCCCGAGGCGACGATCGTGCAGGCCGTGGTCGACCTGGTGACCCCCGACGCCGACGGGTGGCGGCTGCACGGGACCTGGCGTGGTGCCGAGGTGGACGCGCGGGCGCGGACCGTCGTCGTCGCCACGGGGCTGCGCGAGGAGTTCCCGGCACTGCCGATGCTCCGTGCGTTGTACGGCACCGCGGTGCACAGCTGCGTCGAGTGCGACGCGTACGAGAAGGCGGGGGAGCCCCTCGCCTTCATCTGCGAGACCGACGACGTCGTGGACCGGGCACTGCTCATCGCGGCGTGGGCCGACGACCTCATCGTGTACACGAACGGTGTCGCTCCGCTCGACGACGCGGGGCGAGCCCGGTTGGCGCGTGCCGGCGTCGTGGTCGACGAGCGGGTGATCGAGGACCTCGAGGGCGACCGGACCGGCATGACCGGGGTCCGGCTGGTCGATGGCCACGTGGAGCCGCGGACGGGCGGCTTCGTCCGACCGACGTGGCACGCGGACCTCGACTGGCTGCGCGCCGACACGCCCGGCGCGCCGACGGCCCCGGAGCGCGATGCCCACGGACTCCTCGTCGTCGACCGGGTCGGCCGGACCACGGTTCCCGGGCTGTACGCCGTGGGGGACGTGACCCCTCCCGGGCCGGAGCAGCTCATCGTCGCCGCCGGGCACGGTGCCACGACGGCAGCGGCAGTGCACCGAGACCTCGTGGGTGGTCTCGTGGACCTCCGGGATGCTGTACAGTAGTTGATCGTGCCCCGGACAACGGGGACGGAAGGCCAGCAGGCCTTTTGGGGTATGGTGTAATTGGCAACACAGCGGTTTCTGGTACCGTCGTTCTTGGTTCGAGTCCAGGTACCCCAGCACTCGAAGAACAGCCCCCGGGATCCCCGGGGGCTGTTCTCGTCTCCGGACTCGTGCGCCGCCATCGCCTCCATCGGCGATCCACAGGCTCCGGACCGCGCATTCCGAGGTTGCGCGGAACCGCACGATGCTCCGCGCCCACCCGGGCCACCCGCGGCCCTGGACCGTCCCCGTACGGGGGCCGAGCACGCTGGCGGAGGTGCGCCGGGCCTCCCGGTCGGGTTGCGTGACCCCGCACCCCGCGCGACACGGCTCGTGGGCCGTACCGCGTCGGACGTACCGTCGCAGGACCGGCGCGGGACCCGCGGCGGCCCGCCGACGAGCATCCGAGGTGTCATCGTGACCTCTGCCGACCCGCTGACGACGACCGAGCACTGGACCCACCGCGCCGCGATCCCGCTGGCCGACGACCACTCCGTCCTGGACCGCTGGGACCGTGTGGTCGCGCTCCACGGCGACGCCGCTGCTCTTGCCGGGGACGGCCGTCCCTACACGTTCAGCGAGGCGGACCGGGCGGCGCGCGACCTCGCGTCGGTGCTCGGGGCCGAGCTCCGACCCGACGACCACAGTGGTGCCGGCGTCGGCGCCGTGGCCGGTGGGGCATCGAAGCCGGTCGGCGTCATGGCCGGCCAGACCACCGAGGCCGTCGTCGCGATCCTGGCGCTCGTCCGCGCGGGGCGCACCGTGGTGGTGCTCGACGAGCACCTGCCAGCGGTCCGCCTGGGGCACGTCGCACAGCTCGCCGGGGTCGACGAGATCGTGGCGGACACCGCGCGCGCCGACCTGGCGGCGACCGTCGTCGCCGACCGGGACGGCCGGGTGCACGCACTCGACGAGCTGATCGAACGACGCGGCGAGTCGGCGAGCGACGAGAGGGCGACCGACGTGACGACGGCCGACACTGCAGCGGACACGGCAGCCGACGCGCCCGCCGGAACCCGCGCCGCCGGCACCCGCCCCGGCACCCGCCCGGGCGGCCACGACGCGTTCGCGATCGTGTTCACCTCCGGCTCGACGGGCATGCCGAAGGGTGTCGTCCTGACGCACCGGCAGCAGCTCGCGAACGCCGAGCAGGACGCCGTCGCCCTCGGCACCGGACCCGGTGACCGCCTCGGCGTGGTCCTGCCGCTGTCGTTCGCCGCCGGTCTGCTGTTCTCGTTCGACACCCTGCTGAGCGGCGGCAGCGTCGTGCTCCTCGAACCCCGCGAGCTCGGCGTCGAACGCCTGCTCGCACGGTTCTCCGCCGACGGCGTGAACGTCCTCGTCTGCACCCCGCACCTGCTGCGGTCGATCGTCGGCTCGCAGACGGCACCCGGGGCGCAGGCGTCCGGGGCGGGCCCCGCGCTCGGCGGCCTCCGCTTCCTGATGACCACCGGCGAGGCGGTGACCGGCGCCGACATCGCCGCCGCCCGACCGCACCTCGACCCGACGACCCTGCTGCTGAACGCCTTCGGGTCGAGCGAGACCGGCTGCGTGGCCTACTGCCCCGTGGAGCCCGGTGCCCCGGTGCCCGAGGGCGTCGTGCCCGCTGGGTGGCCGCTGCCCGGCAAGCAGGTGCTCGTGCTGCGCGAGGACGGCAGCCCCGCCGACCCGGGGGAGACCGGCGAACTCGTCATCGTCTCCCAGGGCCTGACCGCCGGGTACTGGGGTGCCCCGGAGAAGACCGCCGAACGTGCCGGACACACCGACGACGGCACGCCGACGTGGCGGCAGGGCGACCTGGCCCGGATCGAGCCGGACGGCCGGCTCGTGCTGCTCGGACGCTCCGACGACGCCGTCAAGGTCCGCGGGTACCTCGTGGAACCGAGCGAGGTCGAGGCGGCGCTCCGCGCGATCCCCGAGGTGCACGACGCCGTCGTCACCGCGCAGGTCGACCCGCCCGCCGTCACCCGCCTCGTCGCGTACGTCGTCGGCCGTCCGGGCCAGCGCACACCGGCGCCCGCGGCCCTGCGCCTGGCCCTGCGGGACCGCCTGCCGGAGTACATGGTGCCGGCGTCGATCGTGCCGATGACCGAGCTGCCGCGGAACGAGCGCGGCAAGGTCGACCGGGCCGAGCTGCCGGGTGCGCCGAGCATCGAGACCGAGATGGTCGAGGGCGAGTACGACCAGTGGGAGCTCGTGGTCGGGCAGATCTGGGCCGAGGTGCTGGGCCTGCGCGGCGTCCACCTCGACGAGGACTTCTCGGCCCTCGGCGGCGACTCGTTGTCGGCGGAGGAGATGCTCGCGCTCGTGCAGAGCCGTCTCGGCATCGACCTGCGCTCGTCAGACGTCCTGCAGCACCCCACGCTCCGGGCGTTCGCCCGACGGGTGCGGAGCGGCACGACGGCGCTGCCGAGCCACCCCGACGTCGTCAAGGTGTCCGGCGCGCGCGAGTCCGGCCGTCCGCCGGTGTTCTGCTTCGCCGGCGGTGGAGCGCTCGCCCTGACGTTCCTGCCGTTGTCCCGCTATCTGCCCGAGCACGACGTGTACGCGTTCCAGCAGCACGGCCTCGAGCGTCGGGGCATGCCGGACTGGAGCATCCAGGCCAGCGCCCGCCGGTACGTCGCCCTGATGCGCATCGTGCAGCCGCGCGGACCGTACCTGCTGGTCGGCCACTCGCTCGGCGGGCTGATCGCGCTCGAGATCGCCCGGCTGCTCACCGAGAGCGGCGAGCAGGTCGAGCACGTCGCGCTGCTGGACACCTACCTGCCGCGGACCGGGGCCGAGGGGGTCCGGAAGCACTTCGGACGGCTCGAGCCCCGCGAACACCGCAACCCCGCCGTCCGTGTCGTCGGCCAGCGCCTCGCCGGGGCCGTCCGGCGGGTCATGCCGTCCGGCATGTCGTGGGGCGAGCACGTCGCGAAGCGCGCGCGGGCCTACAGCGCTGGTGTGCTGCGGCACGGCGGGCAGAAGGACTTCGACGCCTTCTTCGACCAGGCCGAGCTCGTCACCCGGCGGCACCACCCGACGCCGTTCCACGGACGGGCGACGTACGTGCTCGCCGATGCGAACCCGGACGCGACCGGCTGGTCCGCGCTGCTGCGCGGGCGGACCGAGACCGTGCGGATCGCGGCCGAGCACAGCTCGCTGCTGCGGGAACCGCACGTGGCCGACCTCGCGACGGCGCTGCGTGCGGCGTTCGCGACGGAGGGCGCGGCCCGGAACTGAGCGGCTGCGCGCATCGAGTGAGCAGAAGACGTCGCCTCCGCGGTCCGGAGGCGACGTCTTCTGCTCACCGGGTGCGGTGGTCGCGACCAGGAAGCGGACGGGAGGCGCGGGGCGGGCTGGCACCGCGCCTCCCGTCACGTCTGCCCCTGCGTCCACGGCACGCGGCCGGCGCGGTGTTGCGGGTTTCCGTATCCGCGGCCGAGTGTCCGCAATGGACCGCACCGCGCATTGACCGCCTGCCAGCCCGCGACGATGGTTGGACACGCGGGGAAGAGTACCCACTCACCTGCGAAGCCGGCGGCGTCGTACCCGCGTCCCGCTGCTCGACCGACGACGGTCACCGTCGTCGATGCGTCATCCGAGGACGCGCCGCTCGTCACACGAGCCACAACCCGACAGCAACCCTGACCCGACAGGACCGCGCCCATGCCCGCACGTACCGTTCGCCCTGCAGACCCGAGGGTCTCCGTCGTCATCCCGGCGCGGAACGAGGCCCGAAACCTCGAGATCATCCTGCCGAAGCTCCCGCCGGTGTACGAGGTGATCCTGGTCGACGGCAACTCCGTCGACGACACCATCGCCACCGCGCAGCGCGTGATGCCCGACATCCGCGTCGTGCACCAGACCCGCAAGGGCAAGGGCAACGCCCTCGCCTGCGGGTTCGAGGCCGTCACCGGCGACGTCGTCGTCATGTTCGACGCCGACTGCTCCGCCGACCCGGACGAGATCCCGCGCTTCGTGCAGGCGCTCGTCGAGGGCGCCGACGTCGCGAAGGGCACCCGCTACTCGCTCGGCGGCGGCAGTGACGACATCACGATCGTCCGCAACCTGGGCAACCGTGGCCTGAACATGCTCTGCAACATCATCCTCGGCACCCGCTACAGCGACCTCTGCTACGGCTACAACGCCTTCTGGGCCGACGTCCTGCCGGAGATCGGCCTGCTGTCCTCCGAGCTGCCGAAGCCGTCCGACGGCTCGATGCTCTGGGGCGACGGGTTCGAGATCGAGACCGTGCTCACCTGCCGCTGGTCGGCCGCCGAGCTCGCGATCACCGAGGTCCCCAGCCACGAGAAGCTCCGCGTGCACGGCTCGAGCAACCTGAACGCCGTGACCGACGGCATCCGGGTGCTGAAGTCGATCATGCACGAGCGTCGTCGCGCAGCGATCGGCCGCTCCGAGGTCCGTCGCGCCGCGATGAGCGTCGTGCCGCCGGCCGAGCAGCTGGCCGCCGTGCCGCACGCCGCCGTACCGCACGCCGCCGCACCGCACGTCGCGTCGGCCGCAGCGCACGCCTCGGTCCACGCCGCCGGGCACGCTCCGCACGGCGCCCCCGTCGCCGCCGTGGCCAGCCTCGAGGAGGAAGTCGCGTGACGACCGTCGCGGTCGTCATCTGCGCCTACACCCAGCAGCGCTGGGGCGACCTGCAGGACAGCGTCGAGTCCGCCAAGCGCCAGCCCGAGGCCCCCGAGGTCGTCGTCGTGATCGACCACGAACCCGAGCTCCTCGCCCGCGCCGCGGCGCGCTGGCCCGAGCTCCGCGTCGTCCCGAACACCGAGGACCGCGGCCTGTCCGGTGCCCGCAACACGGGCGTCGCCCTCACCGACGCCGACGTCGTCGCGTTCCTGGACGACGACGCGACGGCCGACCCGGACTGGCTCGGCCACATGCTCACCGCCCTCGAGGACCCGGACGTCGTCGGCGTCGGCGGCCGGGCCACACCGTCCTGGCCCACCGCCACCGGTGCCGGCCCGTACGCCGACGAACTCCTCTGGATCGTCGGCTGCTCCTACCGCGGCCTGCCCGAGACCCCCGGCGACGTGCGCAACGTCATCGGCTCGAGCATGGCGTTCCGCCGTGACGCGATCATGCTCGCCGGCGGGTTCCGCTCCGGCATCGGCCGCGTCGGCAACCAGCCGCTCGGCTGCGAGGAGACCGAACTCTGCATCCGCATCGCCCAGGCCCGTCCGGGTGCGCGCATCCGCCACGAACCGCGCTCGAACGTCTCGCACCGGGTCTCCCCGGACCGCGTGACGATGCGCTACCTGCGCCGTCGCAGCTACTACGAGGGCATCTCGAAGGCCGTCCTGAGCCGTCGCGTCGGCACGGGTGACTCGCTCGCCAGCGAGTCGACGTACCTGACGAAGGTCATCCCCGGAGCGGTGTTGCGCGAACTGCGCCACATCGGTCGTGGCGGTGCCCTGCGTGCCTTCGCGATCGTGCTCTCCGTCGCGTCGACCGTCACGGGCTACGCCGTCGGGCGTGTCCTCGGTGGCGTCGTCGTCCGCACCCCGGCGGCCGCCCCCGTCCCCCAGCCGGTGGGGACGCGGTGACCCGCGCGACCCTGGCGATGGTCATCTCGCCGATCGTGACCGGGCCGCTGTCCCCGACGTGGGACGGCGCCCTGTGGGTCGGCGAGGTCGACCGCGCCGACGTGCACGCGTCCAGCCACCGTGACGTGGTCGCACTCGAGGGCGCCGCGGGCTACCGGCGCGCTCGACTGCTCGTCCGCGACCACGGCGAGCCGCTCGGCTTCGTCGAGGCGGACATCACCGAGCGTCGCCGCATCGGTGGGACCATCGACGTCCGCACCCTCCAGCGCGCGATCCGGCCGATGCCGGTGCCCGAGCGTCGGCCGGCAGCAGGTCTGGTGCTGCCGTCCGTCACCGTGGTGCTCTGCACGGACGGGGCCGCTGGCACCACCATGCGGTCGGTGCTCGCCAACGAGTACCCCGACTTCGACGTCGTCGTCGTCTCGCACGGCGCCGACGACAGCGGCACCGCGACGGTCGAGATCGGCGGTCGGCGCGTCACCACGATCGCCGCGCCGACCGGTGGCCTCGCCGCCGCCCGCAACGCCGGACTCCTCGCCGCGAGCGGCGAGGTCGTCGCGTTCGTCGCCGAGGGCGCCGTCGTGGACGGTGACTGGGTCGCCGCGTTGGCCACCGCCTTCGCCGCGGACCCCGACGTCGCCTGCGTCACCGGGCTCGTCCCGAGCGCCGAACTGCGCACCCCCGCGCAGCGCTGGCACGACGACCGCACCGCAGCCGGCCGCACCGTCCGCCGTCGGGTGTTCCGCCTCGACGGCACCGACGACGCGCCCCCGCACCACCCCTTCGCCGCCGCTGCCTACGGCACCGGTGACAACCTCGCCGTGCACCGCGCGACCGCGCTCCGGATCGGCGGCTTCGACACCGCCTTCGGACCGGGCACCCGCGTCGGTGCCGGCGACGACCTCGACCTCTTCACACGACTGCTGTTCGCCGGATCCGCGATCGCCGTCGAACCGGCCGCCATCGCGTGGCAGCGATCGGCGGACGACGTCGCGTCGCTCCGCGCCGCTGCAGCCGCGCACGGCCACGGACTCGGAGCCTGGATGACCAAGAACGCCATCGACCGCGAGTCGCTCACCGCATCGGTGGACGCAGCGCCCGAGGCGCTCAGCGCCTTCGCACGACTCGGCCTCGAGCAGGGCGACCGTGCGACGGACATCGCCGGCGACCAGCCCGGTGACGCGGACCGCGTGCCCGACGCGGTCGACGCCGAGTTCGCCGCCACCCAGCGGCGGCTGCGCGGGGTCGAGCAGCGCTCGGTCCTGACGGCGCCGTTCCTGGCGCTCGTCGAACGACTGCGTGGTGGTGGCACGATCGACCGGAACGCCCGCGGTCGCCACGAGCTCCGGCACGGTCTGGCCTCGGCCGGTCCCGCCCGCCCGCTCGCGGTGGACGCGATGAGCCCGATCGCACGACTCACCGCAGCGGCGATCGTCGTCCTGACGCTCCTCGTCGCCGGGGTTGCCGCGATCGCCGGACTCCCGGTACTGCGGGGGAGTGCGATCGGCGTGTACCTGTTCGCGCTGCTCGGCGTCGCACCCCTGCTGCTCGTCCGCCCGATGCCGCTGGCACGCTTCAGCGTCTTCGCGGTCACGGCGTCGCTCGTCGGCACGATCGGCATCGGCTACACGATGGCGACGTTCCAGCTCTGGAACCCCACGGTGCCGTTCGTCGGGGTCGTCGTGCTCACCGCCGTCGCCCTGGCGATCGCCGTGCCGCGTGACGTCGCCGAACTGCAGCGCGCCCGCCTCGAGCCGGCCGCCGAGGGCGCCACGGCCCGGCGCTGGACCACCACCGACACCGTCACCGCCGGCTCGGTCGTCGGCCTGCTCGTCATCGTCGTCGCCGCGCTCACGCACATCGGCGACCCGGTGCCGGACGGGCTGTTCGGGTCGCTCGGCCCCGGCCTGGTCATCGGACTGGCGATCGTCGTCGCCGCTGCCGTCGTCGCCCTGGTGCGCGGTCGCGGACTCGCGATCCCGGTCGTCGTGCTCGGCGGGTCGATCCAGCTCGCACAGGCCATCACCTACGGCATGCCCACCGTGATGGCGGCCGCCCGTCACATCGGCGTGCTCGAGTACATCCGCCGCTGGGGTTCGACGAACCCGGCCGCCGACATCTTCCAGACGTGGTCCGGCCTGTTCGCCGGCGGCGCCTGGGTCGCGGACGTCGGCGGGATCGACAACGCGATGACCATCGCCGCGTGGGTCCCCGTCCTGCTGGCCTTCAGCACGACGATCGCCGTCGGGGTCCTGGCCGCCAACTGGCTGCCGGGCAACCGTCGCCCCTGGATCGCCGCGTTCCTGACCGCGATGACCGGCTCGCTCAACACGACGTACTTCTCGCCGCAGTCGGTGGGCATCCTGATGTCCCTGGTGATCCTCGTGCTGGCCGTCGGCCCGCTGCGACGCACCGCGGTGACCGCCGCCGACGGCGTCCGCTCGACGATCCTGCGGGCCCGCCGCGTCGGCCTGTCCCGGATCATCGCGATCACCCTGATCGGCATCGTGCTGGTCGTCACCCACCAGATCTCCCCGTACCTGACGGTCGCCGCACTCGTGACGCTCATCGTGTTCCGACTGCTCCGCCCCTGGTGGCTCCCCGTCGTGGTGCTCGTCCCCGCCGTCGGCTTCGCCCTGCTGAACGACGACATCCTGGGCAAGTTCCTGTCCCTGGGAGCCGTCGGCAAGGTGCTCGACAACGTGCAGCCGCCGTCGCACGACATGACGGTCCTGCCGAAGCCGCTCGTCACACGGCTCGCGTTCGACATCCCCGCGGCGGCCCTCGTGGTCCTCGGCCTCGTCGCCGTGATCACCGTGCTGATGCGCCGCGACCGCGTGCACTGGGGACTGCTGGCCACGGCAGCGAGCCCGATCTCGCTGCTCGTCGCGACGAACTACGGCCAGGAGGGCATCTTCCGCGTCGTGCTGTTCGCGACACCGTGGATCGCGATCCTGGCGGCAGGGCTCCCGATGCCCAGCGGCCGGCTGGCTCCCGTCGGTCGACTCGTCGCCCGTGCGGTGCGGCCCACGGCGGTCAAGGTCGTCATCGCTGCGGCCGCGGTCGCCGCGATGGTCGGCATCGGCGCGTTCGGTCAGACCGCCCTCGACTGGAACCGCGTCCCGACGCGCAGCCAGTCGGCGGCGACGCAGTTCTACGACGCGACCGCGCCGAAGGGCTCGATGATGCTGCTGACCGGTTCGGCGAACGCCGTCCCGAGCAACACCGGCGCACGCTACTTCGACGTCGGGGCGCTGTCCCGCGAGGTCCTCGGGGCGTACCCGGAGCCGGAGGGCTACGACGCCGAGGCCGACGTGTCCACGATGACCCGCCAGCTCGTCCTGGACTGGCCGGCGACGAAGTACTACGCACTGGTCGCCGAGCCCTTCGGCGCCTACGACGAGCGGTACGGGTACCAGACCGACGCCGACTACCAGGAGCTCGCGGCCGCGATGGCCGACTCGCCCTACTGGAAGCGCGTCTTCGGCTCCGGCACCACCGCCGTCTACGAACTGACCCCGGCAGGACTCGCACATGCCACGAACTGAACACCGCACGACCCGGGCCCCCCGGCGGACGTGGCGCACGCGCGCCGCGTCCGCCGCGGCGGTCCTGGGGGTCCTGGCGGTCGTCGCCGTCGTCGCCGGACCCGGCGGTGCGATGTCCGCCGATGCACGAGGTCGGAAGACACCGCCGCCGAGCACGCCGACCAGCACGCCGACGCCGACGCCGACGCCGACGCCGACGCCGACGCCCACGCCGACGCCCACGCCCACGCCGAGCAGCACACCGACGGGTGGCACAGCCGCCGCGAACGCCGACTGCAGCGCCGGCCGGGTCCTCACGATGGTGGCGCACGCCGACGACGACCTGCTGTTCTCCGGAACCGAGCTCCGCGCCGACATCGACGCCGGCAAGTGCGTCCGCTCGGTCATCGTCACCGCCGGTGACGCCGGCAAGCCCGCCTGGTACTGGCAGTCCCGCGAGAACGGGTTGATGGCGTCGTACGCGTCGATCGCCGGCGTCTCGTCGAACTGGACCGCCGGGCAGCTCTCGGTCGCCGGCCACACGCTCCGCACGGCGACCCTGGCGACGGCCCCGCGGCTCAGCCTGGTGTTCCTCGAGCTGCCGGACGGCAACATCGACGGCTCCGGCTTCGCGGCTACGGGCGGCGAGAGCCTGGAGAAGCTCTACGAGGGCCAGATCAGCACGATCCACACCGTCGCCGGGGCAGCCCAACCGACGTCCTTCTCGCTGACCGACCTGCGCGCGACGTTCTCCGGGCTCGTCACCGGGTACGCGCCGACCGAGATCCACACGCTCGACCACGGCGGCACGTACGGCGACGGCGACCACAGCGACCACCACACCGTCGCGTACCTCGCCGACCAGGCGCAGTCCGCCTACACGGCGGCGCACACGTTCACGGGCTACCTCGGGTACCCGATCGCGGACCGCCCGTCGAACCTGAGCTCCGCGCAGACGGCCGCGAAGGCCGCCGCCTTCTTCGCCTACGCCGCGTACGACGGTGAGACCTGTGGTTCCACCTCCGCCTGCGCGTCGCGCCCGGAGGGCTCCTGGCTGAGCCGGCAGTACGCCGTCGGCTCGTCGGCCCAGCCCCCGACGGACCCGCCGACCTCGCAGGGCACCGACGTCACCGCCGGCGCGACCGTCACCGCGAGCGGCGAGAACCCGGCCGACGGTCAGACCGCCGTGAAGGCCGTCGACGGCGTCGTGAGCGGCTACCCGGACGCCCCGACGGCCGAGTGGGCGGCGCCCGGTGGCCGAGCGGGCACGTGGATCCAGCTGAACTGGTCCGCGGGAACCACCCTGCAGGAGATCGACCTGGCCGACCGGCCGAACAGCGACGACCAGGTGACCGGCGGCACGCTGACGTTCTCCGACGGCACCAGCGTCGCCGTCCCGTCGCTCGACAACGGGGGAGCCGTGCAGCGTGTCGCGTTCAGCGCCCGTCAGGTCACGTGGGTGCGGTTCACGGTCGGTTCCGTGAGCAGCACGACCCGGAACGTCGGCCTCGCCGAGATCCGGGCGTTCCGGCCGGCGGACACCACGCCGACGCCCACGCCGACGCCGACCCCCACGCCCACCCCGACGCCGACGCCGACGCCGACGCCGAACCCGACGCCGACGCTGTCGGACGTCACCGGGTCGGCCACCCCGACCGCCGCGTGGGACGACCAGTCCACCGGGCAGACCGTCGCGAAGGCCGTCGACGGCGTCGTGTCGGGCTACCCCGACAACCCGACGGCCGAGTGGGTCGCCCCGTGGGGCCGGACCGGGGTGTGGATCCAGCTGGACTGGGCCGCCTCGCAGCACCTCGGTCGGATCGTCCTGAACGACCGCCCGAACAGCTCGGACCAGGTCACCAGCGGCACCCTGACGTTCTCGGACGGCAGCCAGGTCGCGGTGGGCACCCTGCCGAACGGCGGCGACGCCCTGACGGTCGACTTCACCCCGCGTGACGTCACCTGGGTGCGGTTCACGGTGACGGGCGTCTCGAACAGCACGGGCAACGTCGGTCTCTCCGAGATCCGCGCGTGGACGACCGGGTGACCGACGAGCAGGGCGACGGCCAGGAGGCCCGCCCCACCTGGTCGGAACACGTCGCCGACGACGCGGCATCCGCCCACGGCGCCCCACCGGCACACGGTCGCGGCCTGTCCCGGCACCGACCGCCGCGGCGCCCCGGCACCCGCCGGACCGCGCTCGCGGCCGGCGCCCTGCTCGTGGCTGCCGGCATCGTCGCCGGCACCACGACCGCGACCACCACGGCGAACGGTGACGACGTGACCCTCGACGACCCGAGCGGCGTCTCGATGCCGAGCTCCGAGCCCGAGGGGTGGACCCGGGTGTTCGGCGAGGACTTCGCCGACGCCGCCACGAACCGGACCTTCGAGTCCCGGTACTCGGACCGGTTCGTCGCATACCACGGGTTCGCCGACACCGCGGGGACGGGACGCTACCAGGCGTCCACCCTGTCGGCGCACGACGGCGTGCTCGACGTGCGTCTGCGGACCACGCGCGCCGGGGTGCCGCTGGCGGGCGGTGTCGTGCCGCTCGTCGACGGCGAGTGGGGCGGGCAGACCGCCGGCCGGTACAGCATCCGGATGCGCAGCGACGAGGTCGACGGCTACGGCGTCGCCGTGCTGCTGTGGAGCGACGAGAACCTGTGGTCGGACGGTGAGATCGACTTCCCCGAGGGGGCGCTCGGTGCGCCCGCCTGGCTGAACGTGCACTGCCTGGCCGACCCCGCCGAGAAGTGCATCCACCAGCAGACCGAGGCGTCGCTGCAGGACTGGCACACCTACACGATCGAGTGGACCGCCGACCGGATGTCGTTCCTGGTCGACGACGAGGTCGTCGGCACGACCACGGAGAACATCCCGACCGCTCGGATGCACCTCGTGGTGCAGGCCGGGTCGAACGACGGGAACCCACCGGCGGACGCCGCCGGGTCGCTCCTCATCGACTGGATGACGATCGACGTGCCGGCGGACGGTGCCGCGCCGAGCGCGTCGCTGCCGGACGACACCGCGACGACGGACCCGAACGACTGAGCGGTGCCGACGTCGTCGTCGGCACCGCTCAGTCGTCGTCCATCAGTGCTTTGCGTGCGCCTCGAGCGCCCGGAGCAGCGCCGCGACGTGCCGCTCCCGGCCGTACCGGTCCCGCACCCAGGCTCGGCACCGGTCCGCGAGACCGGGTTCGGTCTCGGCCGCGTGCAGCGCCTCGAGGACCTTGTCGGCCAGCGCGGCGGTCTCGGTGGGGTCGACGGTGAAGCGCGTCCACTCGCCGCTGAGGATCTCGGCGGTGCCGCCCGACGCCGCCGCGACGACGGGGCGTCCGGTGGACATCGCCTCGACGACCACGCGGCCGAACCCCTCGGGCTCGATGGAGGGTGCCACCACGACGTCGGCGGCGTGCAGCAGGGGGACGACGTCGTCGCGCTCGGGCACCACGACCACGGATCCCTCGGGCAACGCGGCGATCGCGCGGTGCACGGCGGGGGCGTCCTGTGGGTACAGCGCACCCGCCAGGACGAGCACCGGAGCCGGGGCGGGCGGTGTGCCGGGCCCGACGAGGACGCGGGCCGACGCGTGGACGCGACCCCACGCCTCCAGGAGGGCCAGGACGCCCTTCGACCGCGTGAGCCGTCCGTAGTAGAGCACCACGGGGCGGTCCTGGTCGAGGCCGAGCGCAGCGCGTGCTCGGCGCGTGCTCGCCGGCGTGGCGGCGGGGAACGCCGCGGTGTCGACGCCGTTCGGGACCACGTCGACGCGGTCCGGCGGGGCACCGACGGCGGTCCACGCACGGGCCATCGCCGCCGAGACCGCGAGGTACCGGGTCCGGCCGCCGGCGAACGGGCCGAGCCGACGGTAGTTCGGGGCGTGGTGCAGGTGCACGGCCAGGGGGACGCCGGACACGAAGGACACGACGCGGCCCCACGGCAGGAACTCCGGACGGTTCAGCCACAGGACGTCCGGGCGCGACCGGCGGAGGCGGAGGCCCTCGCGGACGAAGCGGAACACGTCCGTCGGGGCGGTCCGGATGCCGAAGCGGTAGTCGCGGGCGTGGCGCAGTCGGACACCGAGCCGGTCGAACACCGCGCGGCCCTCGTCCGGGTCGCCGTCCGGACCGGCGCGGTGCCACACCTCGACCTCGTGGCCGGCCGCGACGAGCTCGCCGACGTCCTCGACGACGCAGCGTTCGACACCGCCGGTGATGGCGAGTCCGTTGGTGGCGACGACGACACGCAGCGGACGGGGGGTGGGACGTGTCATGCGGATCCTCCGCGAGCGAGTTTCAGGCGGCGGAAGAACCAGGGCAGGCACGCGGCGACGCCGACGATGCGCACGATGTTCCAGGCGAGGTCCTGTGGGGGCAGGAGCGAGGCCGCGGCGACGACGATCGCGATCGCGATGGCGAGCAGCACCCGGCGTCGAGGGCCGCGCCACTCACGGCGGTCCGGCAGGGAGGCCTGCTGCAGTGCGGCGAGGATGGCGTAGGCGATGACCGTGGCGATGCCCGCGCCGACGATGCCCGTCAGGGGCACCAGCACCAGGTTCGCCGCGATGTTCACGACACCGGCGACGGCGCCGATGACGCCGACCGTCACGCCGCGGCGCTCGACCAGCAGGAGCCGGCCGGTCGCACCGCTCGCGACCACCGGGAACGCGGTCAGGGCGACCACGAAGACGACGACGGTGAGGGACTCGACCCGGTACGACGCCGGGGCCAGGATCGGCAGCGCCACCGGCGACACGAGGGTGACGGCGACGAGCACGGGGGCGAGGAGCATGTAGAGCTCGTCCCGGGCGTGCATGGCGAGCCGGCGGCGGGCCACGGCGTCGCGGAGGGCGGCGAAGTGCGGCGCCCAGGCCTGGTTCGTGAAGGTCAGCAGCAGGATGACCGCGGAGCCGACGACGTAGGCGATCTGGTAGCGGGCCACCTCGTCGGCACCGAGCAGGCGCTGCACGACGAGCCGGTCACCGGCGTTCAGGACGAAGTACGACAGGCTGCCGAGCGCGATCGGGACACCGAGCTTGAACGCCCGGACCGTGGTGCGGTGGTCGAACAGCCCGCGGAACCGCGGTTTCGTGGCGATGATGCCGATGACCATCGCAGCGCCCTGCGCCACGACCCCGCCCCACGCGTACGTGGTCGCGTCAGCGTGCACGGCGGCGAGGAGCCCGAGACCGATGATCGACCCGCCGACGGACGACAGCAGGCTCGTCACGGCGAACACGCGGATGCGGTCCTGGGCGACGAGCAGCGCGAGGGACAGCTGCACGATCGCGGCGGGCCCGGTCCAGAGCACGGCGACCAGCAGCAGGGGGTGCTGGTCGACGAAGCCCGCGGCGTCGCCCCAGAGCGGGATCGACACCAGGGCGAACACGGTGACGGTGACCGCGGTGACCATGCCGACGAACATCAGGCCCCGGGCACGCCGGTCGTCGCCGTCCTCGGCGCGCTGCAGCACCGACGCCTGGTCGATGCCGCAGACGGCCACGACCACCAGGGCCTGGTACAGCGCGATCGCCGAGGCCAGCACGCCGAACTCGGCCGGTGGCATCAGGTGCGCGAGCACGGGGGAGATCAACGAGCTCACGACGAGCTGCATCGACCAGACGACCACGTAGAGCAGGCCCCGGCCGAACAGGACGGACGAGCCGCGTGCGACGGCGATCGAGTCCGTGTCGGTGGACAGCGCGCCGGGGGCCGCGGGCTGCACGGACGCCTCGAGCTCGTCGTCGTCGGGCTGTGCCGCCAGCGCAGCCGCCTCGGCCGCACGCGCCTCGCGTCGGGTCTGGGGGACTGTCACTGTGCCACCACCACCGGCTGGTCGTCGGCTGACGTGCGGAGCCCGAAGGTCGCGTCGACCACGTCGAGCAGGTCGGTGCTCCGGGACGTCGAGAACTTCCGGGCGAACACGTACGGGGTCGACTGGTCAGCCGCGGTACGACGCTCCAGCACCCGGCCGGCGTCCTCGATCCCGAGCCACGGCGGGCTCTTCTGCTTCGTGCCGTCCCACCCGATCCACCAGAGCGGCTGCACCGCGTGGGCGTCCGCGAAGTCCGGGGTGAACGCCGGGGTCAGCAGGACCGACGGCACGAAGGTCTCGTCGCCGATCCACACCCGCTCCCAGAACGCCACCAGGTCGGGGCGCCCGTCGAACACGTCGACGACCCCCTGCGCGTGGTGGCGGGCCAGGACCTTGAGCTGCGAGCCGCCGCCGAACACGACGTCGCGCGGGACCCGACGGGGGACCGGCAGGCGCAGCATGTGCTTCCGCCACGCCCAGTGCCGGAACCGCACGCGCGACCGACCGCCGTCGCGACCCCACGCGGGGTGCGGGAGCGGCTTCGCCTCGACGAACGACCGCCCGGGGTTCGCGGTCAGGAGCGCCGAGATCTCGTCGGCGTCGGCCAGCGGGTAGTCGCTGCCGGTCAGCAGCGCCACGTGCGTGGCGTCCGTCTGCGCCAGGGCAGCACGGTAGCCGGCGACCTCGGCCGCGACGTTCTCCCACTTCGCCCACCCGGTGCGCATCCGCGGCAGCACGTGCACCCGTTCGGGCAGGCCGGCGGTCATCGCCTCGAAGACGTCGTCGTCGGTGCTCGCGTCGCAGTGCAGGAACACCGGGAACGGGTCGAGCGCCGCCACGAGCCGACGGACGTGCGTCGGGTCCTCGTGGGCGAGGACGATGCACGCGAGTGGCGTGGGAGTGATGGCCATGTCCGCGACGCTAAGCGGGCCCGGCAGCACCGACAAGGGAGGTCGGGACCACCTGCGGGGGAACGGCGGTTTCCCGCAGGGCCCCCCGATCGAGGGGGACCGCGCCGGGGATCGCTTCAGCGGGCGCGGCGGAACTTCCGGCAGTCGCAGAGCGCGCAGTCCGT
The DNA here is from genome assembly GCF_023242305.1 of Curtobacterium sp. MWU13-2055. NCBI lineage: Bacteria > Bacillati > Actinomycetota > Actinomycetes > Micrococcales > Microbacteriaceae > Curtobacterium > Curtobacterium sp. MWU13-2055. The sequence goes on from NZ_JALLIO010000014.1 coordinate 18,542, forward strand.
GCCCGGACGGTAGTGCTCGTGTGCCGCCTGGGCGTGCCCGCACGTGCCGCACGCGGCGTCGTCGGCGTCGAGGTGCACCACGACGAGGTCGGACGCTTCGGGGTCCGGAACCAGGTGCAACGTCGGGCGTGGACGCCTGATCAGGCCGAGCCGGTCCATCGTTCGGGCCAGCGGCATGCGTCCTCCTCGTGTCCGGCGGGGACCGGGGTCGCACCGGCGGGTCGACCGGCGTCTCCCGCGAGTCTAGTGGCGGCAAACCGCAGCCTCCCCGCATCCTCCGAGCATCGCGGTTGACCCCCTGTCGACGCGCGCGGAGCATTGCCACGTCCACCCGACCAGACCGGCCCGACGGGACGAACATGACCGACCACACCACCACCGCGGAACGAGCCCTCACGCTCGACCCCGCGATGCCCTCGCCCGACGCCCCCACCTGGGTCGGAGCTGCCTGGGTCGGCGCCGTCGACCGGTCCGCAGCGCTCGCCGCCGACACCGTGCACCTCGCCGGCGCCGGCGGCTTCCGCCGCGCCCGCCTCATGGTGCGCGACGGCCGCGACGTCGCGGGGTTCGTCGACGTGCGCGTCGACGACCGCGGGGCGGTGGACCCGGCCGAGCTGGGACCGGCCCTGCGCCGGTTGCCGGCCCCGGGCCTCCCGGTCGACGCCCCCGCGGACGGCGCGCGCGTCTCCGTCGTCATCGGCACCCGCGAGCGCCCCGTGGCGCTCGCCCGCGCCGTGCGCTCCGTCCTCGACTCCGCGTACGACGACTTCGAGCTGTTCGTCGTCGACAACGCCCCCGTCACCAGCGGCACCCGCGACGTCGTGGCCGCCGTCGACGACCCGCGCGTGCACTACGTCCTCGAGGCACGTGCCGGCGTCTCCCGCGCCCGCAACGCCGGACTCGCCCGCGCCACCGGCGGCATCGTCGCGTTCATCGACGACGACGTCGTCGTCGACCGCCACTGGATGGCCGCCATCGCCGCCGCCTACGAGCGCGACGCCGACGTCTGGTGCGTCACCGGACTCGTCCCCAGCGGCGAGCTCCGCACCCCCACGCAGCGCTTCTTCGACGAGCGGGTGACCTGGGCGCGGAACCTCGAGCGCCGGGTGTACCGCACGTCCGCCCCGCCCGTCGACGAGCCCCTGTTCCCCTTCACCGTCGGCGCGTTCGGCACCGGCGCGAACATGTCCGTGCGCCGCGACGCCGTCCGCCAGCTCGGCGGCTTCGACGTCGCCCTCGGCCCCGGCACCCGCGCCCGAGCCGGTGAGGACCCCGACCTGTTCACCCGCGTCCTGCTCGCCGGTGGGGCGCTCGCCGTGGAGCCCTCGGCCGTCGTCTGGCACGAGCACCGCAAGGACCGTGCCGCGTTGCGCTCGCAGGCGATCGGCTACGGCACCGGGCTCGGCGCCTGGGTGACGAAGCTCGTGCTGCGGCCCTCGACGGCGTTCGCGGTGCTGCGGCGTGCGGCCGGCGCGCTCCGCCGGCTCGGTGCGCTCGGGCAGGGTGCCGACGAGCGCCCCGTCGACGCGAGCGGCGGCTGGCCCGTCGACGCCGAGTTCACCGAGGCGACGCGCGGGCTCAAGCGCGCCGAGCTGACGGCCGCGCTGGGTGGGCCGTGGCGGTACCTGGCCGGGCGGCTGACCGCGCGCTGAGGCGCGGGCGCCGGGCGCGGCTGGGCGGAGTCGCTGCACCCGGTTTGCGACAAGACGGTCGTCGTACGACACGTGTCTTGTCGCTTGTTGCGTGCGCAACGGTTGCGTGCGCGTGGGGGCGACGTCCTCGACGTCGTGCGACATCGCGAGTGTCGTACCGCGTCGGTCGGACCCGACAACGAACGGACGGGAGGCCCGTGGCGACACTGCCACGGGCCTCCCGTCCGTCACGCTGCGCGACTACGGCCGGAAGCGGCCGGCCTCGACGTCGCGCCAGCGGCGTCGGCTGCGGAACCAGGCGGCCGGGCCGGCGGGGAACCCGCGCAGCTCGTGGTACGCCAGGGTCTTCGGGATGCGCGTGGTCGAGGCGTCGTTGGTGACCTCGGTCGCGGCGTCCCGGCGTCCGGCCAGGCGGGAGAGCATCTGCTTCGACTTGACCTTCGCGGCGAGCGGCATCAGGCGTGCGAGGACGGCGACGTGCCGCTTGTCCTTCGCGGCGAGCGCGAACATCAGCGCGGTGAAGCCGACGCCGTTGCCGTGCAGCTGCTTGTGCAGGTCCTCGATGGTCTGGCGGTGCCGGTGGTGCACGACCGCGCGGGGCTCGAAGCCGATCTTCCCACCGCGCCACAGCGTCTCGATGAACATCGCCAGGTCCTCGCCACCACGGGCGGGGGAGCCCGCGCCGAGGGTGTGGTCGAAGCCGCCGACGGCCTCGATCAGCGTGCGACGGTAGGCCATGTTCGCGCCGGCGCCGTACGCGCCGATGCCGTAGACGGCGAAGTGCTTGAGGACCTCGCCGGACGGGGTGACCGCCGAGACGCGGGCGTGCCGCATGGTGCCCTGCACGTCGTCCGGGACGATCGTCACGGGCGAGAAGGTGCGCTCGGCGCTGAACCCGCCGTAGTACGCCTCGTACCAGATCTGGGCGGGGGTGGTGAGCTCGCTCGGCAGGATCACGCCGGTGACGGCGTCCAGGCCGGGCTCGCTGACGAACCGGGACCCGATGGCGCGGAGCCACTGCGGGTCGACGCGGACGTCGTCGTCGGTGAAGGCGATGACCTCGCCGGTCGCGGCGGCGACACCGGCGTTCCGTCCGGCGGACAGACCGGGGCGGCGTTCCTCGACGAGGCGGACGTTCCGCCCGGCGAGCATCGCGGGCAGCGCGTCGCCGGCGGGGACGCGGACGCGGTTGTCGACGAGGATGACCTCGTGCCGCGGGTAGTCGAGGTGCTCGAGGACGTCGAGCAGCTTGCCGAGGTCCTCGACGCGGTCGACGATCGTGGACACGACGACCGAGATGGTCGGCAGGTCGTCGTCGGACACCGCGGGGACGTCGGCCAGGACGGTCTCCTGCAGCGCCTCGAGGGCGCGGGCCGCGTCTGCGGGGTCATCGGTGAGCAGCACGTCGAGGGTGCCGGTGGGGTGGCCGCCGCGGTAGCCGATCACCATGGCGGACTCGCCGGTCTCGTCGGCGACGAGACGGGGGAGCGGGGCGTCGAGGTCGACGCCGATGACACGGCGCGGTGCGGGCACGGTGTCGGCGGGGTGGAGGGTGGCCATGTCGTGGACGCTACGTGGGGCCGTGGGTCCGGACAACGGCGCGGGACACCGGTGGCGGGGTTCATGCGGAGTTCCGCAGTGGCGCGCAGGGGTCCCTCGAACGAGGGTGAGCGCTCACCCAGGAAGTCTCCGGGACTTCCAAGGTCACGCTCAGGTCACGGAACCGATGCAACCGGTTGCGGAACCCCTGCGGCGGGCGTAGCTTCCTCCACCAGCAGGCAGCGGCGCCTGCTCCAGGGCAGTGTCGTCGAACCCGATCGATGCCCCCTGGTGATCTCAATGAGGAGACAACGCTGTGAAGACAACACGCTCCAGGGTGCGGTTCGCATCCGTTGCCGGGGTCGCCGTCATCGGCCTCGTGCTCACCGGCTGCTCGAGCGGGAGCTCCGGCGCCGGTTCGGACGACGCCAAGAGCGGCCAGGACAGCCGCGGGCCCATCACGTACGTGCAGGGCAAGGACAACTCGAACGTCGTCCGCCCGCTGATCGCGAAGTGGAACAAGGCCCACCCCGACGAGAAGGTCACCTTCAAGGAGCAGTCCGACCAGGCCGACCAGCAGCACGACGACCTCGTGCAGCACTTCCAGGCCAAGGACGCGAACTACGACGTCGTCGACGTCGACGTCGTCTGGACCGCCGAGTTCGCCGCGAAGAGCTGGCTGACGCCGCTGACCGGTGACATGAAGATCGACACCTCGAAGCTGCTGCCGGCCACGGTGAAGACCGCGACCTACAACGACACCCTCTACGCCGCCCCGCAGACCTCGGACGGCGCACTGCTCTACTACCGCAAGGACCTCGTCAAGACGCCTCCGACCACGTGGAAGGAGATGATGGCCGACTGCCAGATCGCGAAGGACAAGGGCATCGGCTGCTACGCCGGGCAGTTCGCGAAGTACGAGGGCCTGACGGTGAACGCCTCCGAGGCGATCAACGGCTCCGGTGGTTCGGTGCTCAGCAAGAGCGGGGACCCGGACGTCGACACCTCGGACGCCAAGGCCGGCCTGCAGAACCTGGTCGACGCGTTCAAGGACGGGAACATCCCGGCCGAGGCGATCACGTACCAGGAGGAGCAGGGCCGCACGGCGTTCGAAGCCGGCAAGCTGCTGTTCCTGCGCAACTGGCCGTACGTCTACAACCTGGCGAAGACCGACGGTTCGAGCAAGGTCAAGGACACGTTCGGCATCGCGCCCATCCCGGGTGCGGACGGCACCGGCGCCTCGACGCTCGGCGGCCACAACGCCGCGATCAGCGTGTACTCGAAGCACAAGGCGACGGCGCACGACTTCCTCGCGTTCCTCATCTCGAACGACACGCAGAAGTTCTTCGCAACGCAGGGTTCGCTCGCCCCGGTCGTCGGTGACCTCTACACCGACTCCGAGCTGACGGCGAAGCTCCCGTACCTGCCGACGCTGCTCAAGTCGATCGAATCGGCGGAGCCGCGCCCGGTCACGCCGTTCTACCCGGCGGTGACGAAGGCGATCCAGGACAACACCTACGCGGCGCTCAAGGGATCGAAGTCGGTCGACGAAGCCATGAAGGACATGCAGGACGCCCTCAAGGCGGCGACCAGCAGCTAGCGACACGCGGCTCACGCCGCATCGGACTGGAGGCACGGTGCCATCCCGGCACGTGCCTCCAGTCCGCCCCTACTTGCGTTCCGACACCCCCGGCAAGGAGGCCGACACGTGTCAGCAGCAACCGAGATCCCCGCAGCCATCCCCAACCCGACGGGCATGGAACCGAAGCGCCAACGGCGCAAGGGCGGACTCAACGCCGAGCACGGCCGGTGGGCCGTGTACCTCATCGGCCCGACGATCCTGCTCCTCGCGATCGTCATCGGCTACCCGGTCGTCAGCGCGATCATCCAGTCGTTCCAGCTCGACCAGGGCCTCGACAAGGCCACCGGCCTGTTCGTGCAGGGCGGCTTCGCCGGCGTCACGAACTACGTGCACTGGCTCGGGCAACGATGCGGGAACACCGCGTGCCCTCCGGGCAGCCTCGGCTCCCAATTCTGGGTGGCCTTCGGCAACACGTTCTTCTTCACCGCGGTGACCGTCGTCCTCGAGACCGTCATCGGGCTCTGGATGGCGATCATCATGAACCGCAACTTCAAGGGCCGCGCGCTCGTCCGTGCCGCGATCCTGGTGCCGTGGGCGATCCCCACCGCCGTCACCGCGAAGCTCTGGTACTTCATCTTCGACGCGAACGGCGTCCTGAACCACGTCATCGGCCACCAGGTCCTCTGGTTCTCCGACGAGTGGGCATCGCGGTTCGCGATCATCATCGCGGACACCTGGAAGACCACGCCGTTCATGGCGCTGCTCATCCTGGCGGGGCTGCAGTTGATCCCCGAGGACGTCTACGAGGCCGGCAAGATGGACGGCGCCTCGACGTTCCAACGCTTCGTGCTCATCACGCTGCCGCTCGTGCGGCCCGCCCTGATGGTAGCCGTGCTGTTCCGCGTGCTCGACGCGCTCCGCATCTACGACCTGATCGCGATCATGACCGGTGGCGGCGGTGGTTCCGGCAACGCCACGGTCTCGTTGTCGGTGCTCGTCGTCGACCAGATCCGGCAAGGGTTCAACGCCGCATCGGCACTCTCCACCATCACCTTCCTCATCGTGTTCATCGTGGCGTTCGTCTTCGTCCGGTTCCTCGGAGCCAACGTCGTCCAGACGCAGGCCGCCCAGCAGAAGGGTGAACTCAAGTGACCCTCGCAGCCGACCGACCCCGGTCAGTGCCAGTCCCCGGCGAACGTGCTAGCGCACGCGCCGAAGTCCGGGTCCGCCGCGACACCGGCCCCCGGATCCGCACGGCCGTGCAGGCGATCGTCATCGCCGTGTGGTGCCTCCTGCCGTTCTACTGGATGGTCGTCACGAGCTTCCGCGACGTCGGGTTCACCTTCGACCCGACGCCGTGGTTCACGCACGTGACGCTCGACAACTACGCGACGGCGTTCTCCACGTCGCTCGGCAACCACCTCGGCCGGGCGCTGCTGAACAGCGTCTTCATCGGTGTGGCCGTGACGATCATCGCCCTGCTCGTCGGCACCACGGCGGCGTACGCCCTCGCCCGCCTCGAGTTCGGCGGCAAGTCGCTCATCGCCGGCGCGATCCTGGCGGCGTCGATGTTCCCGGGGGTCGCGCTCATCTCCCCGCTGTTCCAGCTCTTCACGGACATCGGGTGGATGGGGACCTACCAGGCGCTCATCCTACCGAGCATCTCGTTCGTGCTGCCGCTGACGGTCTACACGCTCGCGTCCTTCTTCCGCGAGATGCCGTGGGACCTCGAGGAAGCAGCACGCATCGACGGCTGCACCCGCGTGCAGGCCTTCCGGCGGATCATCCTGCCGCTCGCCGCCCCCGCGGTGTTCACGACGGCGATCCTGGCGTTCATCTCCAGTTGGAACGAGTACCTGATCTCCTCGCAGCTCTCGAGCGACGCGACGCAGCCGGTGACCGTGGCGATCGCCTCGTTCGCCGGGTCGCAGCCGCACCAGGAGCCGTACACGGCGGTCATGGCCGCGGGCACGATCGTCACGATTCCGCTCGTGATCCTGGTCCTCATCTTCCAGCGACGCATCGTGGCCGGCCTCACCGCCGGTGGAGTGAAGGGCTGACGACCATGGCACAGCGCGGACCCACCCGGCCCACGGCCCGGATCGAAGAGGCGATCGGCTTCGTCGGCATGTTCGGCATCCTGTTCCTCGGCGCCACGGTGTTCTGCGAGGTCACCGGTCGACCGGCACTCGGCTGGGCACTCACCCTGCTGGTGTGCGTGCTCGGGGTCGTGGCGCTCGACCGGTGGCGGGTGCGGGTACTCCGCCGCCACGCGGTCGTCGACGGGGCCACCGACGGCATCGGTGCCGCTCCTGCCGTCGCCCCCGTCCGCACCGCTCGCGGCGACGACACCCGTCGTCAGCCACGGCCCTCGGCGGACGGGCGGGTGCACCAGCACAGCGGGTGGGACGAGCTCGCACCAGCGGGTCGTCGTGCACCGCACCGGGCGCGCCGGACCGCAGCGGCCGTCGCGCACACCGCCCCCGGCACTGCAGCCGACCGTCCGGCGGGCGTGACACACGGTACGGACGGCTGACGGGCCTCCCGGGTCGCATCGATGGGGATCCAGGAGATCGCGACCGTCACGGGACTGTCGAAGTCCACGGTGTCGCGGGCGCTGCGCGGCATGGAGAACGTGGCGGAGACCACGATCGACGAGGTGCGTCGGGTCGCCGACGAGCTCGGGTACGTCCCGAGCTCGGCGGCGGCCGGCCTCGCCACCGGGCGGCAGCGCGCCGTGGGCGTCGTCGTCCCGGTGATCGACCGGTGGTTCTACGTCAAGGCGCTCGGCGGCGTCGACGCAGAACTCCGGCGGGCCGGGTACGACCTCGTGCTCTACAACCTGGGCGGGCCGGGCGGCGACCGCGACCGGGCGTTCCGACGCTCGATGCTGCGGCACCGTGTCGACGCCCTCGTCCTGCTGTCCCTGGTGCTCGACGCGACCGAACGTGCCGAGCTCGAACTCACCCGGCACCCGATGATCGTCATCGGCGGACCCGCACCGGGCCTGCGGAACATCGGGGTCGACGACCGAGCCGTCACCCGGATCGCGGTCGACCACCTGTGCGGACTCGGACACCGACGGGTCGCCTACGTCGGCGGGCAGGACGAGGCCGGCATGAACGTGGCGGTGCCGCACCTGCGGCGGGACGGGTTCGTCGACGCGATGCGGGCCGCGGGACACGCGGTGCCGGACCGGTGGCTGCTCGACGGACGGTTCTCGTTCGCCGGCGGCCTGGCGGCGGGGAACGCGCTGTTCGGCGGGCGCGCTGGTGCCGGTGCCGGTGCTGGCGCCGGGCCCGATCGCCCCACTGCCGTCTTGTGCGCCTCGGACGAGATGGCGCTCGGGGTGCTCCTCGCCGCTGGGCAGGCCGGGCTGTCGGTGCCGGGGGACGTCTCCGTGATCGGGATCGACGGCCACGAGTACGGCGCCACCGTGGGCCTGACGACCGTGGCACAGGACCCGGAGGCGCAGGGGCGGGCAGCGGCGCGGGCAGTGCTCGCCGAGGTCGACGGCGGCGCTGCCGGAGCGATCGTCGCGGCGCCGGCGCACCTGGTGGTGCGGGGGACGACGGGGCCGCCGCCGGGGTGAGGGTGGCGGGCGTGGCGGCGTGGCGGCGTGGCGGACTCGACTCGGAACGACGATCCCGATGTCGTACGACAACGGAGACGTCGTTCCGAGTCGAGCCCGCCCGGCCCGCCGCGGGTAGCGTCGCCCGCATGGAGGTCACGAAGCTCGAACACGCCTGCCAGATCCTGTCGGACGGCGATGCCCGCCTGGTGCTCGACCCGGGCGACTTCACCCGCCCCGTCGACGCGACCGGGGTCGTCGCGGTCGTCGTCACCCACGAACACCCCGACCACGTCACGCCCGAGCAGCTGCAACGGATCCTCGCCGCCAACCCCGACGCCGTGGTGTTCGGCCCCGAGGGCGTCCGCGCGGCGCTCGCCGACTCCGGCATCGCGGTCGAGGTAGTCACCGACGGCGACCACCGCACCGTCGGCCCGTTCGAGCTCGACTTCCACGGCACGCGGCACCAGCTCATCCACTCCTCGGTGCCGATCGTCGACAACACCGGCGTGCTCGTGAACCGCACGCTCTTCCACCCCGGCGACTCGTACACCGACCCGGGCGTGCCCGTCGAGGTCCTCGCCGCACCCGTCGGTGCCCCGTGGCTCAAGGTCGCCGAGATGATGGACTACGTCGCCGCGCTCGCCCCGGCCCGGGCCTACCCGATCCACGAGGCCACGCTCTCCGACATCGGCTACGGCATGCACACCGGTCGGCTCCGCGAGGCGCTCGCGCCGAACGGCGTGCTCGAGATCCTGCGGCCGGGGGAGTCGCTCACGATCTGACCGCGCGGGGCCGCGCCGCGCCGTGGTCGTTTCGTGAGCAGAAATGGTCGGGTGGGCCCGACCGACGCGACCATTCCTGCTCACGAAGCGCGGCTCCGGACGTGCGCGCGCTCGGACGGGAGGCCCGTGGCGGGCCCGCCCCGCGCCTCCCGTCCGATGGGCGGTCGCGTCCACGGCCGCGCAACGGATGCGCGTGCATGTTGCGACAGAACGCGCGTCGTTCGACGAGTGTTTCGTCGGACGATGCGCACGCAACGGATGCGTGTGCATGTTGCGACAGAACGCGCGTCGTTCAACCGGTGTTCTGTCGGAATCTGCACGCGCAGCGAGCGCCGTATGCCGGGCGCGGCATGGCGGCACACCCGGGCGACACGCCTCGTTTTGGCGCGATGCGCGGCTTGTGCAATACTTGTCGAGTTGTCGGAACGGCCCCATCGTATAGCGGCCTAGTACGCTGCCCTCTCACGGCGGTAACGCGGGTTCGAATCCCGCTGGGGTCACCACAGGTGACATGCTCCGAGTCCGACAACAGCCGCGGCCCCATCGTATAGCGGCCTAGTACGCTGCCCTCTCACGGCGGTAACGCGGGTTCGAATCCCGCTGGGGTCACCAGCACCACGAAACCCCCGACGAGCTCCGGCTTGCCGGGGGTTTCGTCGTCGTGTGCCAGGCTGCTTCCGTGTCCAGTGTCGTCCAGCTCATCCGGTCCACAGCGCTCAGCGACGTCGCGGAGTACGCCTACGCGTCCACCGTGGCAGCCGGGACACGGCTCGTGTTCCTCGCGGGGGCGTGTCCGCTCGACGAGCACGGCGCGACGGTCGCCGTCGGTGATGTGGCCGGGCAAGCCGCGCAGTGCATCGCGAACCTGCGGACGGCGCTCGCAGCCGCCGGCGCGGGGGTCGACGACCTCGTCCAGACGCGGGTGCTCGTCGCGACGACCGAGCAGCAGGACCTCGTCTCCGCCTGGGACGTCGTCCGCGCCGCGATGGGAGACCACGACGTGCCGAGCACGCTGCTCGGCGTGACCGTCCTCGGCTACGACGACCAGCTCGTCGAGGTCGAGGCGATCGCCGCCGTCGCCGACTGAGCAGTACGCTGGACGGGTCGTCAGACCCGGCAGTGGGGCTTGCCGGACCCAACCGCGCACGAAGCGCCAACGGTCCCTATCCCGAGAACACCGCACGCGCGGAGACGATCCGGCGTGCTCGGCGATAGGAGTACCGATGACCGATGCGCGACCGCCGCACCTCCGCTGGCGCTTCCTCGCCCTCGTCGCACTCGGCGGCGCGATCGGCACCGCCGCCCGCGCACTGCTCGCCGAGGCGTTCCCCGGCCACGACGGCATCAGCTGGGTGATCCTCGCGATCAACGTCGTCGGGGCCTTCTGCCTCGGGCTCCTGCTCGAGGCGCTCGCGCTGCGTGGGCCTGACGTCGAGGGGCGCCGCACGCTCCGGCTGTTCGTCGGCACCGGCGTGCTCGGCGGCTTCACGACGTACAGCACGCTCGCGGACGACACCGCGCAGCTGATCGACGTCGGCCGGTGGGGTGCGGGCAGCGGGTACGCACTGCTGTCCGTCGTCCTCGGGCTCGGCGCCGTCGCGCTCGGGGTGTTGATCGCCGGGCGGCTCCGACCGCGTCCGACCGGCCCGGACGGAGGCGCGTCGTGAACCCGCTCGAACTGCTGCTCGTCGCCGTCGGCGGGGGAGTCGGAGCCGCGTTCCGGTTCCTGCTCGACGGACTCGTCAAGGCGCGCACGTCCCGCTCGCGGACTGCCGGGTTCCCGCTCGGGACCGTGCTGATCAACGTGTCCGGATCGCTCGTCCTCGGGCTGCTCACCGGCCTCGGGCAGGCCGGGACGATCCCGCTCCCGGCGGTCGCGGTGCTCGGGACGGGCATGATGGGTGGGTACACGACGTTCTCGACGGCGAGCGTCGAGACCGTCCAGCTCCTCCGATCCGGCAAGCCCCGGCTCGCCGTCCTGCACGGCCTCGGGATGCTCGTCGTCTCGGTCGGCGCAGCTGCGCTCGGCCTCTGGATCGGAAGGAACTCATGACCTCGGAACGCCCCGGCGAACTCGTCCTCGTCCGTCACGGAGAGACGGAGTGGTCGAAGAGCGGGCAGCACACCGGCCGCACCGACATCCCGCTGACGGACAACGGTGTCGAGCAGGCGAAGCGCGCCGGCCGGTACCTGGCCGACCGCTCGTTCGCGTTGGCCCTGTCGAGTCCGCTCCAGCGTGCCCGCGACACCGCGCACCTGATCGGCGTCGACCCCGAGCTCGACGAGGACCTGTACGAGTGGGACTACGGCGCGTACGAAGGGCTCACCACCCCGCAGATCAAGGTGCTGCGCCACGGGCCGTGGGACCTCTGGACCGACGGAGTACCCGCCGGTGACACCCCCGGTGAGAACGCCGCCGAGGTCCGGGTCCGCGTCGAGCGCATCCTGAACCGTGCTCGTCCGGTGCTCGCCGAGGGCCAGGACGCCGTGTTCATCGCCCACGGCCACGTGCTGCGTGCCCTCGGCGCCGCGTGGATCCGGCTCGCGCCGCAGGACGGTGCCGTGCTGAAGCTCGGCACCGCATCGGTCAGCGTCCTCGGGTACGAGCACGGCCGCCCGGTCATCGACGCCTGGAACATCCAGCCCCGCGACTGACGCGCCCGTTCTTTCCCCGAACGCGCGCGATGGTCGGTGGAATCGGGCACACCTGGTCAGAAGAAACGACCAGGTATGCCCGGAACGACCAGGTACTCAGACGGTACGGATCGCGCTCGTGGCACCCAGGGCTCGGCCGCGCCGCCGCTCGATCGCGCGCCCGACGAACAACAGCCCGACACTGACGAGCGCACCGAGGGTGGTCTGCGCGACCCGGTCGAGTGCGAGGAGCTCCGGGGCCTCGGGCAGGCTCAGCCACGACACGGCGAGGGCGAGCGGGGTCAGGAACAGCAGGCAGACGGCGTAGTTCCGGGCGACGAAGATCTCCGCGAAGAACTGCCCCACGACGGCGATGACGACGATCCACCACGCCGACGGCTCGAGCAGCAGGATCCCCACGGCGATCACGGTGCCGCCGATCGTGCCGATGAAGCGCTGGAACGCCCGGATCACGGTGTGCCGCTGGCGGAGGGCGGGCAGGGTCGACACCACCGCGATGACGGCCCAGTACGGGTGCCCGAGCCAGGGGATGGTCGACGCCACCGCGCCGGCGACGAGCGACCCCACGACGTTGAGCGCCACGGTCTCCCACAACGCGGCCGTGCGGAGGATGCCGAAGCCGCGCTCCTTGAGCGGTGCCAGCGGCCGGAACCGGTGCGGGGCGTGCGGGTGCCACACGTGCCGGATGACGAACCCGGACATCGCGACGAGCCACGCCCAGACGACCGAGCAGACGATGATCGTGGCGACGAGCGGGACGTCCGCGGGCTGCAGCGGCACGAGGGCGGAGACCACGAACGCGAACACGGGGAAGATCGGCTGCGCGGGGATCGTCCGCAGGGTCGACAGGGTGCAGACCGCGACGACGAGCACGACGACGAGTCCGGTCGCCTGCAGCCAGAGCGGGGAGCCGAGCAGGGCGACACCGATGCCCGCGAACATGCACAGGGTCTGCAGCGCACCCGCGACGCCCGTGGTGACGGCGCGCTGCCGGTACGGCTCGGTCGCCCCGAAGATCGCGGTGAACCCGGCGAACATCGCGAACGCGGCGTAGCCCGGCATCCCGAGGGCGATGAGCAGCGCCAGTGGTGCACCGCCCGCGATCGCTGCGCGTGCCGCGCCCTCGAGGTTGATCGTCCGGGTCGAGTGCGCAGGTGTCGTCATGTCCCGACCATCTTCCCACCGCGACGGGTGTCGTCGAGTCGCCACGGGCCCCCCGGTCGACCGCCGCACCGCGTGGAGAACGCGACGACGCGTTGGTATACCAATGGTAGAGTCGCCTGATCGTGCCGCGGTCGCGGCGCAACGACGAGAACGAGGGAGTCGAGCTCATGGGTAGGACGCTCGCCGAGAAGGTGTGGGACGACCACGTCGTGGTCAAGGGTGAGGACGGCAACCCGGACCTCCTCTACATCGACCTCCACCTCGTGCACGAGGTCACGAGCCCGCAGGCGTTCGACGGCCTGCGCCAGGCCGGCCGGCCGGTGCGCCGGCTGGACCTGACGATCGCGACCGAGGACCACAACACCCCGACGCTCGCCATCGACCGCCCCATCGCGGACCCGACGAGTCGGATCCAGATCGAGACCCTGCGCCGCAACTGCGAGGAGTTCGGGGTGCGCCTGCACTCCCTCGGCGACAAGGAGCAGGGGATCGTGCACGTCGTCGGCCCGCAGCTCGGCCTGACGATGCCCGGCATCACCGTCGTCTGCGGCGACTCGCACACCAGCACCCACGGGGCGTTCGGCGCGATGGCGTTCGGCATCGGCACCTCCGAGGTGGAGCACGTCCTGGCGACGCAGACCCTGCCGCTGAAGCCCTTCAAGACGATGGCGATCACGGTCGAGGGCACGCTGCGTCCGGGCGTGACCGCGAAGGACATCATCCTGGCGGTCATCGCGAAGATCGGCACCGGCGGCGGACAGGGCTACGTGCTCGAGTACCGCGGTTCCGCGATCCGTGCGCTCTCGATGGAGGGCCGGATGACGATCTGCAACATGTCGATCGAGGCCGGAGCCCGCGCCGGCATGGTCGCCCCCGACCAGATCACCTACGACTACGTGCAGGGCCGCGACCACGCCCCGACCGGTTCCGACTGGGACGACGCCGTCGCGTACTGGGACACCCTGGCGACCGACGACGACGCAGTGTTCGACGCCGAGGTCTTCATCGACGCCGACGACCTCGAGCCCTTCGTCACCTGGGGCACCAACCCCGGCCAGGGCGTCTCGCTGTCGGAGAACGTGCCTTCGCCTTTCGACTTCGAAGACCCGAACGACCAGGCCGCTGCGCAGCGGGCCCTCGACTACATGGACATCGCCGCCGGCACCCCGATGAAGGACATCGCCGTCGACGCGGTCTTCATGGGCTCGTGCACGAACTCGCGCATCGAGGACCTGCGGGCCTTCGCGTCGATCATCCAGGGCCGCAAGAAGGCCGACGGCGTCCGGGTCATGGTCGTGCCGGGGTCCGCCCGGGTGCGGCTCGAGGCCGAGGCCGAGGGGCTCGACGTCGTGATCAAGGAGTTCGGCGCCGAGTGGCGGTTCGCCGGGTGCTCGATGTGCCTCGGCATGAACCCCGACCAGCTCGCACCGGGGGAGCGCTGCGCGAGCACGTCGAACCGCAACTTCGAGGGGCGCCAGGGCAAGGGCGGGCGCACCCACCTGGTGTCGCCGCTCGTCGCCGCCGCCACCGCGATCCGCGGCACGCTGTCCAGCCCGTGGGACCTGGCGACCGACGACGCACTGGCGAACGTGACCGACACAGCGAACACCACCGAGGGGACCTTCTGATGGACAAGATCACCACCGTCACCGGCATCGCCGCCCCGCTCAAGCGGTCGAACGTCGACACCGACCAGATCATCCCCGCGGTCTACCTCAAGCGCGTCACGAAGACCGGCTTCGAGGACGCCCTGTTCTCCGGCTGGCGCCAGGACCCCGACTTCGTGCTGAACCAGCCCGAGTACCAGGGCGCGAAGGTCCTGGTGGCCGGCCCCGACTTCGGCACCGGCTCGTCCCGCGAGCACGCGGTCTGGGCACTGCGTGACTTCGGCCTCGCGGTCGTCATCTCGCCCCGGTTCGCCGACATCTTCAAGGGCAACGCGGGCAAGCAGGGACTGGTCACCGCGATCGTGACCGAATCGGAAGTCGAGCGGCTCTGGGCCGAGATCGAGCGGAACCCGGGGGTGTCGGCGACCGTGGACCTGGTGGCGCAGCGCGTGTCGCTCGGGGATGTGGACGTCCCCTTCGAGATCGACGCTTACACTCGTTGGCGGTTGATGGAAGGGCTCGACGACATCGGGCTCACCCTCCGTGACGAGACCTCGATCACGGAGTTCGAATCCCGCCGCTCCAGTTGGCGGCCGAAGACATTGCCGGTGAAGTAGTGAACTCTCTCGTACAGGACGCAGCGGCCGCAGGGGCGCGCGTGGGCCTCAAGTCGGACGAGATCGTCATCCGCGGGGGCAAGCCGCTCGTGGGGCGCATCGAGGTCCGCGGGGCGAAGAACCTCGCGACCAAGGCCATGGTGGCGTCGCTGCTCGGTGACACCCCGTCGATCCTCAAGGACGTCCCGGACATCTCCGACGTCAAGGTCGTCCGTGGGCTGCTCGAGGTGCACGGCGTGCGCATCACCGATCCTGCACGAGGCGAGCTCATCCTCGACCCGGCCAACGTCGAGTCGGCGCACTTCGCCGAGATCGACGCCCACGCCGGCTCGAGCCGCATCCCGATCCTGTTCTGCGGCCCGCTGCTGCACAAGCTCGGCGAGGCGTTCATCCCCGACCTCGGCGGCTGCCGCATCGGCGACCGCCCGATCGACTTCCACCTCGACGCGCTCCGGGCAATGGGTGCCGTCGTCGACAAGCAGGTCAACGGCATCCACCTGACGGCTCCGAACGGGCTGAAGGGCGCGTCCATCGAGCTGCCGTACCCGAGCGTCGGCGCGACCGAGCAGGTCCTGTTGTCGTCCGTGCTGGCGACCGGCGTCACGGAGCTGCGGAACGCGGCGATCGAGCCCGAGATCATGGACCTCATCGCGATCCTGCAGAAGATGGGCGCGATCGTGTCCGTCGAGCCGAACCGCGTGATCTTCATCGAGGGCGTCGAGTCGCTGCGCGGCTACACGCACCGTGCGATCAACGACCGCAACGAGGCCGCCAGCTGGGCCTCCGCCGCGCTCGCCACCGACGGCGACATCTTCGTCGAGGGGGCGAACCAGCAGGAGCTCATGACGTTCCTCAACGTCTTCCGCAAGGTCGGCGGCGGTTTCGACGTGCAAGAGGACGGCATCCGGTTCTACCGCGAGCGCGACACCCTCAAGCCCGTCGTCATCGAGACCGACGTGCACCCCGGCTTCATGACCGACTGGCAGCAGCCGCTCGTCGTGGCGCTGACCCAGGCCGAGGGGCAGAGCATCGTGCACGAGACCGTGTACGAGAACCGCTTCGGCTTCACCGATGCGCTGAACGAGATGGGCGCCGACATCGTCGTCCACAAGGAGGGGCTGCCCGGGCACGACCGCCGTGTCGCCCGTCGCCCGTTCGAGCAGGCCGCGGTCATCACCGGTCCGACGACGCTGCACGCGGCGAACGTCCGGGTCCCCGACCTCCGCGGTGGCTTCAGCCACCTCATCGCGGCCCTGACCGCCGACGGCGAGTCCCACATCACCAACGTCGGCATCATCAGCCGCGGCTACGAGCACTTCATCCCGAAGCTGCGGAAGCTGGGCGCCGACTTCGACTTCGCGGGTTAGTCGCGGTGTCGGTTCCGCAGCCGGGTGACGGTCCGTCGCGTCCGGGTGACGGCCCGTCGGGCCAGGGCGATGGCCGGGAGGCCCGTGGTGCGTCCGCCGTGCAGGTCGCGACCGGCCTGCCGGTGCGTGGACGGCGGTGGAAGCGTGGGGAGCTCAACCCCGCGTTCCGCATCGTGGCGTCGATCGTCATCCCGACGTTCCGGTTCTCGTCGAACTACCACTGGTACGGCCCGAACCGCCTGCCGGCGGACGGTGCCTTCGTGCTCGCTCCGAACCACTTCACGAACATCGACCCGCTGGTCGTCGGCACCGCCGTCTACATCAGTCGGCGGGCCCCGCGGTTCCTGGCCAAGGCCTCGCTGTTCAAGGTGCCCGTCTTCGGCAAGCTCATGTCCGGCATGGGGCAGATCCCGGTCGAGCGCTCCGGTCGCACCCGGTTGAGCGACCCGCTCGGCGGCGGGCGGTCGCTCATCGAGCAGGGTGGGGCGATCATCGTCTACCCCGAGGGCACGCTCACCCGCGACCCCGACCTGTGGCCGATGCGCGGCAAGACCGGTGCCGTCCGCATCGCACTCGAGAACGACGTGCCGCTGATCCCGATGGCCCACTGGGGCACGCAGGGCATCATGGCGCGCTACTCCAACAAGCTCCGCCTGTTCCCGCGGTCGCGCGTGGACGTCATCGTCGGCGACCCCGTCGACCTGTCCGCCTACCGTGGCCGGCCGATCGACCAGCAGATGCTGACCGAGGCCACCGAGCTGCTCATGCAGCGCATCACCGAGCTGCTCGAGCAGCTCCGTGGCGAGCAGGCCCCGAAGACCCGCTGGGACCCGGCGGCGAACAACCAGAAGGAGACCGGCCGGTTTGAGTGACCTCCGCCCGCACGACGATCGTCCCGACCCCGTCGCAGCAGCGCCGGGTGCCTTCGACACCGCCGCGATCCGGGTGGTGATGCAGTCCACCGACAAGCCCCGCGTGGCGGTCATCGGTGCCGGCAGCTGGGGCACCACGTTCGCGAAGGTGCTCGCCGAGGGCGGTGCCTCCACGGTCGTGTGGGCCCGCCGTCCCGAGGTCGCCCGCGAGATCACCGAGACGAAGCGGAACTCCGACTACCTGCCCGGCATCAACCTGCCCCGCACCCTCACGGCGTCGACGTCGCTCGAGCAGGTGCTCGACGGCGCCACCCAGGTGTACGTGTCGGTGCCGTCGCAGACGCTGCGCTCGAACCTCGACGCGATCCGCGAGCTCCTGCCCGCCGGTGTCCCCGTCGTCAGCCTGATGAAGGGCGTCGAGAAGAGCACCGGCCTGCGGATGAGCGAGGTCCTGCTCCAGGGACTCGGCATCGACCAGGACCGCATCGCCGTCGCGAGCGGACCGAACCTGGCGCTCGAGATCGCCCGCCGGCAGCCGACCGCCGCCGTGGTGTCGTCGTCGAGCGTGGAGACCGCGACCGCTGTCGCCGCCGTCGCGACGAACCCGTACTTCCGGTCGTTCATCAACACCGACGTCATCGGCACCGAGTTCGGCGGGGTGCTGAAGAACCTCATCGCCGTGGCGATCGGCATCGTCGATGGCGTCGGCTACGGCGAGAACACGAAGGCGTCGATCATCACGCGCGGGCTCGCCGAGATGACCGAGTTCGCGGTGTCCCTCGGCGCGCAGCCGTCGACCCTGTCGGGCCTCGCGGGCCTCGGTGACCTCATCGCCACCTGCCAGTCGCCGTTGTCCCGGAACAACACCGCGGGGCGCCTGCTCGGGCAGGGGTACCGGTTCGACGAGGTCGTGCGGCAGATGAACCAGACCGCCGAGGGCCTGGCGTCCGTCGCACCGATCCTCGAGCTCGCCGCCGCGAACGGCGTCGACATGCCCATCGTCAGCCAGGTCGGCGAGGTCCTCGCCGGTAGGCTCGATCCGCGCAACATCGCGCCGCACCTCACCGAGACCGACGAGCCCCAGGGCGAGTGACCGGTCCCGCACCGAGTCACGAAGGGACTCCCGTGCCCACGATCCCCGAGGGAACCGACGTTCCCACGACCACCGTCGCCGTCCTGTTCGGCGGGCGCTCGAGCGAGCACGAGATCAGCTGCGTGACCGCCGGCGGCATCATGGACGTCGTCGACCGCACCGAGTACCAGATCGTCCCGATCGGCATCACGAAGGACGGCGCGTTCACGCTGCAGTCCGACGACCCCTCGCAGTGGGCGATCCGCGACGGCTCCCTGCCGACCGTGCCCGACAACGGCACGCGCGTGGCGTTCCCGACGTCGCCGGCGACGAACGAACTCGTCGTCTCGCACCCGGACGGCTCGGTCACGACCGTCGCCGTCGACGTGGTGTTCCCGATCCTGCACGGTCCGTTCGGCGAGGACGGCACGATCCAGGGCCTGCTCGAGATCGCCGGTCTGCCGTACGTCGGTGACGGCGTGCTCGCCAGCGCCCTGGCGATGGACAAGCACGTCGCGAAGGCCGTCCTCGAGCACGCCGGTCTGCGGGTCGCTCCCTGGACGACCGTGCTCCGCCGTGAATGGGCGGCCGCCCCGGTCGACGTCGCCGAGACGATCGCGGCGCACGGCTGGCCGCTGTTCGTGAAGCCGGCACGCGCCGGTTCGAGCATGGGCGTCTCGCGCGTCGACGGGCCCGACGAGCTCGGCGCCGCGATGGACCTGGCGTTCGAGCACGACTCCAAGGTGATCGTCGAACCGCGGGTCGTCGGCCGCGAGGTCGAGGTCGCCGTGCTCGAGGGCCGTGACGGTGCGCCGCGTACGAGCCTGCCCGGCGAGATCGTCGTGGCCGAGGACGGCTTCTACGACTTCGCGTCGAAGTACCTCGGTGGCGACGAGTCGCTGCTGTGCCCGGCGCCGCTCACCGAGGCGCAGACCGACGAGATCCGGTCGATCGGTGCCCGTGCGTTCGAGGCCATCGGTGGCTCGGGGCTCGCCCGCGTCGACTGCTTCCTGACCGACGACGGCTTCGTCGTGAACGAGGTCAACACGATGCCCGGGTTCACCCCGCTGTCGATGTACCCGCGCTGCTGGGCGGCGTCGGGTGTGTCCTACGGCGAGTTGGTCACCGAGCTCATCGAGCTGGGGCGCGCCGCCGTCCGGTGACGCTCGGCGGGGCGACGGGGTCGGCCCGCGTCAGCCCTGCACGTCGGACGGGTCCAGGCACTTGTGACCGTCCTTCGGCAACGTCGACACCGCCGTCGCGATGTCCTGCAGCACCGCGCTGCCGGTCTTCGACGTGTCGACGACGACCTGCACCGCGGGGGACCGTCCGAACGTCGTGTAGACGATCTGCTTCCCGCGGTCGTCGCGGATCCAGTCGACCGACCCGAGCGTGACGCACGGCAGGTCGGACACGGTCGGCACGGCCACGCCGCAGTGGTACAGCGCGGCCTCGGGGTCGCCCCAGGCCGCGGTGGACTGCGCGTTGGTGTTCCGCAGGTCGTACGTCGAGTCGACGGTCGCGGGCAACCGCACCTGTGCTGCCGCGCACGCCGCAGCGTTCGCGGAGGGTGCCGCGCTCATGCCGACGGAGTTCGTGCACCCGGTCAGCCCTGCCGCGAGGGCGATCACGACCCCCACGATCGCGAAGGTGCGAGGGGTGCGGCGCGCGGTGTCCATCGCGGTCCAGGCTACCGTTCTCGTGTGGACGCGACGTACGACGCCTGGGCCGGACCGACCGTGGGGGAGCTCGGCGAGCTGGTCGTCCTCGACCGGATCACGCGCCGGCTGCCGACGGGCTCGCCGCTCGTGGGGCCCGGGGACGACTGCGCCGTCGTCGCCGCTCCCGACGGCCGGTTCGTCGTGACGACGGACATGATGGTGCACGGCCCGGACTTCCGGTGGGCGTGGTCCTCGCCCGAGGACGTCGGCTGGAAGGCCGCCGCGACGAACCTGTCGGACGTCGCGGCGATGGGTGCGGTGCCGAGTGGCCTCGTCATCGCCCTCGCCGCACCCCAGGACACCCCCGTGGCAGTGCTCGAGGGCATCGCGGACGGCTTCCGCCTCGCTGTCGACGCCCTCGCGCCCGGCTGCGGTGTGGTCGGCGGCGACCTCTCCACCTCGGCGACCTTCACGGTGGCGGTGACGGCGTTCGGCGACCTCGGTGGTCGCGTCCCGGTGCTCCGGTCAGGGGCTCGTGCTGGGGACGCCGTGGCGGTCTCCGGCGAACTCGGCCGTGCTGCCCGCGGACTCGCACGGCTCTTCCGTGACGGCGTGGACGCGCAGGGTGAGCCGGACCGTGCAGCGACGGTGGCGAGCGGTGCGGACGCCGATCCCGACGTCGACCGCCAGCGCCGACCCGTGCCCCCGATCGGCGACGGGCCCCTCGCCGCCGCGGCCGGGGCGACGGCGATGCTCGACCTGTCCGACGGCCTGGCGATCGACGCCGGGCGGCTGGCCCGTGCGAGCCGGGTGACGCTCGACCTCGATGCCGACGCCCCGCTCGACGAGGTCGCGCTGCACGGCGGCGAGGACCACGGCCTGCTCGCGACCTTCCCCGCCGAGGCCCCGCTGCCGGGTGGCTTCCGCCGCATCGGTGTCGTGCGCGACCGTTGCGACGCGGACCTGCTGCGCGCCGGGGCCCCGGTGCCGACGACCGGCTGGGACCCCTACGCCGACTGGGACGGCGCCGCCGGCTGAGCCACCCGGCCCGGTCGTCGACCCGGTACGACACCATCGACGTCGTACGACGTCGATCATGTCGTTCTGAGTCGCCCGCGCGGCTCAGGACGCGGCGGCCACGGCCTCCCACGCCACGGTCTCGCCGTAGCTGCGCTTGCTGAACGGCTCGAGCCCCGCGGGCCACGTCGGTTCGGCGGAGCGCTTGCTCCGTTCGACGACGACCACGGCACCGGCGGTCAACCGCGGCACGAGCGTCTCGAGCACCTCGGCGATCTCGTGCTCGGTCACGTCGTAGGGCGGGTCGATGAACACCAGGTCGAACGTGCGCACCGTCCCGCGCAGGTACCCGAGCACCGGCTGCGGCTGCACGTCGATCCGCACCCCGGGGATCCGCTGCTGCACGGCCTTCGCGTTCGCCCGGCACGCCTGCGCCGCGGCCGACGCGCGGTCGACCAACACGACCTCGACCGCACCACGCGACGCCGCTTCGAGCCCGAGGGCACCGGTGCCGGCGTAGAGGTCCGCGACGGAGGTGTCGTCGACGAGCCCACGGGCCTCGAGCGACGAGAACAGCGCTTCGCGCACCCGGTCGCTCGTCGGCCGCGTGCCGGACTTCGGCACACGGAGCGTCGTGTTGCCGGCGGCGCCGGCGATGATGCGGGTCATGCAGCCACCGTATCGGCCGGCGGCCTCGTCCACAGGCCGGACGGGAGGCACGTGGCACGTCGGTCGTGCCCGGTACCGTGGTGTCCGTGGTCACCACCGGAACCCCCGCTGCGCCGGCCGCGCCCGACCTCGGTCCGGCGCCCCTCGACACGCGGCTCGCGAACGTGCTCGGTGGTCGGACCGCGTCCGCGATCGAGAAGGCGCTCGGCCACCGCACGGTGGGGGAGTTCCTCGAGCACGCGCCCCGGCGCTACGCCGAGCGCGGCGCCCTGACGGCGCTCGACTCCCTGGCGATCGGCGAGCCGGTCACCATCGTGGCCGAGGTGGTCGACGTCCGCGAGCGCACGATGCGTGCCCGCCGCGGATCGATCCTCGAAGCCAAGATCGGCGACGGCAAGGGGCTGCTGACCCTGACGTTCTTCAACCAGGGCTGGCGTACCAAGGACCTGGTGCCCGGTGCTCGCGGCATCTTCTCCGGCAAGGTCAGCGACTACCGCGGTGCCCGCCAGCTCGCCCACCCGGACTACGAGCTCTTCGACCCCGAGGACCCCCGCGCCACGGCCGACCCGGGTTCGGACGAAGCGATCCGGTGGTCGCGGCAGCCGATCCCGATCTACCCGGCGACGGCCTCGCTGACCTCGTGGCAGATCGCGAAGTCGATGGGGATCGTGCTGGACACCCTGCCGGA
The DNA here is from genome assembly GCF_023242305.1 of Curtobacterium sp. MWU13-2055. NCBI lineage: Bacteria > Bacillati > Actinomycetota > Actinomycetes > Micrococcales > Microbacteriaceae > Curtobacterium > Curtobacterium sp. MWU13-2055. Next base: position 41,060 of record NZ_JALLIO010000014.1, read on the forward strand.
CCTGCCCGACCCGGTGCCGGCCTCGGCGCGCAGCCGGCTCGACCTCGTCCCGTTCCGCCGGGCGCTCGAGCTGCTCCACCGCCCCGAGAAGGTCGCGGACTTCAAGCGCGCGCAGGACGCCCTGCGCTACCGCGAGGCGTTCGTGCTGCAGACCGCCCTGGTGCAGCGCCGGATCCGCGCCCGACGCACCGCGGCGACCCCGCGGGTGGCGGCTCCCGGTGGCGTCCTCGAGCGCTTCGACGCCACCCTGCCGTTCACCCTGACCGACGACCAGCGTGCCGTCGGTGCCGAGATCGACACCGACATCGCCCGCACCTGGCCGATGCACCGGCTGGTGCAGGGCGAGGTCGGCTCCGGCAAGACCCTCGTGGCCATCCGCGCCATGCTCACGGTGGCCGAGTCCGGTGGGCAGTCCGCGCTCATCGCCCCGACCGAGGTGCTGGCCGCGCAGCACCTGCGGTCCATCGTGAAGTTCCTCGGACCGGACCTCGCGGCCGAGCTCCGTCCGGTGATCCTGACCGGGTCGCAGTCCACCGACGAACGCCGACGGGCCCTGCTCGCCGCGGCGTCGGGCAGCTCGCGGCTCGTGGTCGGCACCCACGCCCTGCTCGGCGACCGCGTCGACTTCGCCGAGCTCGGGCTCGTCGTCGTCGACGAACAGCACCGCTTCGGCGTCGAGCAGCGTGAAGCGCTCCGGACCAAGGGCGCCACCCCGCCGCACGTCCTGGTGCTCACCGCCACGCCGATCCCGCGCACCGTCGCGATGACGGTGTTCGGCGACCTCGACGTCTCGACGATCACCGGGCTGCCCTCCGGTCGTGCCGGCGTCGAGACCTTCACGGTCCCGCTGGCGGAGCACCCCGGGTGGGAGTCCCGCATCTGGTCCCGGATGGCGGAGGAGCTCGACAAGGGGCGTCAGGCCTTCGTGGTCTGCCCCGCGATCGACGACGCCCACGCCGAGGACGACGGCGAACCCGCGCCCGCCGAGTCCGAGGACGACGCCCCCAAGCGCGCCCCGGCGACCGTGCTCGCCACCGCCGAGCGGATGCGCACGATGCCCGTGCTCGACGGCCGGCGGATCGCGGTGCTGCACGGCCGGATGACGGCGGAGGAGAAGGACCGCGTGATGACGTCCTTCGCCGCCGGCGACCTGGACGTCCTCGTCGCGACGACCGTGATCGAGGTCGGTGTCGACGTGCCGAACGCCGCGATGATGGCCGTGCTCGACGCCGATCGCTTCGGCGTCTCCCAGCTGCACCAGCTGCGCGGCCGCATCGGCCGTGGGCAGTGGGCGGGCGTCTGCCTGCTCGTCACCACCGCCGAGCTCGAGACCACCTCGCGCGAGCGCGTCGATGCGGTGTCGGCCTCGGACGACGGCTTCGAACTCGCCCGGGTCGACCTCGAGCTCCGGCGCGAGGGCGACGTGCTCGGCGAGCGGCAGTCGGGCGGCCGGTCGTCGCTCAACCTGCTGCGCGTGGTCGAGCACGCCGACCTCATCGTGGACGCCCGTGGCGAAGCCGAGCGGGTCCTCGAACCCGATCCCGAGCTCGACGGGTCCCCGGCCCTGCGCGAGGCACTGGCACGCCGCCTCGACGAGTCCGACGCGGCGTTCCTCGGCAAGAACTGACCCCGAGCCGGACGCCCCGGCACGGACCGGTATCGTCGCTGCCATGGCGCAGATCGCGGTGGTCCCCGGTTCCTTCGACCCCGTCACGCTCGGGCACCTCGACGTCATCGGTCGAGCTGCCGGGCTGTTCGACGAGGTGCACGTGCTCGTGGTGCACAACCCGGACAAGAAGCCCGCGATGTTCGAGGCGGTCGACCGCGTCCGGCTCATCGAGGAGTCCCTGGCCGAGGTCGGCACGCCGGGAACGGTCCGGGTCGGGGAGTGGACCTCCGGGCTCCTCGTCGACTACTGCCGGCAGGTCGGGGCGAAGGTGCTCGTCAAGGGCGTGCGGTCGGGCGAGGACGTCGCGTACGAGACCCCGATGGCGATCATGAACCGGCACCTCGCCGACGTCGAGACCGTGTTCCTGCTGCCCGACGCCTCGCGCTCCCACGTGTCGAGCTCGCTCATCCGCCAGGTGTCGACGCTCGGCGGCGACGTCACCCCCTACGTGCCGAAGGCCGTGGCGGCAGCCCTCGCCGCACGCTGAGCCGCACGCCGAGCCGCACGCCGAGCCGCGCGCCGAGCCGGAGGCACGGCCGGCCGACGCGCGGACACACCCCCGCCTGCCTCGACTCTCGGCTGCGTTCACGCTAGGGTTGACGATCGTGTCTTCCCACGTGAACAGCCCCTACGCCCTGCGCGTGCGCGACCTGGCGCACCGTCCGGGCGAGATGCGCGAGCACTCGCTCGACATCGTGGTGCCGGACGCGCTGGGAGCCGGTGTGATCGCGGTGCGCGAAGGTGCTCCGCTGCGCATCGACCTGCGGCTCGAGGGCCTGCACGAGGGTGTCCTCGTGTCCGGTCACGCCTCGGCCGACGCGACGGGGGAGTGCTCGCGCTGCCTCATCGACATCAGCGAACCCGTCGAGGTCGATTTCGCCGAGCTGTTCGCGTATGATGCCTCGGAGGATTTCGACTTCTTCGTTCGCGATGACCACGTGGACTGCGAACAGGTCGTTCGAGATGCGGTGGTGCTGGCGCTGCCGTTCCAGCCGGTCTGCCGACCGGACTGCCCAGGCCTCGACCCGGTGACGGGCGAGCGACTGGCCGACCTCGATGAGCAGCCCGTTCACGAGACCCTGGACCCGCGCTGGGCAGCCCTGACCGGCATCCAGCTCGAAGCAGCCGAGCGTGCCGCCCACGGCGACACCACCGACACGAAGACCACCGAGGGCGAGGAGCGGGCCGAGGCCGAGTAGGCCCCGACACCGCCAGCCCCCGTACCGACCACCGACCAACCGAAAGAGATTCACCATGGCCGTTCCCAAGCGCAAGCAGTCCCGTGCGAACACGCACGCCCGTCGTTCGCAGTGGAAGGCCACGCCGATCCAGCTCGTCAAGACGATCGAGAACGGTCAGGTCACCTACAGCCTCCCGCACCGCGCGAAGGTCGTCGAGGACTCGGCCGGCACCCCCCTGTACATGGAGTACAAGGGCCGCAAGGTCGCCGACGTCTGATCGGACCGAACGCATGACGACGACGTCCGGCGCCACGGGGTCCCGCCCCGTGGGGCCGGACGTCGTTCGTCTGCAGGGCCAGCTCGGGGTCGACATCGACCTCGAGCTGCTCCAGCTCGCCCTGACACACCGCTCCTACGCCTACGAGCACGGGGGCATCAAGCACAACGAGCGCCTCGAGTTCCTCGGCGACTCGATCCTCGGCCAGGCCGTGACCGTGAAGCTCTACCGGTCCTTCCCCGACCTCGACGAGGGTGACCTCGCGAAGCGCCGCGCCAGCCTGGTGTCGACGGTCGCGCTGGCCGAGATCGCCCGCATGATCGGGCTCGGCCAGTACCTGCGCCTCGGCAAGGGCGAGGAACAGACCGGCGGCCGCGACAAGTCGTCGATCCTCGCCGACACCGTCGAGGCCGTCATCGGTGCCACCTACCTGTCCGCGGGCCCCGACCCGGCGACCGACCTGGTGCTCCGCCTGGTCGAACCGCTGATGATCGACCCTGACCGCTTCGGCGCCGCGATGGACCCGAAGACGAGCCTGCAGGAGCTCGCGGCGAGCCTGTCGCTCGGCAACCCGGCCTACCGCGTCACCGAGACCGGCCCGGACCACGACAAGACCTTCAGCGCGACCGTCGTCCTGCAGGGCGAGGACATCGCCGTCGGCACCGGCTCGAGCAAGAAGGCCGCCGAGATGTCCGCGGCGCTCGACGCCTGGACCCGGCTGTCCGGCCGAGCGGCCTGACCGCGTGCCCGAACTCCCCGAGGTCGAGGTCGTCCGCGCCGGCCTCGAACCCGCGGTCAGCGGCGCTCGGGTGCTGCACGTCGACGTCGTGGACGAGCGAGCGCTCACCCGGCACGACGGCCCGGCCGAGGACTTCGCCGACCGCCTGACCGGTCGCACCATCGCCGCAGCGGTCCGTCGGGGCAAGTTCCTCTGGATGCCGTTGCAGCCCGAGCACGAGGGCGACCGGCCCGAAGCGCTCGTCGCCCACCTCGGCATGAGCGGCCAGATCCTGCTCGGCCGCGGTCGACCGGCGGCGAAGCACCGCCGCATCCTCATCGACGTGCAACCCGCCGGCACCGACCGCGACGGCACCGCCGAACCCGCGGTCGAGCTCGAGTTCGTCGACCAGCGCACCTTCGGCTCGATGGCGATCGACGCGATGGTGCCGACGGTGGACGGCGCGCCCGCCGGGTTCGCCGGGCACGTCGACGCATCGGACCCCGACGCCGTGTGGCGCCGGAGCGTGCCGCAGCAGGTGTCGCACATCGCCCGCGACCCGCTCGACCCCGCGTTCGACGACGACCGCTTCACCGCCATCGCCCGGAAGCGTTCGAGCGGCATCAAGCGGATCCTGCTCGACCAGGGCGTCGTGAGCGGCATCGGGAACATCTACGCCGACGAGTCCCTCTGGGCTGCGAAGCTGCACTACGACCGACCGGCCGAGCGGCTGACCCGTGCCGACCTCGCACGCCTGCTGCACGAGGTGCGCAGTGTCCTCCGGCGTGCGCTCGAGGACGGCGGGACGAGCTTCGACGCCCAGTACGTCAACGTCAACGGGCAGTCCGGGTACTTCTCGCAGCGGCTGAACGTGTACGGACAGCAGGGGAAGCCCTGCCCCCGCTGCGGCACGACGATCGTGCGCGAGGCATTCATGAACCGGTCGAGCCACATCTGTCCCGTGTGCCAACCGCGTCCCCGCGCCCGCACGCGTTAGCCTGGCGCCCAGCAGCACAGCCCAGCAGCGGCCCCGCCGCAGCACGCGCGAGCACACCCGGAGACCGCATGTACTTGAAGAGCCTGACCATCAAGGGGTTCAAGTCCTTCGCGCAGCCGACGACGTTCGCGTTCGAGCCGGGCGTCACGTGCATCGTCGGCCCGAACGGCTCGGGCAAGTCCAACGTCGTCGACGCCCTGGCCTGGGTGATGGGGGAGCAGGGGGCGAAGACCCTGCGCGGCGGCAAGATGGAGGACGTCATCTTCGCGGGCACCTCGACCCGCGGGCCGCTCGGCCGTGCCCAGGTGCTGCTGACGATCGACAACACCGACGGGCTGCTGCCGATCGACTACTCCGAGGTGACGATCGCGCGCACGCTGTTCCGCAACGGCGGCAGCGAGTACGCCATCAACGGCGAGAACTGCCGGCTGCTCGACGTGCAGGAACTCCTGAGCGACACCGGGCTCGGCCGCGAGATGCACGTCATCGTCGGGCAGGGGCAGCTCGACAAGGTCCTGCACGCCACGCCGGAGGACCGCCGCGGCTTCATCGAGGAAGCCGCCGGCATCCTGAAGCACCGCCGCCGCAAGGAGAAGACCCTCCGCAAGCTCGACGCGATGCAGACGAACCTGACCCGCCTGTCCGACCTGGCGGGCGAGATCCGGCGCCAGCTGAAGCCGCTCGGCCGCCAGGCCGAGGTCGCGCGCAAGGCCCAGTCCGTCGCCGCCGTCGCGCGGGACGCCAAGGCCCGTATCCTCGCCGACGACGTCGTCCGGCTGCGCCGCGAACTGCACGACCACCAGGAGGTCGAGGCGGGCCGCAAGTCCGAGCGCATCGTCCTGACCGAGCGACTCGACCAGACCCGGGTCCGCCAGCAGCACGTCGAGCAGAGCATGGTCGGCGACGACGTCGATCGCGCCCGGACCGTGGTGCACCGCCTGGAGAGCGTGCAGGAGCGCCTGCGCGGGCTGTCCAGCCTGGCGAACCAGCGGCTGATGTTCCTGGCGCAGCAGGCCGACGCCCCGCAGCAGGGCCCCTCGATCACCCCGGAGCGGGTGGCCGGTGTCCGTGCCGAGGCCGATCGGCTCGCCGCCCGCGCCGACGAGATGCAGGGCGGCTCCGCCGAGACCGCCCGTGCGGTGCAGGCCGCCCGTGACGCGCTCGACGCCCTCGACGAACGCATCGCCGCGCAGGCCGCCCGCGTCTCGCAGCACGACCTCGAGGCGCAGCGGCTCGCGAACGCCGTCGACGTGGCCCGGTCGAAGCGCGGGTCCACGATGGCGGACCGTGAGCGTCGCCAGCGGGCCCTCGCCGAGGCGGGCGAACGCGCCGCGCGTGCGACCGCGGCCCTCAGCGAACTCGGTGCCGATCCGTCCGAGGGCGTCGACGACGAGGCCCTCGCCGCCACGCTCCAGGCGGCTCGTGCGCAGCTGGAGACCGCCCAGGCCACCCGCGACGAGCAGCGCGACCGGCTGCACGCCCTCGAGCGCGAGCGGGACGCCCTCGACGCGCGGGTCGCGGCGCTCGGCATGTCGATCGACGTCCGCGACGGTTCGCAGGCGCTCATCGACGCCGGACGTGCGGGCATCGTCGGCCGCCTGGCCGACGCGCTCACGGTGACGCCCGGGTTCGAGGGCGCCGTCGCCGTCGCGCTCGACGGGCTCGCGGATGCCGTCCTCGCTGATGACCGCGCGGTCGCGCTCGACGCCGTCGACCACGCCCGCTCCGCGGACATCGGTCGCATCGACGTCGTCGTCGCGGACGCCGAGGTCGTCCCCACGGACCTGCCGGACACGTTGCCGGCCGGCGTCCGCCGTGCCCTCGATCTCGTGCAGGGCCCGCCGGCGATCGCCGCGATCCTGCGGAACACCCTGATCGCGGAGACTGCCGACGGCCAAGGCGCGAACGCGGACACGCTCGACCTGGAGGCCGTGCTCGCCGCCGCCCCGCACGCGACGGTCGTCACCCGGTCCGGTGACCTCGTGCGCGCCGTCCGCGTCACCGGCGGCGGGGAGCGCGTGACCTCGCGGATCGAGCTTGTCGCGGAGCGCGACGACGCCGTGACGCGACGCGACGCCATCAGGGCGGACGCCGAGGACGCAGCCACGGGCCTCCAGGCAGCACGCACCGCCGTCGAGGACGCACGCCGCCGTGCGGACGAAGCCGACGCTGCATCCCGCGCGCACGCGAAGGCGACGGCCGAGTACGACCGGGCCAGCGCCTCGACGCGGGCGAAGGCCGAGAACGCAGCGGCCGAGGTCGAGCGCCTGCGTGCCGCCCTCGCCGAGACCGACGGCGCCGTCGAGGTCGTCGACGCCGCTCTGGCAGAGGCCGAGGCGGCGCTTCGCGCGTTCACCGAGCAGGAGCGGCCCGTCGTCGACGCCTCCGAGCGTCCGGGCCTGCAGGACGCACTCGAGGCCGCACGCGCCGCCGAGGTCGAGCAGCGCATCCAGGTGCAGACCGTGCGCGAGCGTGTCCGCGCCGAACGGCACCGCGCCGACCAGCTCGAACGGCAGCTCGAGGCCGAGCGCGCGGCGGCGGAGGAGGCAGCGCGTCGTGCGGTGATCCGCCGCGGGCAGATCGAGACCGCCGAAGCCGTCCTCGCCGACCTGCCGGCCGTGCTGGGCGCCGTCGACCGGTCGTTGGCCGAGGCACGCGTGCAGCTCGCGACCGAGGAGTCCGAACGGTCGAAGCGCAACACCGAACTGCAGGCGATCCGGAACGAGGAGCGCGAGCTCCGCGACCGGCTGCAGACCATCACCGACGGCGTGCACTCGCTCGAGATGGAGATCTACGAGAAGAAACTGCACGTGTCGGGCGTGCTCGACCGGGCGCTGAGCGACCTCGGGTTGACCGAAGCCGTGCTCGTCACCGAGTACGGGCCGACCGTGCCGGTGCCGGTCGACGTGCTGGTGGACCCGCGGGTGCTCGCGCGGAAGCACCGCGACGCCGAGCGCGCGGCGGCTGCCGCGGCGGGCCTCGACGAGCCGGCGGACGGCGACACGGTGCCGGCGGACGGCGACACGGTGCCGGTCGACAGCGACACGGTGCCGGTCGACGATGCCGACACCGACATCGCCCCCGACGACGGCACGGCGGACCTCGACACCAGCCCCGGTGACGACTCGGTGGCGCTCGTCGACGCCGAATCGACCCTGCCCGGCGGCCCCGCCCTGCCCGAGTTCGACGTCACCGACGAGGTCGACCCCGACGACGTCGAGACCGTGCCGTACGTCCGCGCCGAGCAGGAACGCCGCCTGCAGGCCGCCGAACGCGACCTCGGCCGGCTCGGCAAGGTGAACCCGCTCGCGCTCGAGGAGTTCCAGGCGCTGGAGCAGCGGCACGCGTTCCTCGCCGAGCAGCTCGAGGACCTGCAGAAGACCCGCACCGACCTGATGACGATCATCGACGAGCTCGACACGAAGATGCAGACGATCTTCGAGTCCGCGTTCAACGACACGAAGGACGCCTTCGACGTCATCTTCCCGATCCTGTTCCCGGGCGGCTCCGGCTCGATCAACCTCACCGACCCGACCGACCTGCTCGGCACCGGGATCGACGTGCAGGTGAAGCCCGCCGGCAAGAAGATCGACCGCCTGACGCTGCTGTCCGGTGGCGAGCGGTCCCTGGCCGCAGTGGCGCTGCTCGTCGCGATCTTCACCGCGCGGCCGTCGCCGTTCTACATCATGGACGAGGTCGAGGCCGCCCTCGACGACGCCAACCTCGGTCGCCTGCTGACGGTGTTCGAGCGGCTCCGCGAGTCCTCGCAGCTCATCGTCATCACGCACCAGAAGCGCACGATGGAGATCGCCGACGCCCTGTACGGGGTGTCGATGCGGCAGGACGGCGTGTCCGCCGTCGTCGGGCAGCGGGTGCAGAAGCGCGAGCCCGCCGACGCGGTCGCGTAGCTGGCTGGCTGGCTGGCTGCGGTCGCGCGCCGCGAAAGCGACAGATCTCCGCCAACAGTTCGCGGCAATCTGTCGCTTTCGCGGAGAGGATCGTGGGCCCGCGACGAGATCTGTCGCTTTCGCGGCTCTGGCCGCGACCACGGACAGACGGGAGGCACGGTGCCAGCTGGCACCGTGCCTCCCGTCCGTGTTGCCGCCCGTCCAGGGCGTGACGCTTACTCCGCGTCGGCCGCGACCGACTCCTTCGGCTCGCCCGTCGGGGTGAGCCCGCGCTCCTGGCGCTTCTTCGAGACGACCAGCGAGGCGGTCGTCGCGACCGCGATGGTCAGCAGGATGAAGCCCAGCGAGAACCAGATCGGGATCTCCGGCGCCCACTCGATGTGCTCGCCACCGTTGATGAACGGCAGCTCGTTGACGTGCATGGCGTGGAAGACGAGCTTCACACCGATGAAGCCGAGGATGACCGCGAGGCCCTGGCCGAGGTAGATCAGGCGCTCGAGCAGTCCGGCGATCAGGAAGTACAGCTGCCGCAGGCCGAGCAGCGAGAACGCGTTCGCGGTGAACACGATGAAGGCGTCCTGGGTCAGCCCGAAGATCGCGGGGATCGAGTCGAGCGCGAACAGCACGTCGGTCAGACCGATCGCGACCATGACGAGCAGCATCGGGGTGAACAGGCGCTTGCCGTCGACCTTGGTGGTCAGGCGGTCGCCGTCGTAGTGGTCCGACGTCGGGATGATGCGCTTCAGGATGCGGATCAGGCGGGAGTCGCCCTCGTCGCCGCCGTGGTCGTTGCCGCTGCGGGCCTGCGACCACGCGAGCCAGAACAGCAGCGCACCGAACAGGTAGAACACCCACGAGAAGTTCTCGATGATCGTGACGCCGAGGGCGATGAAGATGCCTCGGGCGACGAGGGCGATCGCGACGCCGACGAGCAGGACCTTCTGCTGGAACTCCTTCGGCACGGCGAAGCTCGTCATGATGATGAGGAAGACGAACAGGTTGTCGACCGACAGCGCCTTCTCGGTGAGCCACCCGGCGAAGTACTCCCCGCCGGCCTGTCCGCCGCCGAAGACCAGGATGCCGAAGCCGAACAGGATCGCGAGTCCGATGTAGAACACGGACCAGAACGCGGATTCGCGGATGTGCGGCACGTGCGGAGTACGCACGTGCGAGTAGAAGTCGAACACCAGCAGGGCGAGGATGCCTGCGATGGTGAGGAGCCAGACGAAGAGTGGGACGTCCACGGTTTCCTTCAGGTAGGGCGCGCCGCTGATGTGCGGGTACGCCGAGGCCTGAAGGTCTCTTCCGCCGTGTCGCACCGGAACCGGTGCTGCACGACCGGCGCCCCGGGTCCGGATCGTTCCGGGCCGTACTGACGGGGTCACCGAGAGGGAATACTCCCCTTCGTGAGACCGAGCATACCGGGCACAGCGGACATGCGCCGCGCTCTAAGCTGGGAGCATGGCGAGTTCCTGGTCACTGTCCTCACGGCTGCGCGGCCTCTTCCAGCGCAAGACGATCGACGAGACCACGTGGGAGGACCTCGAGACCGCGCTGATCGGCGCCGACTTCGGTCCGGACATCTCCGAGGCGATCATCGAGGACCTGCACGCGCGCGTCGACCGCTACGGCACGACCGACCCGGCCGACCTGCAGCGCATGCTGCGCGAGGTGCTCGAGGAACGGCTGTCGAAGCTCGACACCACGCTCAAGCTCAGCGCGCGGCCCGCCGTCGTGCTCGTCGTCGGCGTGAACGGCGTCGGCAAGACCACGACGATCGGCAAGTTCGCCAAGTTCCTGAAGACCTACGACCGCACGGTCCTCGTCGGTGCGGCCGACACCTTCCGTGCTGCCGCGGTCGAGCAGGTCGCGACCTGGGCCGAGCGCGCTGGCGTCGACGTCGTCCGCCCATCGCAGCCCGGGCAGGACCCCGCCTCGGTGGCGTACCAGACCGTCGAGAAGGCGATCCGCGACAACACCGAGATCGTGGTCATCGACACCGCCGGCCGCCTGCACACGAAGGCGGGCCTGATGGACGAGCTCACGAAGATCAAGCGCGTCGTCGAGAAGCAGACCGAGATCAGCGAGGTGCTGCTCGTCCTCGACGCCACGACCGGGCAGAACGGCCTGGCCCAGGCGCAGGCGTTCATCGAGGGCGCCGGGGTCACGGGCCTCGTCATCACCAAGCTCGACGGCTCCGCGAAGGCCGGGTTCGTCCTCAGCGTGCAGGAGAAGACGGGTATCCCGATCAAGCTCATCGGGCAGGGCGAGGGCATCAACGACCTGACCGGTTTCACCCCGCACGTGTTCGTGCAGAACCTCGTCGGCTGATTCCGGGTACTGTCTCCGCAGTACAGGGATCGTCCAGGTACACCGGAAGGAGCCCCTCAATGCCAGCACTCCTGATCATCGCGATCATCGTCGGCCTCGTCCTGCTCTTCAGCGGCATCTTCGTCGGTGCGCTGAAGTTCCTGCTGTGGGTCGGGATCGTCCTCATCATCCTGGCCGTCATCGGCTGGCTCCTCAGGAGCATCCGCGGGCGCGCATAGCGCACCGGACGCCCTGAACGGGCGGATGAACGGACGGGAGGCACGGTGCCAGCTGGCACCGTGCCTCCCGTCTGTCCGTGGTCGCGACCAGTGCCGCCAAAGCGACAGACTGCCGCCTTGCCG
>NZ_JALLIO010000015.1:0-5377 GCF_023242305.1 Curtobacterium sp. MWU13-2055
ACGTTAAGTCCGGCGGCGTCCTACTCTCCCACAAGGTCCCCCTTGCAGTACCATCGGCGCTGAGAGGCTTAGCTTCCGGGTTCGGAATGTGACCGGGCGTTTCCCTCTCGCTATGACCACCGGAACACTTTCGACCATCAATCTGGTCTCAAACATGTTCCGGCTGCTGCCCACGAATGGGCAGAGCGGTGTATTCAGTTTGATTCCCGATCGTCTGTCGGGAACCACAAAGTGGACGCGAGCCCGTGCAACAAGTGCACGGAAATCAGTGTGTTATCAAGTCTTCGGCTTATTAGTACCGGTCAGCTCCACGGGTCGTTAGTCCCCGCTTCCACATCCGGCCTATCAACCCAGTAGTCTGCTGGGAGCCTCTCACACTCAAGGTGCATGGAAATCTCATCTCGAAGACGGCTTCCCGCTTAGATGCTTTCAGCGGTTATCCGGTCCGAACGTAGCTAATCAGCGGTGCCCTTGGCAGAACAACTGACACACCAGAGGTTCGTCCATCCCGGTCCTCTCGTACTAGGGATAGATCTTCTCAAATTTCCAACGCGCGCAGCGGATAGGGACCGAACTGTCTCACGACGTTCTAAACCCAGCTCGCGTACCGCTTTAATGGGCGAACAGCCCAACCCTTGGGACCTACTCCAGCCCCAGGATGCGACGAGCCGACATCGAGGTGCCAAACCATGCCGTCGATATGGACTCTTGGGCAAGATCAGCCTGTTATCCCCGAGGTACCTTTTATCCGTTGAGCGACAGCGCTTCCACAAGCCACTGCCGGATCACTAGTCCCGACTTTCGTCCCTGCTCGACCTGTCAGTCTCACAGTCAAGCTCCCTTGTGCACTTACACTCGCCACCTGATTGCCAACCAGGTTGAGGGAACCTTTGGGCGCCTCCGTTACTCTTTGGGAGGCAACCGCCCCAGTTAAACTACCCATCAGGCACTGTCCATGAACCCGATCAGGGTCCTACGTTAGACATCCAGAGTGACCAGAGTGGTATTTCAACAATGACTCCACGAACACTAGCGTGCCCGCTTCACAGTCTCCCACCTATCCTACACAAGCCACACCGAACACCAATACCAAACTGTAGTAAAGGTCACGGGGTCTTTCCGTCCTGCTGCGCGTAACGAGCATCTTTACTCGTAGTGCAATTTCGCCGAGTTCGCGGTTGAGACAGCTGGGAAGTCGTTACGCCATTCGTGCAGGTCGGAACTTACCCGACAAGGAATTTCGCTACCTTAGGATGGTTATAGTTACCACCGCCGTTTACTGGGGCTTAAATTCAGAGCTTCGCCCAAAGGCTAACCCTTCCTCTTAACCTTCCAGCACCGGGCAGGCGTCAGTCCGTATACATCGTCTTGCGACTTCGCACGGACCTGTGTTTTTAGTAAACAGTCGCTTCCCACTGGTCTCTGCGGCCTTCAACGCTCACGGAGCAAAGTCCGGTCACGTGTCCGGCCCCCCTTCTCCCGAAGTTACGGGGGCATTTTGCCGAGTTCCTTAACCACGATTCTCTCGATCTCCTTGGTATTCTCTACCTGACCACCTGAGTCGGTTTCGGGTACGGGCGGCTGCAACCTCGCGTCGATGCTTTTCTCGGCAGCATAGGATCACTGATTTCCCCTTACGGGTACGCGTCGGATCTCAGGCACACAGACGACGGATTTGCCTATCGTCAGCCCTACATCCTTACACCAGGTTCACCTTACGGATACCATCGCCTGGCTCAGCTACCTTCCTGCGTCACACCTGTTCATACGCTAACCGCACCAGCATGGGGTCGAGCGTTAGACCGGCCACCATCACCCCGAAGGGATCCGGTTGATCCGGGTTAGGACTCTTAGCACCACTGGATTAGCTTGGGCGGTTGTTCGCCGGTACGGGAATATCAACCCGTTGTCCATCGACTACGCCTGTCGGCCTCGCCTTAGGTCCCGACTTACCCAGGGCGGATTAACCTGGCCCTGGAACCCTTGGTCTTTCGGAGGACGGGTTTCTCACCCGTCTTTCGCTACTCATGCCTGCATTCTCACTCGTGTAGCGTCCACGGCTGGATCACTCCGCCGCTTCACTCGCCACACGACGCTCTCCTACCACTCCGCACGACTGAACCACGAAGGCTTGTCTAGTGTGCGAAATCTACAACTTCGGTGGTGTGCTTGAGCCCCGTTACATTGTCGGCGCGGAATCACTTGACCAGTGAGCTATTACGCACTCTTTCAAGGGTGGCTGCTTCTAAGCCAACCTCCTGGTTGTCTATGCAACTCCACATCCTTTCCCACTTAGCACACGCTTAGGGACCTTAGTTGGTAGTCTGGGTTGTTTCCCTCTCGACGATGAAGCTTATCCCCCACCGTCTCACTGCTGCGCTCTCACTCACCGGCATTCGGAGTTTGGCTGACGTCAGTAACCTGTTGAGGCCCATCGGCCATCCAGTAGCTCTACCTCCGGCGAGAAACACGCAACGCTGCACCTAAATGCATTTCGGAGAGAACCAGCTATCACGAAGTTTGATTGGCCTTTCACCCCTATCCACAGCTCATCCCCTCCATTTTCAACTGAAGTGGGTTCGGTCCTCCACGACGTCTTACCGTCGCTTCAACCTGGCCATGGATAGATCACTTCGCTTCGGGTCTAGAACATGCGACTCAAACGCCCTATTCAGACTCGCTTTCGCTACGGCTGCCCCACACGGGTTAACCTCGCCACATATCACTAACTCGCAGGCTCATTCTTCAAAAGGCACGCCGTCACCCCTACTAAGGAGGCTCCGACGGTTTGTAAGCAAACGGTTTCAGGTACTATTTCACTCCCCTCCCGGGGTACTTTTCACCTTTCCCTCACGGTACTTGTCCGCTATCGGTCATCTGGGAGTATTTAGGCTTATCAGGTGGTCCTGACAGATTCACACGGGATTTCTCGGGCCCCGTGCTACTTGGGATACACATCCGGCCATAACACCATTTCGTCTACGGGGCTGGCACCCACTACGGCCCGGCTTTCAAACCGGTTCGACTATGATGCGCTGTAACCGCCCCAGTCCGGCAGAACTGAGTGACGTGTCCCACAACCCCGACCATGCAACGCCCGCCGGCTATCACACATGATCGGTTTAGCCTCATCCGCTTTCGCTCGCCACTACTCACGGAATCACATGTTGTTTTCTCTTCCTGTGGGTACTGAGATGTTTCACTTCCCCACGTTCCCTCTACCCGCCCTATATATTCAGGCGGGAGTCACCAGGTCACAAAAGCGCCCAGCGGGGTTTCCCCATTCGGAAATCCTCGGATCAGGGCTCGATTATCAGCTCCCCGAGGCTTATCGCAGATTTCTACGTCCTTCTTCGGCTCCAGATGCCAAGGCATCCACCGTTTGCTCTTAGAAACTTGACCACAAAGATTAAAATTGCGATCCGTCATCACCCACAACACGAACACCAAAAGTGCCCGGTCGATTGGATGACGCGAATCAAAGATGCTCGCGTCCACTGTGTAGTTCTCAACATACGATCGGCACCACACTCCCCACCGTCCAGTGACAGTGCTTCATGCGGCCCGACGAAGGACCCGTAGGCCCAACCCCTGCCAGACACTCTCGTGTCAGCAGGAAGCCTGGTCCCTCAGGACCCAACAACGTGCACCAGCTGATCAGCTCCACCCCAACCCGTCCCAACCCTGCAAGCAGAGCGTACTGAGGTCGGAAGCATCACTCCCAACTGCACTGTCAATGTTCCACCCATGAGCTACCCGTCGGACACGTTCGGTCCGAATCAGGCGCCTGGACCACGCCCACCCCGAAGGGCACACGAGGCCAGATGCTCCTTAGAAAGGAGGTGATCCAGCCGCACCTTCCGGTACGGCTACCTTGTTACGACTTAGTCCTAATCACCGATCCCACCTTCGACGGCTCCTTCCACAAGGGTTAGGCCACCGGCTTCGGGTGTTACCGACTTTCATGACTTGACGGGCGGTGTGTACAAGGCCCGGGAACGTATTCACCGCAGCGTTGCTGATCTGCGATTACTAGCGACTCCGACTTCATGAGGTCGAGTTGCAGACCTCAATCCGAACTGAGACCGGCTTTTTGGGATTCGCTCCACCTTACGGTATCGCAGCCCTTTGTACCGGCCATTGTAGCATGCGTGAAGCCCAAGACATAAGGGGCATGATGATTTGACGTCATCCCCACCTTCCTCCGAGTTGACCCCGGCAGTCTCCTATGAGTCCCCGGCATAACCCGCTGGCAACATAGAACGAGGGTTGCGCTCGTTGCGGGACTTAACCCAACATCTCACGACACGAGCTGACGACAACCATGCACCACCTGTACACCGACCACAAGGGGGCGACCATCTCTGGCCGTTTCCGGTGTATGTCAAGCCTTGGTAAGGTTCTTCGCGTTGCATCGAATTAATCCGCATGCTCCGCCGCTTGTGCGGGCCCCCGTCAATTCCTTTGAGTTTTAGCCTTGCGGCCGTACTCCCCAGGCGGGGCGCTTAATGCGTTAGCTACGACACAGAAACCGTGGAAAGGTCCCTACATCTAGCGCCCAACGTTTACGGCATGGACTACCAGGGTATCTAATCCTGTTCGCTCCCCATGCTTTCGCTCCTCAGCGTCAGTTACGGCCCAGAGATCTGCCTTCGCCATCGGTGTTCCTCCTGATATCTGCGCATTCCACCGCTACACCAGGAATTCCAATCTCCCCTACCGCACTCTAGTCTGCCCGTACCCACTGCAAGCCCGAGGTTGAGCCTCGGGATTTCACAGCAGACGCGACAAACCGCCTACGAGCTCTTTACGCCCAATAATTCCGGACAACGCTTGCACCCTACGTATTACCGCGGCTGCTGGCACGTAGTTAGCCGGTGCTTTTTCTGCAGGTACCGTCACTTTCGCTTCTTCCCTACTAAAAGAGGTTTACAACCCGAAGGCCGTCATCCCTCACGCGGCGTTGCTGCATCAGGCTTTCGCCCATTGTGCAATATTCCCCACTGCTGCCTCCCGTAGGAGTCTGGGCCGTGTCTCAGTCCCAGTGTGGCCGGTCACCCTCTCAGGCCGGCTACCCGTCGTCGCCTTGGTGAGCCATTACCTCACCAACAAGCTGATAGGCCGCGAGTCCATCCCCAACCAAAAAATCTTTCCACCACCAGACCATGCGGCCGGTAGTCATATCCAGTATTAGACGTCGTTTCCAACGCTTATCCCAGAGTCAGGGGCAGGTTACTCACGTGTTACTCACCCGTTCGCCACTAATCCACCCAGCAAGCTGGGCATCATCGTTCGACTTGCATGTGTTAAGCACGCCGCCAGCGTTCGTCCTGAGCCAGGATCAAACTCTCCGTAAAAAAATACAGACCCAACACCC
>NZ_JALLIO010000016.1:0-1230 GCF_023242305.1 Curtobacterium sp. MWU13-2055
GGGTGGATTCAAGTGGTCGGTGCAACACCGCCTGTCAGTGACGCCGAGAGTAGCTCGTCGAGAGCTTCTCTCGGCGTCATGGCGTCGAGGCGTTTGCGTGGTCGGTTGTTGAGCTTGTCGGCGATGTAGTCGAGGTAGTCCGCGGGGAACACGGACAGGTCCTGTCCCTTCGGGAAGTACTGCCGCAGCAGCCCGTTCGTGTTCTCGTTCGAGCCGCGCTGCCAGGGCGAGTGAGGGTCGCAGAAGTAGATCTCGATCCCGGTCGCGATGCTGATCTGCTTGTGGGACGCCATCTCGATGCCCTGGTCCCAGGTGACCGACTTGCGGAGCATCTCGGGCATCTTCCCGATCGCGGTGATCATCTGATCTCGCACCTCGGCAGCGCCGTGCTTAGTCGGCAGGTGGAGCAGCATCACGAACCCGGTGGTGCGTTCGACCAGGGTGCCGATCGCGGAACCCGAGTCCTTCCCAACGATCAAGTCCCCTTCCCAATGCCCGGGGACCAGACGACCCTCGACCTCGGCGGGTCGATCCGCGATCGAGACCATTTCGAGCATGTCCGCCCGCGACCGACGCTGTTCCCGCCCCCGCGGCCGGCGCAGCGTCCGCCCGGTGCGCAACGCGACCTGGAGTTCGCGTTTCACCCCACCACGGCCCTCGACATACAGGGCCTGGTAGATCGTCTCGTGCGACACCCGCATCTCCGGATCGTGTGGGAAGTCCCGCCGCAGCCGGAGCATGATTTGCTCCGGTGAACGGTCCGCTTCCAACCCAGTCTGCACGTAGTCCCGGAGCCGACCGTTGATGGCGAGCTTGCGTGGTTTTGGTCGGGCCCGCCGCTGATCAACGATCCGTTGCGCCGTTGAGGGCCGATACCCGCCCCGGCCCGCGTTGCGCAGCTCACGAGATACCGTCGATGGTGCCCGACCGAGCCGGGCAGCGATCTGCCGGAGCGAGTGCCCCCGAGACCGACCAAACCAGATCTCTTCACGCTCCTCGAGCGACAACCGGACACCGGACGGAGCAGCGAGCACGGGCGGCATGCCGCCAGCCTGGCTGACCCAGTCCGCGGCCGTCGACCGGTTCACACCAGTCGCGGCCGCGGCCAGGGTCGTGCTCCCAAGCTCCGCCAACGCAGCCCAGAACCGTCGCTTGTCCTCACGCGTGTGCCAACGACCCACACCAACACCTCACCACTCAAGGTGTTGCAACCACCCCTTGAACCCAAGG
>NZ_JALLIO010000017.1:0-803 GCF_023242305.1 Curtobacterium sp. MWU13-2055
GGACACCGGGACACCGGGACACCGGGACACCGGGACACCGGGACACCGGGACTCCGGGACTCCGGGACTCCGGGACTCCGGGACTCCGGGACTCCGGGACTCCGGGACTCCGGGACTCCGGGACCAGCATCCTCCCCCGGCAGCCGAATGGCGAACTTCGACGTCGTACCCATCCCTCCCGTGCAGGCCGAACACGACGACGCGCCCAGCTCAGGGGATCGCTCACAGGGCAACGGGCAGCCACTCATCACATGAACAACGCCCCTTGGACCAGCGAGCGGCGTCCGTGAGCAGGATCCACATCGCGGTAGGCACCGCCGGCTCGGCAGGCTCCCTCGAGCCCGCAGACCGGCTCGAGGCGCGGCCGCAAGCGAGTGGACCACTTCGTCCCGAACCGAGTCGCACACTCGAAGGCGCTCACAGCCGCCGCCCCATGGGGGGTATCCCGCCTGGGCCCGTGCCACCTTCAACCCACGGTTCGACACTGAGCGCCGCTGGCTCCGAGGCCTGTCCCACCCGACCACCCAGCCACGCACGCACACCGCTTCGGGAGCAGAAATGGTCGGGTGCGCTCGGCATCACTCGACCATTTGTGCTCACGAAGGGTCAGCGCCACTCGCGGGGGAACGTCGAGCTCGTCATCGAGGGAGGCCGGCGCCAGACCGCGACTGACCGAGGCAGCGAGGAGTGGCAGGACCACGGAGCCGAACGGGACACTTCGTGAGCAGAAATGGTCGGGTCGCACACGTGTACTCGACCATTTCTGCTCACGAACCGGCACCGCGAACGGACACCCGCCGCGA
>NZ_JALLIO010000018.1:0-694 GCF_023242305.1 Curtobacterium sp. MWU13-2055
GGGGTGTTACTTGATCTGTGCGGTGATGGTGGCGGTGCCGACGAGGAGGCCGCGCTTGACGGCGTCGGTGCCGAAGGTCTTGTTCAGCAGGCCGGCGGCGTCTTCGGAGACGTGGACGGTGGTGCCGGTCAGGATGGCGTTGTCGCCCTCGAGCTGGAGGGGCTTGAGGGAACCGCCCCAGAGCTCGAACAGGAACGCGTTGGACGCGGCGACCTTGCCGTTGACCAGGACGTCACCGTAGAGCTTGGAGGAGCCCGGGTTCACGACGAAGTTCTCGAGCGTGACGGTGGTGTCGCCGGCCTTCAGGGTCAGGCCGGAGTCGTCGTGGTTGAGCAGGCCCTGCACGTAGGGCTTGTAGTTGCCGTCCGGCGACCAGTACGTGACCGACCCGGCGGTGATCGGGAACGACACCGACCCGTCCGCCAGGGTCGCGTCCCCGGAGACGCCGGGGGTGAGCTTGAGGGCGGTGAGGGCGTCGGTGAAGCCGGAGTCGAGCTTCACGGCGGTGGAACCACCGAGGACCTCGGGGACCGAGGCGACCGGTGCGGGGATCTTCGACGACGACGACGAGACCGTGTGGACCTGGGGGGTCGAGGCCTGGGCGGAGGAGATGCCGAACGCGGCACCGCCGAGCACGAGGGCGCCGGTCGTGGCGAGGGTGATGGAGGTCTTCAGGCTCTTGCGCATGGTGATC
>NZ_JALLIO010000019.1:0-626 GCF_023242305.1 Curtobacterium sp. MWU13-2055
GTTCGCGGTGGTTTCCTGGCTTCCGATGGAGACCTTCGCGCCGGGGGTCGCCTTGCCGGAGACGGTGGCGGTCTTGGCGATGTGGTCGACGGAGTCGACCTTCGCCGTGAGCGCGGTACTCAGCTTGGTCGACGTGGAACCCTCGGCACGGTAAGCGCCCTTGTTACTGGTGCCGGCGAAGACGAAGCCCATGGAGCTGTCGCCACCGGCAGCGTTCGCGGGGGTGGTGACGTTGATCATGAACCGGTACTGCTCGCGTTCAGCGTGGCTGGCGGGCCAGTCGACGTCGAACGTCAGCGTCTTGTTGTCGTTGGAGAGTCGACCGTTCGTCAGCGGAATCGCCCGTGAGGACGACCAGTCGCTGGCCCCGACCACTCGCCATTCACCGCCCGCGGTGGCCTGCGCCGGGAAGGTGGTGCCTGCAGGGGCGGTGAGGACGACCGTGCCCTTGGTGCCCGTGCGGGTCTCGTTGTTCTGCACGACGAAGGGGACCTTCGTGGTTCCGTCCCGGGTGAGGTCGATCGGACCCTGCGCGATCGGGACGAGGGTGCCGCCCTCGACGATCGTCGCGGTGATGGTCGTGCGGTCGATCTCGGTGTTGTTGACCTTCTGGATGGCGGTGAGGG